>NZ_CP079865.1:5407792-5708225 GCF_025263565.1 Mycobacterium sp. SMC-8
TCTTCCCCACGCACTGGTCGTTCCTGCTGGGCGAGATCGCGATGTACAGCTTCATCGTGCTGCTCATCACGGGCGTTTACCTGACGCTGTTCTTCGATCCGTCGATGGCGCACGTCACCTATGACGGCGTGTACCAGCCGCTGCGCGGGGTCGGCATGTCCCGCGCCTACGAGACGACGCTGGACATCAGCTTCGAGGTGCGCGGCGGCCTGTTCGTCCGTCAGGTCCACCACTGGGCGGCGCTGCTGTTCGCCGCGTCCATCATGGTCCACCTGGCCCGTGTCTTCTTCACCGGCGCGTTCCGTCGCCCGCGTGAGGCGAACTGGGTGATCGGCTCGCTGCTGCTGATCCTGGCCATGTTCGAAGGCTTCTTCGGGTACTCGCTGCCCGACGACCTGCTCTCGGGCACCGGCATCCGCGCCGCGCTGTCGGGCATCACGATGGGCATCCCGATCGTCGGCACCTGGATGCACTGGGCGCTGTTCGGCGGCGACTTCCCCGGCGAGATCCTGATCCCCCGCCTCTATGCGCTGCACATTCTGCTGATTCCGGGAATCATCCTGGCGCTCATCGGTGTTCACCTCGCGTTGGTCTGGTTCCAGAAGCACACGCAGTTCCCCGGCCCCGGCCGCACCGAGACCAACGTCGTCGGCGTGCGCGTCATGCCGGTGTTCGCGATCAAGTCGGGTGCGTTCTTCGCGGTGACGGTCGGCATCCTCGGTCTGATGGGCGGCCTGCTCCAGATCAACCCGGTGTGGACGATCGGCCCCTACAAGCCGTCCCAGGTGTCGGCGGGCAGCCAGCCGGACTTCTACATGATGTGGACGGACGGCCTGATCCGGTTGTGGCCGGCATGGGAGTTCTACCCGTTCGGTCACACCATCCCGCAGGGCGTGTGGGTGGCTGTGGGCATGGGACTGATCTTCACGCTGCTGGCTGCGTATCCGTTCCTGGAGAAGAAGCTGAGCGGGGACGACGCGCACCACAACCTATTGCAGCGTCCGCGTGACGCACCGACCCGCACCGCGGTGGGCGCCGCCGCGATCGCGTTCTACATCGTGCTGACCTTCGCGTGTATGAACGACATCATCGCGCTGAAGTTCCACATCTCGCTCAATGCGACGACGTGGATCGGCCGCGTCGGCATGGTGGTGCTTCCCGCGATCGTGTACTTCGTCGCCTACCGCTGGGCGGTGGCGCTGCAGCGCAGCGACCGCGAGGTGCTCGAGCACGGCGTCGAGACCGGCATCATCAAGCGGCTGCCGCACGGCGCCTACGTCGAGCTGCACCAGCCGCTGGGTCCTGTCGACGAGCATGGTCATCCGATTCCGCTGCAGTACCAGGGCGCCGCCCTGCCGAAGCGGATGAACAAGCTGGGATCGGCGGGCGCCCCGGGCACCGGCAGCTTCCTGCGGGGCGACCCGCTGTCCGAGCACGAGGCGCTGACCGAGGCGGCGCACGCGTCCGAGCATCGCGCGCTGACCGCACTGCGGGAGCACCAGGAGCGCAGCTCCGGCAACGGCTCCTCGAACGGATCGTCCAACGGACACCACTGACGAGCCGCGAAGCACGAAGATCCGCCCCCAGCCGCAAGGATGGGGGCGGATCTTTTTGTGTGAGCTGTCGGCCGAAGAGGGCCGGTTCGTCCCGGGCCCTCCCCCGCCCCACCCGTCACACGCATTCACCCTCTGCAGACAAAGCGCGAGAAGACCACTGCAGAAAGCAGATTCGTGTGACCCCCGAGACTCCCCGCAGCCGTCCGCGTCTTCGCCCGGGCCGGCTCAGCTTTCGGTGTCGGAGCGCAGCTCGCGCAGGAAGTACCACGGGAGCGCGCACATCCCGACGGTGACGGCGCCGGCGAGGCCGTACAGCACCCATGCCGCAGTGTCGCTGTCGACGGCCATCAGATAGGTCGCCGCCGAGATCAGCAGCGTCGCAACGCCCATCGCGGCCGCGATCGATGCGGTGCACCGCAGGTACATCTGGTCGGTCACCGGCGAACTCGCCGCCGAGGACCCCGGCATCGTCGGCAACGGACCGCTCGCCTCGACGGGGCGCGCGACGCGCAGTTTCTCCGTCGGTGCGTCCAGCCCGCGCACCGGCGACGGTGCGCTCTCGGCACGCGGTGCCGGCGCGGGCACGGCCTCCGATTCGGTCGTCCGCCGGGCACGCAGCAGCAGCGGCACAGCCGCCACGATCACCGCCGCAGACACCCCGATGATCGTGTACAGCACCCACGGGGTCCCGGACCCCCCTGCGGACTGCGCATGGCCTCGCGCGAGGTCGACCAAGGCCACGACGGCCGCGACCGCGGCACCCAGTGCGGCCAACCACACCACGGCACAGCCGCCCAGCAGCAGGCGATCCGTGCGATCGAGTGTGGCGACGTCGAGGCCCGGCCGGGTCCGGGTGGTGTCGGTGAGGTTCGTCATCTGCGGTCTAACAGCTGGTCTGTGCGGCGTTGCTGGTGTTGGACGACAACACCGTTCCGTCGCTTGTCGTGATTGAGCAGTTCAGCCGGCTGACCAGAAACAGGCTCGAAGCCTGAACCGAGCCGACCTCCGACTGGGAGATCGGGGTGACCGTCAACGACCACGGGATGTAGACGTTGCGCTGCGTACGGCTGCGACCCGACGCGTCGATGTAGGTGACGGTGATGATGTCGCCCGGCGCCTTCGTCCCGGTCACCGAGTAGGTGACCTGACGCGGTCCCGACCGCGTCGTGGTCGGAGGCGGCGGCGGTGCCGGTTCCTCCGTGGTCGGAGGCGGCGGAGGCGGCGCCTCCGTGGTGGCCGGCGGTGGAGGAGGCGGCGGCTCGGTGACCGTGACGGTCTCAGGTGGTGGCGGCGGGGGCGGAGCCTCTTCCGAGGTCGGAGGCGGCGGGGGCGGCGGCGGCTCGGTCGTGGTGAACTCGTCCTGCACCGGGGGCACCGATTCGGTGGTCGTCGTGGTCGGTGTCGCCAGGTTGTCGGTCTCGGTGCGTGTCACCAGCACCGACACGGACACGACCAGCGCGATCGCGGCAACGATCGCAACCACCCCGACCACCCACGGCCATCGGGGCGGCGGCGCCTGCTCGACGTCGACGTTCGCGTCGTAGCTGTCGTAGTCGTACAACGATGCGTCCGCCGGCACGTAGGGCGGACTGACGAACTGTTCGGATTCCGGCGCCGAATAGGCCCGAGAATAGAAGTCGGTCTGACCGGTATCGGGATTGTCGGCGGTGGGTTCGTCCGGGGTGGGCTGGCCAGCCGGCTCCTCACCTGGGAGGCCAGAGCTGCCAGAGTCCTGCCCGGGAGGATTCGGCCCGCTCATCTACGTCTATCCTTTTCGACTGCTTCTCCGGCGCGGTGGTCGCCGTGGCGGCTCATGGCGCCTCGGCAACACTACCCAACGGCAGCACCCGATCGGATGGCTCGACGCGTGTTGCGGGTGAACTCATGCCCTGATTGTGACCTTGTCGCCGGGGCGGTGGTCAGTGCTTCTCCGGGCCCCAGTGGTACTCGAAGACCAGACCCGACACGGTCACCAGGATGAAGCAGACGCCGGCGATGATCAGCCACGGCAGCCACATGGCCAGCCCAACTGCAGCGACCGATCCGGACAGCGCGATGAAGATCGGCCACCAGCTGTGCGGGCTGAAGAAACCGAGCTCTCCGGCGCCGTCGGCGATCTCGGCGTCCTCGTAGTCCTCGGGCCGGGTGTCGAGGCGGCGCGCGACGAACCGGAAGAAAGTGCCGACGATCAGCGAAAGGCCCGTGGTGAGCGCCAGCGCGGTGCTGCCGGCCCACTCGATACCGCCCTGGGCGAACATATAGGTCAGCACGACGTACACCACGGTGCACAGCGCGAAGAACGCCGTCAGGAACTCGAACAACCTGGCTTCGATGTGCATCTGCTGTCCTTACCTGCTCGCCTGGGGCAGCTCGGGTGCTCCCTCACCGCGACGGGTGTCGAAGGGTTTGGTGGTGACGGCCACCGGCGACTGATTGATCGCCTCCAACGCCTCGGCGTTGGTCTTGCCGGCACTGCGCTGATCGAGGTACGCCTTGAAGTCGTTGGGCTCCACCACACGCAGCTCGAAGTTCATCATCGCGTGGTAGGTGCCGCACATCTCGGTGCAACGACCGACGAACGCGCCGGTCTGGTTGATCTCGCTGATCTGGAAGACGTTGTCGGAGTTGTTCTCCTTGGGGTTGGGCAGCACGTCCCGCTTGAACAGGAACTCAGGCACCCAGAACCCATGGATGACGTCCGCCGAGGCGATCTGGAACTCGACCCGCTTGCCGACCGGCACCACCAGCACCGGGATCTCGGTGGAGGTCCCGATGGTCTCGATCTTGTCGAAGTTCAGGTAGGTACGGTCCTCGGGGTTCTTGCCGTAGATGGCGCCGACCTGCTCGATGCCGTGATCGTCCACGCCCTCGGGACGCGAGGTCATGGCCTCTTTGCGGGCGTTGTCCACGCCGTCGTAGGTCAGCGTGCCGTCGGCGAAATCGACCTTCTGGTAGCCGAACTTCCAGTTCCACTGGAACGCCGTGACGTCGATCACGACCTCAGGGTTGTCTTCCTTGTTCAGCATCCGCTCCTGCACCACCACGGTGAAGTAGAAGAGCACCGAAATGATGATGAACGGGATCACCGTCAGCGTCAGCTCCAGCGGCATGTTGTAGCCAAACTGGCGAGGCAACTCGGTGTCGCCCTTCTTCTTCCGGTGGAAGGCCATCGTCCACAACAGCAGGATGTAGACGATCGCGCCGACGACGAACGCGGCGATCACCGAACCGATCCACAATTCGCGGTTCAGGTGTGCTTCCGGGGTGATGCCGTTGGGCCAGCCGAGGCCGAGCACCTCAGACCAACTGCACCCGCTGAGTAGCACCGCCGTCCCGCCCAGAAGCAGCGACAATGCCACCAACTTAGGACCGCGAGCGGACACGTTGGCGCCTCCTACTAAGTCGTTAAACCGGCGGCCGGTCAGACGGCTGCATCGAATACTACGCAGCGTAGACCACGCCCTCGACCGCACGCGAAGGGACCGGTGGATGTGGGCACGTGCCGATCTCTGCACGCACTCCGCAACAGGCATACTGGCGCGGTGTGCGGACTTCTGGCGCTGGTCACCGACCCTTCCTCTGAGGTATCCCCCACCACCGTCGATGCCGTGTCCGGAGCGACCGCCCAGATGCGGCACCGCGGCCCGGACGAGCCCGGCACCTGGCACGACGGCCGCGTGGTGCTCGGTTTCAACCGGCTCTCGATCATCGACATCGCACACAGCCACCAGCCGCTGCGGTGGGGGCCGCCGGAGGCGCCGGAGCGCTACACGCTGGTGTTCAACGGCGAAATCTACAACTACCTGGAACTGCGGGACGCGCTGCGGTCCGAGTTCGGCGCGGAGTTCCACACCGACGGTGACGGCGAGGCCATCGTGGTGGCCTACCACCACTGGGGCGCCGAAGCGCTGACCCGGCTGCGCGGCATGTTCGCGTTCGCGCTGTGGGACAGCGTCACACAGGAACTGTTCTGTGCCAGGGACCCCTTCGGCATCAAACCGCTCTACATGGCGACCGGCCCCGGCGGCACCGTCGTCGGCAGCGAGAAGAAATGCCTGCTGGAGGTCGCCGACCGGCTCGGGATCGATCTCGGTATCGACGAGCGAGCCGTTGAGCACTACACCGTGTTGCAGTACGTCCCCGAACCCGAGACGCTGCACCGCGGCATCCGCAGGCTGGAATCGGGCAGTTCGGCTGTGATCCGGCCGGGCGCCGGCCCGGAGGTGACGCGTTACTTCAAGCCGCGGTTCGACGCGGTGGCATTCCGGCCGGGAACAGAGCAGTCCCGCTACGACGAGATCACCGCCGCGCTCGAGGACTCGGTGGCCAAGCACATGCGTGCCGATGTGACGGTGGGTGCGTTCCTGTCCGGCGGTATCGACTCGACCGCGATCGCGGCGCTGGCGATGCGGCACAACCCGCGGCTGATCACGTTCACCACCGGCTTCGAACGGGAGGGGTTCTCCGAGGTCGACGTCGCGGTCGCATCGGCCGAAGCGATCGGCGCCCGCCACGTCACCAAGGTGGTCAGCCAGCAGGAGTTCGTCGCGGCGCTGCCCGAGATCGTCTGGTATCTCGACGAACCCGTCGCCGACCCGGCGCTGGTCCCGCTGTACTTCATCGCCCGGGAGGCCCGTAAACACGTCAAGGTGGTGCTCTCCGGCGAGGGCGCCGACGAGCTGTTCGGCGGCTACACGATCTATCGGGAACCGTTGTCGCTCAAGGCTTTCGACTACCTTCCCCGCGGCCTGCGCAAGTCGGTGGGCCGGATGGCCGGCCCGTTGCCCGAGGGTCTGCGCGGCAAGAGCCTGCTGCACCGCGGATCCTTGACGCTCGAGGAGCGCTATTACGGCAACGCGCGCAGCTTCTCGGACGCGCAGCTGCGCGCGGTGCTGCCGCGGTTCCGCCCGGAATGGGTGCACACCGATGTGACGGCGCCGGTGTACGCCCAGTCACAGGGCTGGGACCCGGTGGCGCGGATGCAGCACATCGATCTGTTCACCTGGCTGCGCGGCGACATCCTGGTCAAGGCGGACAAGATGACGATGGCCAACTCGCTGGAGTTGCGGGTGCCGTTCCTGGATCCCGAGGTGTTCGCGGTCGCGTCGAGGCTGCCGTACGACCAGAAGATCACCCGGTCGACGACGAAGTACGCATTGCGTCGCGCGCTCGAACCCATCGTTCCCGCGCACGTGCTCAACCGCCCGAAACTGGGCTTCCCGGTGCCGATCCGGCACTGGCTGCGCTCCGGCGAGCTGCTCGACTGGGCGCACGGGATGGTCGGCACGTCCGGCGCGGGCGATTTCGTCGATCTCGCCGCGGTCCGCTCCATGCTCGACGAACACCGCAGCGGCACCACCGACCACAGCCGCCGGCTGTGGACCATGCTGATCTTCATGCTGTGGTACGGGATCTTCGTCGACAAGAGCGTGACCCCGCAGATCAGCGAGCCGACCTACCCCGTACAGCTTTAGGCGCTAAAGCGCCTCTGAGGGCTCTGTCGGCGCTAAAGCGCCTCGGCGATCTCCCGGGCAGCTTCAGCCCCATACGCGTCCGAGAGGCGCTCCACGGCCGACTCCTTGTGCCAGCTCCACTCCTGCGGACCCGGGGCCTCCAGCACCAGCGTGGCCACCAGAGAGGCCAGCTGGGCCGCGCGCTCCAGCGACAGCCCGGCGTCACGGCCGGTCAGGAAGCCGGCGCGGAACGCGTCGCCGATCCCGGTCGGATCCTCCTTGTGGGTCTCGGGCACCACGTCGACGTGCACGAAGGTTCCGTCGCGACCCACGAGGTCCACGCCCTTCTCACCCAGGGTGGTGACGCGCAGCTGGATCTGGCTCATCACCTCTGCCTCCGACCAGCCGGACTTCTGCAGCAGCAGATCCCACTCGTAGTCGTTGGTGAACAGGTAGCTCGCGCCGTTGATCAGATTGCGGATCTCCTGCCCCGACAGCCGCGCCAACTGCTGGCTGGGGTCGGCCGCGAACGCCAGGCCGAGCGTGCGGCACTCCTCGGTGTAGAGGAACATCGCCTCCGGGTCGTTGGCTCCGATGATCACCAGATCCGGTGTGCCCGTTTGCTTCACGACGTCGGCAAGCTTGATGTTGCGAGCCTCCGACATCGCCCCCGGGTAGAAGGACGCGATCTGGGCCATGTCCTCGTCGGTGGTGCACACGAACCGCGCCGTGTAGGCGCTCTGTGACACGAGCACGCTGTCGCAGTTCACACCGTGCGCGGTGAGCCACTGCCGGTAGTCGTCGAAGTCTTCCCCGACCGCTCCGATCAGCAGCGGGCTTCCGCCGAGCACGCCCATCGCGAACGCCATGTTCCCGGCGACGCCGCCGCGATGCATGACGAGATCGTCGACGAGGAAACTCAACGAGACCTTCTGCAGGTGGTCGGCCAGCAGCTGTTCGGAGAACTTCCCCGGAAAGCGCATCAGATGGTCGGTCGCTATCGATCCGGTCACCGCAATGGTCACGCAGTCCCACCCTTCGTGTTCATGAGCATTTCAGCCTAGTGTCGAGCACTCCGGCGGGCAGATCTCGGCCCCGTCCCGGCCTCGCTGTCGGCAGGGTCACCCCGGCCAGGTGCGCTAACCTGCCTATAAGTGCCTGCCCGGTCACTGTAGATGCCGCAGGATCCGATCGACTTCCCCGGGAGCAAATCTATGACTGGTCCGTACCCGCCCCAATACGGCGCAGGACCAGCAGGCCCGCAGATGTATCCGGAGGGTTATCCGCCGCCGACCTACCCGGCGATGGGGACTCCCTATCCCGAGGCCGGCCCGGCGGCGTCCTATCCGGGCCCGCTGCCGCCGCCGGTGCAGTACCCCAAGCGCAGGCGCCCCTGGATCGTCGCCGCCGTCGCGGTGGTGGCGGTCGTCGGGCTCGTCGCGGTGATCGCCGCGGTGGCGCTGACCGGCCGGCGCGACGACGCCGGCTCCTCCGGCGCCCTCACCGAGGCGACGGCCAAGACCGCGATCCAGGACTATCTGGACGCGCTGACCAACGGCGACGACGAGACCGTGGCGCGGCACACCTTGTGCGGCCTGTTCGACGCGGTCAAGGAACGGCGCTCTGATCTGGCGCTGGCCAACCTGTCCAGCGACGCGTTCCGTAAGCAGTACGACAGCGCCGAGGTGACCGCGATCGACAAGATGGTGCTGTCCTCACCGACCCAGGCACAGGTGCTGTTCACGATGCGGGTGGTCCCGGCCAGCGGCTCGTCGCGCACGCAGCCCCAAGAGGCCGACGAGCAGGCCGTTGCGCAGCTGCTGTCGGTCGATGACGAGGTGTTGGTGTGCTCCTACCTGCCGCGCACGGCAGGTCAGTACTGATCGATCCGGTGCCGACTCAGTTGAACGAGTCGCCGCACGCGCACGAACCGGTGGCGTTCGGGTTGTCGATGGTGAAGCCCTGCTTCTCGATCGTGTCCACGAAGTCGATGGTGGCGCCCTGCACATAGGGGGCGCTCATGCGGTCGACCGTGAGCTCGACGCCGTTGAAGTCGACGGTCAGGTCGCCGTCGAGGGTGCGGTCGTCGAAGAAGAGGTTGTAGCGCAGACCTGCGCACCCGCCGGGCTGCACAGCGATCCGCAGCGCCAGGTCGTCACGACCCTCCTGGTCGAGCAGAGCCTTCGCCTTGGCGGCCGCGGCATCGGTCAGAGTCACGCCGTGTTGGGCGTCGGTGGCCTGACCTGCCTGCACTGCCGACTCGTCCTGAACAGTCATGAAATCTCCCGTGTGGATGTTCGTGGAAGGGGCCCGCGGTTTGGCCGAGGTGGCCATGCGCGGTCTGACCCCACTGACTCAACGGTACCCCGTTCCCCCGCTATTCCCCATCTATCCCCAGCTTCCCGCGATGTCCGCGGCGAGACCGGTCAACTGGTCGGCCGCGTCCTCGATGGCACGCTGGACGGATCCCGCGTACTCGGCCACGGAGCGGGCCGTGTCGATACCCGCCGCCTGCAGCGCGGCATGATCCAGCGTGACCTGCCCGGCCAGCACCAGCACCGGAACCCGGTGCGCCTGCGCGCTCGCTGCCAGGGCACTGACCACCTTGCCGTGCAGCGACTGGTCGTCGAAGCGGCCTTCCCCGGTGATGACCAGGTCGGCGGCGGCCACGTCGGCGTCGAGCCCGGTGTGCTCGGCGATGACCGCCGCGCCCGATTCGCGCCTACCCCCAAGCGCCAGCAGTGCGGCGCCGATACCTCCGGCGGCGCCGGCACCCGGTTCGTCACGGATCGAGCGCCCGGCCGCGGCATCGAGGTGGCGCGCCCAGTCCGTCAGCCGGTGTTCGAGGACGACGACGGTATCCGGGTCGGCGCCCTTCTGCGGACCGAACACCGCGGCCGCCCCCCGAGGCCCGAGCAGGGGGTGTTCGACGTCACTGGCGGCGATCAGCTCGACATCGGCGAGCAGCTTGCGGGCGGCGTCCAGCCCGCCGAGGGCCTCGACCATCCCCCGGCCGCCGTCGGTGCAGCCGCTGCCGCCGAGTCCGACGACGATACGGCGCGCGCCCGCGGCGTACGCCGCGGCGATCAGCTGACCGACCCCGCTGCTGTGCGCCGCCAACGCCGTGCGGACCGTCGGCGGCCCGCCGAGCAGGGCGAGCCCGCAGGCTTGCGCGCACTCGATATACGCGGTGACCGGCGGGCCGCCGTCGAAGACCCACTGCGCCTCGACCTCGGCGTCCAGCGGGCCTGCCACCGTCGTCGTCCGCGTGTTCCCCAGCCGGCCGGCCAGCACCTCGACGAACCCGGGCCCGCCGTCGGACTGCGGGGCCAGGGTCAGCGCATCCGCCGGACGCGCCCGCCGCCAGCCGTCGGCGATGGCCCGGGCGGCCTGCACAGCGGTGAGGCTGTCGCCGAAACAGTCGGGCGCGATGAGAATGCTTGCCACCACGGCAGACTATGGCCTGTCCGCGGGCCCCGCAGGTCGCGCGGATTGGGTCGCCCGGCGGCCGAGAAGTAACCTGGCAGTCGTGAAACTGCTGGGCCGTAAGAACGACGACTCCGGGGATCCCCGCGACTCTGCGCCCTCCGCCGACCAGCGCGCCGACGCGGCCGCAGCCGAGCGGGCCGGGACGGCGCCCAAGGGCAAGCCGACACCGAAGCGCAACCAGGCGGCCCGCCGGCGCGGCCCGGTCGCGCCGGCGCCGATGACGGCCGCCGAGGCCCGGAAGCGCCGCAAGGAGATGCGCGGGCCGAAGCTGTCCCGCGAGGAGCGCAAGGCCGAGCGCCTTGAGCGCCGGGCCGACATGTCCGAGCGCCGGGCACGGATGATGGCCGGCGAGGACGCCTACCTGCTCCCCCGCGACCGTGGCCCGGTGCGCCGGTACGTGCGTGACGTGGTCGATGCGCGACGCAACCTGCTCGGCTTGTTCATGCCGTCGGCCCTGTTCCTGATCTTCGTGATGCTGGCCGTGCCCTCGGTCCAGGTGCAGGCGTTCCTGTCGCCGGCGATGCTGGTTCTGGTGCTGATCATGGTGATCGACGGGTTCTTCCTGGGCCGCAAGGTGAACCGGATGGCCGACGAGAAGTTCCCGGGCAACACCGAGACCGGCTGGAAGCTCGGTTTCTACGCCGCCAGCCGCGCCTCTCAGCTGCGCCGTATGCGTGCGCCGCGGCCGCAGGTCGAGCGCGGCACCCGCGTTGCGTGACGCCGGAGGTGGCGTACTTTCCTGAGATCGCCGCGCCTGACGCCGACGCCGCCGCGGCCGCGCGGGCCCGGCAGTCCACACTCACCAAACCGACGGGCGCGCTCGGCCGGCTCGAAGACCTGTCGATCTGGGTCGCGGCATGCCAAGGCGTCTGTCCGCCAAGGCAATTCGATCGGGCCCGGGTGGTGGTTTTCGCCGGCGACCACGGTGTCGCCGCGGCCGGCGTGTCGGCCTATCCCGCCGAGGTGACCGCGGCGATGGTGGCGAACATCGCCGCCGGCGGCGCCGCGGTGAACGTGCTGGCCGACGTCGCCGGTGCCGGTGTGCGGGTCGTCGACATGGCCGTCGACACCGACGAGCCGCTGACGGAGGCGATCGGCGCCGACAAGATCCGGCGCTCCAGCGGCAACATCGCGGTCGAAGACGCGCTGACACCCGACGAGGTGGTGCAGGCCATCGACGCCGGGCGCCGCCTCGCCGACGAGGAAGTGGACTCCGGCGCCGACCTGCTGATCGCCGGCGACATGGGCATCGGCAACACCACACCGGCGACCACGCTGATCGCCGCGCTGACCGACTCCGAACCCGTGGCCGTGGTGGGCCGGGGCACCGGCATCGACGACACCGGCTGGGCCCGCAAGACCGCCGCGATCCGCGACGCGCTCTACCGCACCCGGCGGCTGTCCGCCGATCCGATCGCGCTGCTGAGAATCTGTGGCGGCGCCGATCTGGCCGCCATGACCGGGTTCTGCGCGCAGGCCGCGGTGCGCCGCACCCCCGTGCTGCTCGACGGCATGGTGGTGACGTCCGCGGCGCTGGCCGCCGAGAAGCTTGCGCCGGGCGCTCGGCTGTGGTGGCAGGCCGGTCACCGCTCCACCGAACCGGCCCACACCCTGGCGCTGCGTCACCTCGACCTCGAGCCGATCGTCGATCTGGGGATGCGCCTCGGTGAGGGTTCCGGCGCGCTGGTCGCGCTCCCGGTGCTGCGTGCCGCCGTCGCGACCCTGGCGTCGATGGCCACCTTCGGGGAAGCCGGAATCAGCGAGGCCTGACGCGTGATCTCCTCACTGGCAGGTGCATTCGCTTTCGCAACGGTCCTGCCGGTGCCGGCGCGGGTCTCGGCCGGCGCCGGGCGCGGGGTGTTGACCGCGCTGCCGGTGGCGGGCGCGGCGCTCGGTGCGTTGGCGGGCGGCGTGCTGGCGGCAGGATTCTGGGCGTTCGGCGACGGCAGCGCACTGGCCGGGGCGCTGGCCGTCGCAGCGCTGCTGCTGGCCACCCGCGGCCTGCACATCGACGGCCTGTCCGACACCGTCGACGGGCTGGGCTGCTACGGGCCGCCCGAGCGGGCGCTGTCGGTGATGCGCGACGGCAGCGCGGGTCCGTTCGGGGTCGCGGCGGTGGCGATGACGCTGCTCGTCCAGTCGTTGGCGTTCGCGCAGTCCGGTTGGGCCGCGGCGATTGTCGCCGTCGCGGCGGGGCGGGTGGCCGCCGTCGCCGCATGCCGTCGCGGGATCCCCTCGGCCACCGGCAGCACCCTCGGCGCGCTGGCGGCAGGCACGCAGCCGGTCTGGGTGGTCGCCGCCTGGGTGGCCGTCGCCGTCGCCGCGGCGGTGCCGGTGTGCGCGCGGCCGTGGCAGGGGCCGCTGGTGGTGGTGCTGGCGCTGGTCTGCAGTGCAGCGCTCGTCGCCCACTGCGTCCGCCGCTTCGGCGGGATCACCGGTGACGTGCTCGGCGCGGCCGTCGAGGTGACGACGGTGATCGTCGCGGTCGGTCTGGCGGTCCGCTAGGACAGCCGGGCCATCCAGCCGTGGGTGTCGGCGAACGTGCCGCGCTGGATGCCGGTCAACGTGTCCCGCAGCGCCATGGTGATCTCCCCCGGCTCGCCGTCGGCGATGGTGAACTCGCCCTCGCCGTACTTGACGTGAGAGACCGGGGTGATGACCGCGGCGGTCCCGCAGGCGAAGACCTCGGTGATCTCTCCCGCGGCCGCCTTCTTCTGCCACTCGTCGACGTCGATTTTGCGTTCCTCGACCGCGAACCCGGCGTCGGTGGCCAACTGCAGCAACGAGTTCCGGGTGATGCCGGGCAGCAGCGACCCCGACAGTTCCGGGGTGACCAGACGGGCGGTGCCGCCGCTGCCGAAGACGAAGAACAGGTTCATGCCGCCCATCTCCTCGATGTAGCGGCGTTCGATCGCGTCGAGCCACACCACCTGATCGCATCCGTGTGCGGCGGCCTCGGCCTGTGCCAGCAGCGACGCGGCGTAATTGCCGCCGAATTTGGCGGCCCCGGTGCCGCCGGGCGAGGCGCGCACGTACTCGTGCGAGAGCCACACACTGACCGGCTTGATCCCGCGCGGGAAGTAGGCCCCCGCGGGTGAGCCGATGACCATGTAGCGATACTCGTCGGCCGGCCGCACACCGAGACCGGGTTCGGTGGCGAAGATGAACGGCCGCAGGTACAGCGACTCCTCGCCGCCCGCGCGCGGCACCCACTTCTCGTCGATGGCGATCAGCTGCCGCAGCGATTCGATGAACACCTCGTCGGGCAGCTCCGGGATGGCCAGCCGGCGCGCCGAGGAACGCAACCGCGCCGCGTTGGCCTCGGGACGGAACGACACGATCGACCCGTCGGCCCACCGGTAGGCCTTCAGCCCTTCGAAGACTTCCTGCGCGTAGTGCAGCACGATCGCCGAAGGGTCCAGTTCGATGGGGCCGTACGGGATGACGCGGGCATCGTGCCAACCCTTGCTGGTGGTGTAGTCGATCGAGACCATGTGGTCGGTGTGGAACTTGCCGAATCCGGGGTTCTCCAGGATCCCGGCGCGTACCTCGTCGCTCGCCGGATTCGCGTTGCGATCGACGGTGAACTCGAGGCCTTCAGTCATGCAGGCGATTCTATAACCCGGCGGCCAACCGTTTTTGGGGTGCGGCCTCGGCGGGTGCGGGTGTCGACGAACGGCGGCTTGACCACTTCACATTCGATGCGGCGACCGCGGACGTCGACGTCGACGTGTGCGCCGTCAGCGATGTCGGCCGCGGTGTCGATCAACGCCAGTGCGATACCCACTTTCAATGTGGGAGAGAAGGTTCCAGATGTCGTGGTGCCGACGGCGGTGTCGCCCGCGAGCACCGTGAGGTCCGGCCGCAGCACACCCCGACCGACCGCGCGCAACCCCCGCAGGGTGCGCCGCGGGCCGGCTCCCTTCTCCGCGAGCAGTGCCTCACGGCCCCAGAAAGCGTCCTTCTTCCAGCCGATCGCCCAACCGCAGCGGGCCTGCAGCGGCGAGATGGCCGGCGACAGCTCGTGGCCGTGCAGTGGATATCCCATCTCGGTGCGCAACGTGTCGCGGGCGCCCAGACCGGCCGGTTGGCCGCCGGCCGCCTGCACCGCCTCCAGCAGCGCGTCGAACACCACCGCGGCCTGATCCCAGCCCGGCAGCAGCTCGTAGCCGTGTTCACCGGTGTATCCGGTCCTGCAGACCCGCACGTCGACGCCGCGGTACTCGGCGTCGGCATAGCCCATGTAGTCCATGTCCGTCGGAAGTCCCAGCCCGCCGACGACGTCGGCCGACTTCGGTCCCTGCACCGCGAGCACGGCCCTGGACCGATGCTCGTCGGTGATGGTCAGACCGTCCGGGGCGCGCTCCTGCAGCGCGGCGACCACGGCTGCGGTGTTGGCCGCGTTGGGCACCAGGAAGATCTCGTCGTCGGAGACGTAATAGGCGATCAGGTCGTCGATCACCCCGCCGTCCTCGGTGCAGCACAGCGTGTACTGCGCCTTGCCCGGCCCGATCCGGCGCAGGTCGTTGGTGAACGCGGAGTTGACGTACTCGGCGGCGCCGGGCCCCTTCACCAGCGCCTTGCCGAGGTGACTGACGTCGAACAAACCGACCGTGCTCCGGGTGGCGTTGTGCTCGGCCACCGTGCCGGCGTAGGACACCGGCATCGACCAGCCGCCGAATTCGGCGAAGCTCGCACCGAGCTTGCGGTGACGGTTCTCCAGAGGGCCGGCCAGCACGTTGTCGCTCACGGCGAACCACACTAGTAGTGCGCCGCACCCGAACGGCATGGCTAGGGTGAATCCCCGTGAGCACCTCAGCCGGTTACCAGTCCCCCGCCGTCACGGTCGCCAGCGCGCTGCCCAAGCGCCGGGTTGACTCGTCGGTCCTCATCGTGCCCGTCGTCAGCGACGGAAACGGCAGTGAAGGCAGCGACGCCCGCGCCACCGTGGTGGCCGGCTCCTACCTGAGCGCCGAGGCCGTCGGCGAGATCGAGGCCGCGCTGCAGGCGCTCGGTGCCAAGGGCGGCAACGAGCAGGTCACGCGCGTGGTCGTGTCGGGGCTGCCGGTGGCCAGCGTGGTGGCCGTCGGTCTGGGCAAGAGCCGCGACGAGTTTCCGGCCGAGACGATCCGCCGCGCCGCCGGCGCTGCGGCGCGGTCGCTGTCGGGTGTCGAGGCGGTGGTCACCACGCTGTCCGATCTCAACCTGGAGGCCGCGATCGAGGGGTTGATCCTCGGCTCGTACCGGTTCTCGGAGTTCCGCAGCGAGAAGACCGCACCCAAGGACGCCGGGCTGCGCTCGATCACCGCGCTGACCCCCGACACGAGAGCGGCGACCAAGGATGCCGCTGCCCGCGCGGCGGCCATCGCCACCGCGGTCGCCACCGCCCGCGACTTCGTCAACACCCCGCCCAGCCACCTCTACCCTGCCGAATTCGCCTCTCGGGCAAAGACATTGGGCGAGGCTGCCGGCCTCGAAGTCGAGGTGCTGGACGAGAAGGCGCTCACCAAGGCCGGTTACGGTGGGATCATCGGCGTGGGCAAGGGGTCGTCACGCCCACCACGGCTGGTGCGACTGGCCCACCGCGGCGGCGGCCGTTCGGGCAAGAAGGTGGCGCTGGTCGGCAAGGGCATCACGTTCGACACCGGCGGCATCTCGATCAAGCCGGCCGCCAACATGCACCACATGACCTCCGACATGGGCGGCGCGGCGGCCGTGATCGCGACGGTCGTGCTCGCCGCACTCCGGAACCTGCCGATCGACGTGGTCGCGTACGTGCCGATGGCCGAGAACATGCCGTCGTCCACCGCGCAGCGTCCCGGCGATGTGCTGACCCAGTACGGCGGCACCACCGTCGAGGTGCTCAATACCGACGCCGAGGGCCGGCTCATCCTGGCCGACGCGATCGTGCGGGCGTGTGAGGACGAGCCCGACTACCTGATCGAGACCTCGACGCTGACGGGCGCGCAGACCGTGGCACTGGGTTCGCGAACCCCGGGCGTGATGGGCAGCGACGACTTCCGCGATCGGGTCGCCGAGCTGTCCCAGGCGGTCGGCGAGAACGGCTGGCCGATGCCGCTGCCCGAGGAGCTCAAGGACGAGCTGAAGTCCACCGTCGCCGATCTGGCCAACGTCAGCGGCTCCCGGTTCGCCGGCATGCTGGTCGCCGGCACCTACCTGCGGGAGTTCGTCGCCGAGGGTGTTGAGTGGGCGCACATCGACGTCGCGGCGCCGGCGTACAACTCCGGAGGCCCCTGGGGCTACACCCCCAAGGGGGGCACCGGAGTACCGACGCGGACGATGTTCGCGGTGCTCGAAGATATCGCGGCGAACGGCTGAGCGGCCGAACCCGCTGCATCACATGATGTTTCCGCCGCGGGCGGTGCTTCGCATCACCTGCGGGAAGGCATGTGAGACGCCGTAGACGAGGTATGCCTCGGCGGTCACTGGCCGGACCGGTTTGTTCTTCCTGACCGCGGCGACGATGGCCCTGGCGACCTTGTCCGGGCCGACACGCCGCACCGCGAAGCCCTTGCGCACCCGTCGCCGGATCGCCTCCGCGTCATAGCTGCGAGCCTCCGGCAGCGAGAAGCGGGTGGTGTTGACGATATTTGTGCCGATGATGCCCGGGCAGATGGTGGTCAGCCCGATCCCGGCCGAATCAAGTTCCGCGCGTAGACAATCCGAGAACATGAACACGGCCGCCTTCGACGTGCAGTACGGGTTCATCACGTTGACCGGCGTGTAGGAGGCCATCGAGGCGACATTGACGATGTGCCCGCCGGTGCCGCGGTCCACCAGCCGCTTGCCCCATGAGCGGCACCCGTTGACCACCCCGCCGAAATTGATGTCCATCACGCGGTCGAACTCTTCGGCCGGGGTGTCGAGGAAGAACCCCGCGTGACCGATGCCGGCGTTGTTGACCACGATGTCGGGCACGCCGTGCTCGGCGCACACCCGTTCGGCCATCTCCTCGACCGCAGCGGCATCGGATACGTCGACGGTGTAGGTGTGCGCTGCGGAGCCGGTGGCGGCGACGAGCCGGGCGGTCTCCTCCAGACCAGCCGAGTCGACGTCGCTGATCACCACGTCGGCCCCGTCGCGGGCGAAGGCGAGCGCGGTCTCGCGGCCGATGCCGCTGGCTGCGCCGGTCACGGCGACCAGGGTGTCGCCGAACGTCTTGCGCCGCCGACCCGTCTCGGCGCGCAACAGCTCACGGGCGGCCGGTGCGCCGTCGAGGTGATCGACGAGCTGGGTGACCGCCCGGGCGAGCACGCCCGGATGCGACGCGGGCGTGACCGGACCGGTCGTGATGTCTCGGCGCCACAGCCGCGGCACCCGCGAGGGCAGGGCGTCATAGACGTGGGGGTCCACTCCGCGGTCCCTGGCGGAGACGATCAGTTGCACCGGTACGTCCGTGCGCAGGTCAGCCAGCACGGTCCGCGGGTTGGCGCGGTATGGCGTGACCGTCGCCGTCCGGGCCATGCCGCGGATGAACCGGCCGGGAGCGGTCATCGCGGTGCGCAGCCGTGCGGCGAGGTGTTCGGGGCCGGCTCCCGAGACCGACGTCAGCGACGCGATCCGCGCCCCGGGACGCTTCAGGTAGTGCCACACCCCGGCCGTGCCCGCACCGTGCGCGAGCACGTGCACCGCTGTATTGCCGTCGAGGACGGCCGCGAGGTCGTCGGCGAACCGCTCCACGGTGTAGGCCGACGCCGGCTTGGGCGCATCCGACTCGCCCGCTCCGCGGAGGTCGTAGGCGACGATCCGGAACCTGTCGGCCAACAGCGCAGCCACCTCGTCCCAGATGCGGTGGGTGTCGGAATGACCGTGCACCAGCACGAGCGTGGGGCCGTCCGGATCGCCGTGTTCGAAGACGGCGATGCGGACACCGTCACTGCTGCGGACGAAGCGCTGGCTACTCACGAGCGGACACTACCGCCAGCGACGGAGCACTACCCCATGGCTCACGCTTGGCTGCCGTCAGCGCTCGAGTTCTTCGCGGGCGGCCCGCTTACGCTCGATCCGCCGGCGCGCGTCGTAGTCGCGCATGCGTTGCGGGTAACCGACCTTCTGAACGTCATAGACGGGGATCTTTAGCCGGTCGGACAGCCGTCGGGCCCCGGCGTGACCGCCGGCTTTGCGCCGGGTCCACTCACCGTCGGCGGCGACCAGCACCACGGTGACATCGGTGACGGTGGTCTTGGGTTCGATGAACGCCTCGACGCCATGATGTTCGGCGACCCAGCGCTGCAGGTACCGCAGATCGGCGGCGGGGTCGGTGGCCGTCGTGGCCGTGCGGCGCCGACCACGGAGTCTGTCGAACAGTCCCACCTGGGCTTGCTCCTTCCGGCGATCCGCTGGTGACCCGACATTTCGATAGTGCCAGAGGTTTCAGAACGCGCGTCCGCGGCGGAAGGTCACATGGACGTGACAGGATGGGACGCGACACCTCAGAGACTGCGACCGACCATTAAGGGAGTCACGACACTATGGCCATCTCCGTCCAGATGCCCGCACTCGGAGAGAGCGTTACCGAGGGGACTGTCACCCGCTGGCTGAAGCAGGAGGGGGACACGGTCGAAGAGGACGAGCCATTGCTGGAGGTGTCCACCGACAAGGTCGACACCGAGATCCCCTCACCTGCCTCAGGTGTGCTGAAGAAGATCGTCGCCCAGGAGGACGACACCGTCGAGGTCGGCGGTGAGCTGGCGGTCATCGGCGACGCCGACGACAGCGGCGACACCGACAGCGACAGCGGCGGCGAGGAACCGGAAGCCGAGGCCGAACCGGAACCCGAGCCGGAGCCCGAGCCCGAGCCCGAGCCCGAGCCGGAGGAAGAGCCCGAGCCGCAATCTGAGAAGAAGCCCTCCGGCGGCGGTTCGTCGGGGTCGGCGACACCCGTACTCATGCCCGAGCTCGGCGAGTCCGTCACCGAGGGCACCGTCACCCGCTGGCTGAAGAAGGTCGGCGACAGCGTCGAGGTAGACGAGCCGCTCGTGGAGGTGTCCACCGACAAGGTCGACACCGAGATCCCGTCGCCGGTGGCCGGCACGCTGCTGTCGATCACCGCCGAAGAGGACGACACCGTCGAGGTCGGCGGAGAGCTCGCCAAAATCGGCGATCAGGGCGCTGAGGCCGAGCCCGAACCGGAAGCCGAGCCCGAACCGGAGCCGGAACCCGAGCCCGAGCCGAAGCAGACCAAGCCGTCGGCCAAACCCTCTGAGGAAGCCCAGCCGGAACCCAAGCCCGAACCTAAGGCCGAGCCCAAGCCCGAACCCAAGCCGGAGCCCAAGCCCGAATCGAAGCCGGAGCCGGCCGCGGCCGAGGGTTCCGCGGACTCCAGCCCGTATGTGACTCCGCTGGTGCGCAAGCTCGCCGGTGAGCACGGAGTGGACCTCGCGACGGTCAAGGGCACCGGTGTGGGCGGCCGGATCCGCAAGCAGGACGTGCTGGCCGCCGCAGAGGCGAGCAAGGCGCCGAAGGAGGCGCCGAAGGCGGCGCCCGCGGCCGAGGCGCCCGCCAAGGTGCCCGGCCCGCCCGCCGAAGGGGCGCTGGCGCACCTGCGCGGTACCACCCAGAAGGCCAACCGGATCCGCCAGATCACCGCCAAGAAGACCCGCGAGTCGCTGCAGACCACGGCGCAGCTGACGCAGGTCCACGAGGTCGACATGACCAAGATCGTGGCGCTGCGGGCCAGGGCCAAGGCGCAGTTCGCCGAACGCGAAGGGGTGAACCTCACCTACCTGCCGTTCATTGCACGGGCGGTGATCGACGCGCTGAAGCTGCACCCGAACGTCAACGCCAGCTACAACGAGGATTCCAAGGAGATCACCTACTACGACGCCGAGCACCTGGGCATTGCCGTCGACACCGACCAGGGCCTGCTGTCCCCGGTGATCCACAACGCCGGCGACCTGTCGCTGGGCGGGCTGGCCCGGGCGATCGCCGACATCGCCGCGCGGGCGCGGTCGGGCAACCTCAAGCCCGACGAACTCTCCGGTGGCACGTTCACGATCACCAACATCGGCAGCCAGGGCGCGCTGTTCGACACCCCGATCCTGGTGCCGCCGCAGGCGGCCATGCTCGGCACCGGCGCCATCGTCAAACGGCCGCGGGTGATCGTCGACCAGTTCGGCAACGAGTCGATCGGCGTCCGCTCGGTGAGCTACCTGCCGTTGACCTACGATCACCGCCTCATCGACGGCGCTGACGCCGGCCGCTTCGTCACCACCGTCAAGCGCCGGTTGGAAGAGGGTGCGTTCGAGGCCGACCTCGGGTTGTAGACGAGGTTGTCGATGCCATCGGATTCGGTCATCGCGATCGCGGGGTCATCCGGTCTGATCGGTACGGCGCTGGTCTACGCGCTGCGCGCCACCGATCATCGGGTGATCCGCATCGTGCGGCGCGCCCCGTCGAACGCCGACGAGGTGTTCTGGAATCCCGACTCCGGCGAGTTCGACCCGAACACCCTGCTCGGTGTGGATGCCGTGGTGAACCTGTGTGGCGTCAACGTAGGCCAGAAGCGGTGGTCGGGTGCGTTCAAGCAGAGCCTGCGCGACAGCCGGATCGGCCCGACCGAGGTGCTGGCCAACGCGGTGGTCGATGCCGAGGTGCCGGTGTTGATCAACGCCAGCGCGGTCGGCTACTACGGCAACTCGGGTAGCACGCCGGTCGACGAGACGGCCGGGCCGGGCCACAACTTCCTGGCCCGCCTGGCCGTCGACTGGGAGACCGCCACCACGGTGGCCGCGCAAGCCGGCGTTCGGGTGGTGCTGGCACGCACCGGCCTGGTGATGGCGCCGTCAGGGGGCATGCTGAGTCGGCTCAAACCGCTGTTCTCGCTCGGGCTCGGCGCCCGCCTCGGCAACGGACGGCAGTACCTGTCGTGGGTCAGCCTCGAAGACGAGGTGCGGGCACTGCTCTTCGCGATCACACGCGGCGAGCTGTCCGGGCCGGTCAACTTCACCGGGCCGGCACCGGTGACCAACGCGGAGTTCACCACCGCGCTGGGCCGCTCAGTGCGCCGACCAACCCCCCTGGTCGTGCCGGGGTTCGCGTTGCGGGTCGCGCTCGGAGAATTCGCCGACGAAGGTGTGCTCGGCGGGCAGCGCGCGATCCCGGCGGCATTGGAACGCGCCGGTTTCGAGTTCCACCACCACACCATCGGCGAGGCCCTGGCGTTCGCCACCGCGCCTAACCGTGAGTAGCGTCGAGGACATGGCGGTTTCGATCCGGTCGCACACCGCGCCGGTACAGGTGCGCCGGCTCGGCAACCTGGACTACCGGCAAGCGTGGGACCTTCAGCGCCGCATCGCCGAAGAACGCATCGCGGGCGGGCCCGACACGCTGCTGCTGCTGGAGCACCCGCCGGTGTACACCGCGGGCCGGCGCACCCTACCCGAGGAGAAGCCGGTCGACGGCACGCCTGTCATCGACACCGACCGCGGCGGCAAGATCACCTGGCACGGGCCCGGCCAGTTGGTCGGCTACCCGATCATCGGGCTGGCCGAGCCGCTTGATGTGGTGAATTTCGTTCGGCGTCTTGAAGATTCGTTGATCACGGTGTGTGCGGAGCTGGGTCTGTCGGCAGGCCGGGTCGAGGGCCGGTCCGGGGTGTGGTTGCCGGCCGCGGCGAACCGGCCTGCGCGCAAGATCGCCGCGATAGGCATCCGGGTCGCGCGGGCGACGACCCTGCACGGGTTCGCGCTGAACTGTGACTGCGACCTCGGCGCGTACGGCGCGATCGTGCCGTGCGGCATCCGGGACGCCGGCGTGACCTCGCTCACCGCCGAGCTGGGCCGCACGGTCACCGTCGACGACGTCGCCGACCGGGTGGGCGAGGCGGTTCTCGACGCGCTCGACGGCCGTCTCACGGCGTTTGCGGCGCCTGCCATGCGCGTAGGATCACCACAGTGACTATCGCTCCTGACGGCCGCAAGCTGCTGCGTCTGGAAGTTCGTAACGCCGAGACGCCGATCGAGCGCAAGCCCCCGTGGATCAAGACCCGCGCCAAGATGGGCCCGGAGTACAAAGAGCTCAAAAACCTGGTGCGCCGTGAGGGCCTGCACACCGTGTGCGAGGAGGCGGGCTGCCCCAACATCTTCGAGTGCTGGGAAGACCGCGAGGCTACGTTCCTGATCGGCGGCGAGCAGTGCACCCGTCGGTGCGACTTCTGCCAGATCGACACCGGTAAGCCCGCCGAACTGGACCGCGACGAGCCGCGCCGGGTGGCCGAGAGTGTGCAGGCGATGGGTCTGCGCTACTCCACGGTGACCGGTGTGGCCCGCGACGACCTGCCCGACGGTGGCGCATGGCTCTACGCCGAAACGGTCCGTCAGATCAAGGCGCTGAACCCGAACACCGGTGTGGAGTTGTTGATCCCGGACTTCAACGCAGATCCGGGCCAACTGGACCAGGTCTTCGAGTCGCGGCCGGAGGTGCTGGCGCACAACGTCGAAACCGTCCCCCGCATCTTCAAGCGGATCCGGCCCGGGTTCCGTTATGAACGCAGCCTGTCGGTGCTGACGATGGCGCGCGACTACGGACTGGTCACCAAGAGCAACCTGATCCTCGGCATGGGTGAGACCCCTGAGGAGGTGCGCGCGGCCCTGGGCGACCTGCACGAGGCGGGGTGCGACATCGTCACGATCACTCAGTACCTGCGCCCGTCCGCACGCCACCACCCGGTGGAACGCTGGGTCCATCCCGACGAGTTCGTCGAGCACGAGCGCTACGCCACCGAGCTCGGCTTCGCCGGCGTGCTGGCCGGACCGCTGGTGCGTTCGTCCTACCGGGCCGGGAAGTTGTATGCGCAGACGGTCGCGTCGCGACCGCCCGTATCCTGAAGCAATGGCGAAATCGCGTAACCCGGCCGAGGCGAAGGCCGCCAAGGCAGAGGCGAAGGCTGCCCGCAAGGCGGCGTCCAACCAGCGGCGCAGCCAGCTGTGGCAGGCGTTCCAGATGCAGCGCAAAGAGGACAAGCGGCTGCTGCCGTACATGATCGGCGCGTTCGTGCTGATCGTCGGCGCCTCGGTGGCGACCGGTGTGTACGCCGGCGGGTTCACGATGTTCATGCTGATCCCGCTGGGCATCGTGCTCGGCGCGCTGGTGGCCTTCATCATCTTCGGCCGGCGCGCCCAGAAGGCGGTGTACCGCAAGGCCGAGGGGCAGACCGGTGCGGCCGCGTGGGCGTTGGACAATCTGCGCGGCAAGTGGCGCGTCACTCCCGGCGTCGCCGCGACCGGCCACTTCGACGCCGTACACCGGGTCATCGGCCGTCCCGGTGTGATCTTCGTCGGAGAAGGCGCCGCCAACCGGGTCAGGCCGCTGCTGGCCCAGGAGAAAAAGCGCACCGCCCGTCTGGTCGGTGACGTGCCGATCTACGACGTGATCATCGGCAACGGTGAGGGCGAGGTTCCGCTGGCAAAGCTGGAACGCCACCTCAACAAGTTGCCGGCGAACATCACCGTCAAGCAGATGGACTCCCTGGAATCCCGCCTGGCAGCACTGGGCACCAAGGTGGGACCGGCCGCGATGCCCAAGGGCCCGTTGCCGGCGCAGGCCAAGATGCGCGGCGTGCAGCGCACCGTGCGCCGGCGCTGACCACCGGCGCGCCGCGCCTGCTCTGACCCTTGGCGCACGTACGTTCGCGATATGTGCACCGCGTGCGAATGGGGTCCGCATTTCGCGGCTTTCGGGCGACGGGGGTCCCTGACACGCCGGACCGTGCTGCGGGCCGCAGCCGTGACGGCCGTCGTCGCGACGGCATCGGCATGCGCCACCGAGTCGACTCCCCTCCCGCAGTCCACCACGGCCGACGGCGCCGACCCGGACTTCGTCTTCCACAACGGCCGCGTCTACACGGTGACCGAGGCGGCGCCGTGGGCCGAGGCCGTCGCGGTCACCGGTGACACCATCACCTATGTCGGCGACGCGGCCGGGGCGATGGCGCTGGTCGGTCCGGACACTCAGGTCGTCGACCTCGACGGCAAGCTGCTGATGCCGGGTTTCGTCGAGGGGCACATCCACCCGATCCTCGGCGCGTTCCTGTCCACCGGCGTCGATCTCCAGGTGCCGACCGCACAGGACGCACTCGATGCGATCGCGGCCTACGCCAGCGCCAACCCGGGCGGTCCGGTACGCGGATTCGGCTGGCGCGTGGACATGTTCGGCCCTGACGGGCCGACCCGGGCCCAACTCGACCGGGTGCTGCCCGACCGACCCGGGTTCTTCTTCGCGATCGACGGTCACAGCATGTGGGCCAACAGCAGGGCCCTGGAGTTGGCCGGCGTCAGCCGCGACTCGCCCGACCCGATCCCCGGATTCAGCTACTACGTGCGCGACGAGGACGGCGAGCTCACCGGTTATGTGCTCGAAGTGGACGCGGTGCTCGGCCTGGTCAACGCGATCGAGCCCATCTCCGCCGAGACGATGGGCCGGCTGCTCGAACAGTGGCTGCCGAAAGCATCCGAAGCGGGCATCACGTCGGTGTTCGACGCGGGCGTCCCGCCGATCGGCGGCGACCAGAGCGCACTGATCGAGCTCTACACCGACGCCGCGCGCCGCGGCGCGCTGCCGTTGCGCGTGGTGGCCTCCTACAGCGTGAAGTCACCGCCGTTCGACGACGCCGTCGCCCGGCTGACCGACATCCGCAACCGCGTCTCCACCGACCTCGTCGACGTCGGGGTGGTCAAGATCGTCGGCGACGGAACGCAGGGCGGTTACACGGCCTGGCTGCTGGAACCCTATGCCGACCGGCCGGAATCGATCGGCGGCTCCCCGTTCACCGAGCAGCAGTGGCGGCAGCTGGTGCAGCAGGTGGATGCGGCCGGTCTCGACATCCACGTGCACGCCTGCGGTGAACGCACCGCACGCACGGCACTGGACTCGATCGAGGCCGCGGTCAAGACGAACCCGCCGCGGGATCGTCGGCACACGGTCGCCCATCTGGTCTACCTGGAAGACCCGGACGCACGACGCTTCGGTGAGCTCGGTGTGGTCGCCCAGTTCTCCGCCAACTGGCTGTCCGCCGATCCCGACACGGTGCAGAACATGGCCGCGCGGTACGGGAAGCCCCGTGGGGACAACTTGTACCGGGTGCAGGACGTCCTACGAACCGGCGGCCCGGTGTCGCTGGGCACCGACTGGCCGGCGGCCGGGTACTTCTCGACGTACAAGCCGCTGGACTCCATCCAGATCGGGGTGACGCGACAGTTGATCGGCGATCCCGACGCTGAGGTGCTCGCACCGGCCGATCAGAGGATGACGGTCGAACAGGCGGTGCATGCCAACACCCTCGGCGCGGCCTATCAGCTTCGCCTCGACGACAAGGTCGGCTCCGTCGAGGTCGGCAAGCTGGCTGATCTGATCGTGTTGGACCGCAACATCTTCGAGGTCGACCCTCGTCAGATCAGTGGCGCAACGGTGACGATGACGATGATGAACGGGCAGATCCGCCATCAGGCTTAGCCTGGATACACCGATTAGGTAGCGGCGCGGAGTGGGTTGTAACGCCGAAATGCCCTGTCGTGGTGAAAGAATGAGATTTCTCTAAGATCACATTCGGCCACAACGAAGGGCATCTCGTAGATGCAACTATCTCACACCCGGCCCGTAGCCTCAGCAGTCTTCGATGACCCGAATCTGGTGTCGTGCGCCGGGCTGGTCCCGATGGCCGCCTTGGCCGGCCAGTGCGGCCTGGCCGCACTGGCGGATGAGCATCTCAGCGTCCCGACCGACAAGGGCTCCAACAGTGGCGCGAAAGTCGCCTGCCTGGTCGCAGGCATGGTGGCCGGAGCCGACAGCATCGATGACATGGCCTTATTGCGGCACGGGGCGATGGGCACCGTGTTCGACCGCCCGTATGCACCCTCGACCTTGGGGTCGTTCCTGCGCGCATTCACCTTCGGGCATGTCCGCCAACTCGACGCGGTGGCCTCCCGGTTCCTGGCGGGCCTGCATGCCCGCACCCCGCTGCTGGCCGGGATCGACGGCCCGATCCTGGTCGATCTGGACGACACCATCATCGAAGTCCACGGCTATGCCAAACAAGGATCCGGATACGGCTACACCCGGGTCCGCGGGCTCAACGCGTTGATCGCCACGCTCACCACTACCGCCGGTGCGCCGGTGATCACCGGTGCCCGTCTGCGCAAAGGATCGTGCGGCTCACCACGGGGAGCCAAGCGGATCATCGCCGACACCCTGGCCACCGTGAACCGTCTGCGCAGCCCCGAAGCCACCGGCAAGCCGCTGCTGCGAGCCGATTCAGCCTTCTACGGCCATCCCACCGTCGCTGCAGCACTGCGCGGCGGCGCTGAGGTATCGATCACGGTGCGGATGGACACCAAAGTCAAAACCGCGATCGCCCAGATCCCCGACGACGCGTGGACACCGATGCCATATACGACGAACCCACCAAGCGATGGATCTCCCGCGCCGAGGTCGCCGAGATCGGATTCACCGCGTTCAGTTCCAAGAAAGCCAGCCAGCAGGTGCCCGGCCGGTTGGTGGTGCGCCGCATCCCCGACCTCAACACCACCGGCAGTGACGGGCAGCAGACCTTGTTCGACACCTGGCGCTTCCACGCGTTCTTCACCACCACTGATCTGGACACCGTCACCGCCGACAAGACCCACCGCGGCCACGCCATCATCGAACAGGTTCATGCCGACCTGAAGAACTCCGCCCTGGCTCACCTGCCCTCAGGGAAATTCACCGCCAACGCCGCCTGGCTGGTCATGGCCACCATGGCGTTCAACCTCACCCGCGCCGCCGCGACCCTTACCAGGGGACCGTTGGCCAAAGCCCGCACCGCTACCATCCGCCGAACGCTGATCAGCGTCCCAGCCCGTATCGCGTCCTCAGCCCGCCGGCTGACCCTGCACCTACCACGAGACTGGCCCTGGGAACATGCCTGGAACACCCTGTTCGGCAGCCTGTCTCACCAAAATCGGCCCATCATCGCCTAACCAGGTCCTCTCAACCCATCCCGCGACGCGAAAGACCAACAGGAACAACCCGACAGCGAGGCCGGGCGATCCCTGGTACGCACACCACTGCACACACCAGAATCAAGCCGCACAATCGAACTCATCACCACGCAATCAGCTGATCGGTGGATCGAGGCTTAGCGCTGCGGTCCGCTCTCACCACGGCGGTCTTCGTCGCCAGATCGTGCAGTCCGCGCAGATCGGAGTCGGTGAACAGAGCCGGGATCACCAGTGTGATGAGCAGACCGCGCACCAACGCCCGGCCCGAACCCACATGCTGCCGGTTGTCCACGGGCACCACCTTCAGGCCGAGCAGGAGCTGGCCCGGGGTGAAACCGAACAGCCGCACCGACACCACGCCGAGGACGAGCCACACGACGAGCACCGCCGTCGACAACGCCGCCAGGCTGACCCAACCGAACGTCATCGCCAGCGCGGCGAGGCCGTAGCTGACCAGCCAGTCGACGAGGAGCGCACCGATGCGGCGGCCGAATCGAGCGATGGACCCCGGGCCGCTCTCGGGGAAGCCGAGACGCTCGCCGGGATAGGTGGAGGCCCGCTGACCGGAGTCGTCGGATTGCGACGGTCCCGACAGCCAGGACCCAATGCTGCGGGCCATGCGGCAAGGATATGCGGCTGCCGATAGTGTCCTGTAACTGACGCCGACGTGATGCGTAACGTCCACGCAACATGCGGTTGACTGCCGTGCAACATCGTATCCATACCGTCACCGGCGGGCTACCAAGTCAAAGGAGAGCAATAAGTGGCAGAACAGACCGCCGACGACATCATCAAGCTGATCAAGGACGAGAACGTCGAGTACGTCGACATTCGGTTCTGCGATCTGCCCGGCGTCGTCCAACACTTCTCGATCCCGGCGTCTGCGTTCGACGAGAGCGTGTTCGAGGACGGCCTCGCCTTCGACGGTTCGTCGGTGCGCGGCTTCCAGTCCATCCACGAGTCGGACATGATGCTGCTGCCCGATCCGGCCACCGCGCGCATCGACCCGTTCCGCGCCGCCAAGACGCTGAACATGAACTTCTTCGTGCACGACCCGTTCACCCGTGAGGCGTACTCCCGCGACCCGCGTAACGTCGCCCGCAAGGCCGAGAACTACCTGGTCAGCACCGGCATCGCCGACACCTGCTACTTCGGCGCGGAGGCCGAGTTCTACATCTTCGATTCGGTGAGGTTCGATTCGAAGATCAACGGCACCTTCTACGAGGTGGACTCCGAGTCGGGTTGGTGGAACACCGGGGAGCCGTTCGAGGCGGACGGCACCCCCAACCGTGGCTACAAGGTCCGCCCCAAGGGCGGCTACTTCCCCGTCGCGCCCTACGACCACTACGTCGACCTGCGCGACGAGATGGCCACCAACCTGCAGAACTCGGGCTTCGTGCTCGAACGCGGACACCACGAGGTGGGCACTGCCGGTCAGGCCGAGATCAACTACAAGTTCGACACGCTGCTGCACGCGGCCGACGACGTGCTGCTGTTCAAATACATCATCAAGAACACGGCGTGGGCCAACGGCAAGACCGTCACGTTCATGCCGAAGCCACTGTTCGGTGACAACGGTTCCGGTATGCACGCTCACCAGTCGCTGTGGAAGGACGGCAAGCCGCTTTTCCACGACGAGTCGGGTTACGCCGGACTGTCGGACATGGCCCGCCACTACATCGGCGGCATCCTGCACCACGCGCCGTCGCTGCTGGCGTTCACCAACCCGACGGTGAACTCCTACAAGCGTCTGGTGCCGGGCTACGAGGCCCCGATCAACCTGGTGTACAGCCAGCGCAACCGGTCGGCCTGCGTCCGTATCCCGATCACCGGCAACAACCCGAAGGCCAAGCGTCTCGAATTCCGCTGCCCCGACAGCTCGGGCAACCCGTACCTGGCGTTCGCGGCGATGCTGATGGCCGGTATCGACGGCATCAAGCGCAAGATCGAGCCCCTGGCCCCGGTCGACAAGGATCTCTACGAGTTGCCGCCCGAGGAGGCCGCCAACATCCCGCAGGCGCCCACGTCGCTCGCCGCGGTGATCGACAAGCTCGAAGAGGACCACGAATACCTCACCGAGGGCGGGGTGTTCACCACGGACCTGATCGAGACCTGGATCTCCTACAAGCGGGAGAACGAGATCATGCCGATCCAGATCCGGCCTCACCCGTACGAGTTCTCGCTGTACTACGACGTCTAAGTCGGCCCGCCGACGCGACGTCTAAGTCCAAGTCGTACGAGACGACACCGCCCGCGCTGCCCTAGGCAGCGCGGGCGGTTCCGTGTGCGAATAGGCCTTACTCCAGGTCGGGCAGCGCTGAACCGAGGCCACCAGAAAACTATCCGGACTGGAGTCCGCGACGGTAGGCTCGGGCGCATGACCACCAACCTGGACGCGCGCCTGGCAAGCTATTCCTCCCCGATGCTGAGCATCTTCCGCATCGTGGTCGGTCTGTTGTTCACCCTGCACGGCACCATGAAGCTGTTCGGGTGGCCGCTGGGGGAGGCGGTCCCCACCGGCACCTGGCCGTACTGGTTCGCCGGGGTGATCGAGCTGGTGTGCGGCCTCCTGATCACCGTCGGCTTTTTCACGCGCATCGCGGCGATCGTCGCCGCAGGTCAGATGGCCGTGGCCTACTTCTGGCAGCACTGGGGAATCACCGGCGGGGAGCCCGCCAGCTTCTGGCCGTTCGGCGGCCAGGCCGGCGGCAACGGCGGCGAACTGGCGATCCTGTTCTGCTTCGCGTTCCTTCTTCTGGCCGCGATGGGTGCGGGCACATGGTCGGTGGATGCCCGCCGCCGCGGGGCCGCCGTACGCGCCTAGCCCGCGGTTTGCTCGCACCTTCCTGAACAACACCGCGCAGATCTGGCAAACGGGTTTGCGGGGCGCCGCCGGGTAGCGCGTTCTCGACGCGAACGTGAATATCGTGAAAGGTCACCCCGCACCGGTCGAAGTCCTCATAGGATTGCTCCACTTATTGTCAGCGGGACAATTCTTCGGGGGAGGAATGCCGTGGGGCATTCGACGTATATCGGTCGTATCGGCGCGCTCGCGTTTGCTCTGGGGGTGGGCATCGGCCTCGGCGCCACCCCGGCCATCGCGTTAGCGGACGAGGACAGCAGCGCGGTCAGCTCGTCCACCGCCGACAGCGCGACACCCGATCCCGGGCCGACGACGGAGGACACCACCGCACCTAACGACACCAACACCGACGACGCCGATGACGCCGGCGACGTCGATGAGGTCACCGACGACATCGCTGACGCCGCCGAACCTGAGTTGCCCAGGGACGACGACTCCGACGCGCCCGTGCGCGAGCGCGCGGACCGGGCTACGACAACGGACCCCCACACTGATGCCGCGCCGGAGCCCGCCACCCCCGACGAGCCGGTGACTACGGACTCCGAGGCGGTCGACGATGCCGCCGCGCCGGCCGTCGATTCGACACCGCCCGCCGAACCGGTGACCGATCCAGACCCCGTGAGCGTCCCGGAGACCGCGGAGGCCCCCTCGCCCGCCCCTGAACCGCAGGACGCGCCGGCCGCGAAATCGGTCACGCTGTCGAGCATCCTGTCGTCGCTGCTGGCACCGAAGCGTGTCCCCGACAGCCCCGCCGCATCGCCGCTGTGGCTTCTCGACGGCGTCGCTGTTCGGCAAGAAGATCCCCGGCGTTGCGGCAGGATCGACGGGAATCACGTTCAGCGCCGACGGTTCCCGCGTTTTCGTGGCCGACGTGGCCGGCAGCGTGCGGATCATCGACGCGAAGTCCCACGAGGTGATCGACAGCATCACGGTCGCAACCGGTACTCCGTTCGAACTCGCGGTCAGCCACGACGGCACGACGCTGTTTGTGGTACGCAGCGACGACGGCAAACTCTCGGTGTACGACGTCGCGAGCAAGACCGAGCTCACCTCGGTGATCGTCAATCCGTATCAGGTCGACGGTCCGCCGATGATCGCCGTCAGCCCCGACGGCACCCAGCTCTATTGGACGGAGTTCGGCGGTAACCGGTTGCATGTCGTCGCGCTGGTCGCGCCGAATGCAAACCCGGTGGCGCAGACACCGGTCATCAACTCCCCCAACGCTTCCGGCGACGTTTCGGGATCCGTCACCGTCACCGACCCGGAGGGCAGGCCCCTGACCTACACCGTCACCGGGCCGGACAAGGGCAGTGTGACCGTCACCCGTGGAGACGACGGTGCATTCGCCTTCACCTACACCCCCACCGCCGCGGCCCGTCACGCGGCGGCCGAAGTGGGCGCCGCCCCCGGTGCCGGGTTCGACACGTTCACCATCACGTTCAGCGACGGTCAGCGCGGCGTGGTGGAAGTGCCGATCACGGTGACGATCGCGCCCGCCAACACTGCGCCCACCGCGACCGCCAGGTCGAGCGTGTCCTGGTTCAGCGCGAAGGTCTACGGCAGCGTCACCGCCAGGGACGCCGACCGGGACCCGCTGAGTTATACCGCGTCTGCGACCGCCAAGGGTGGAACCGTGACGATCGGCGCGGACGGGAAGTTCACCTACACCCCGACCGCTGCGGCGCGGCACGCCGCCGCCAACGCCGGGGCGACGCAAGCCGACAAGCAGGACACCTTCACCGTGCTCGTCGCCGACGGGCACGGCGGGATCACGTCGCTGACGGTGACGGTGAAGGTCAAGCCGGGCAACGCCGCACCGAACGCGACCGTGCGGACGAGCTCGTCGTGGTTCAGCGCGAAGGTGTACGGCACCATCACCGCCAGGGACACCGACCGCGACGGACTGAGCTACTCGGCGTCGGCGACCGCGAAGAACGGCGTCGTCACCATGGACACCCGCGGGCGGTTCACCTACACCCCCACCGATGCTGCCCGGCACGCAGCCGCGGCCGCCGGCGCGACCAACGTGGACAAGCAGGACACGTTCGACGTCATCGTCGACGACGGACACGGCGGCGTCACCCGGGTAGCCGTCACAGTGGACGTCAAACCGCTCAACTCCGCCCCGAGCCGCGCGTCGGCGGGAGGATTGTTCACCAACCCGAACACCGGCATGACCACCGGCAAGATCACCGCGATCGACCAGGACGGCGACACACTCACCTACCGGGTGGCGCCGAACACCGGGAAGGGTTCGGTCATAGTCAGCGCCGACGGCACCTTCTCCTACGTCCCGACCGACGAGGCCCGCGCCGCAGCCGCCAAGCGGTTCGCTCCGTCCTGGGACAAGACCGACCGGTTCCGGGTGACAGCCGACGACGGGCACGGCGGCACCACGACGCTGACCGTCCGGGTGGCCATCGCACCGGCCGGATACGTCAACCAGGCCCCAACGAACGGGAATTACAGCCTGAGCCAACAGGATTCAGCCAGCGGCAAGGTGACCGGCACGGTGACCGCGACCGATCCCGAACGCGACACCGTGATCTTCGTCAGCGCCGGGGACGCCGGCAAGGGCAGCGTGGTGGTCGAGGGGGCCGGGCAGTTCGTCTACACGCCCGGCGACGACGCGCGCTACCGGGCCGCCGCCGCCGACGCGACACCGGCCGACAAGCAGGACACCTTCACGGTGGTCGCCCTCGACGCCTATGGGGCGGCGACAGCGATCTCGGTGACCGTGCCGATCGTGCCGTTCGCCACCGCGGAGGTCATCCGGCGTCTCGCGCCCACGCTGGCATGATGAACACCCCGTCGGCTTCAGCCGTCGGGCCTTCGGCATCCATCAGGTAACCCTTGGCGTAGGTCTTGGCGCCTTCAGAGCGCTCGACGAACGCCTCTGCACGCAGCGGCCCCAGCGGCGTGCCGCGCAGATAACGCACGCTGATGGTCCCGGTGAACCGCGCCTTGGTCAGCCCGTCGCTGGCCACCTCACCGAGCAGCTGATCGAGCACCAGAGCGCAGATGCCGCCGTGCACCCAGCCGGGCGGGCCCTCATAGGCCGGGCCGAGGGTGAACTCGCTCCAGCAGCGACCATCCGCCCCGTGCTCGACGACGATCGGCGGACTCATCGCATTACGAAGGCCCACAACGGGATTCCCCCACGTAACGGGACGCCCGGTGACCGCATGGCGCAACGGCACCCGATCCTCGCGCAGCTGCTGCCCCAGCAACCCGGCGGCGGCCTCCAGATGAGTCAACGCCTGCCGCGCCGTGTCGTCGTCGACGTCGGTGTGGATGCCGAGGTCGATCAGCTTGCGCAGCGCATCTGTCAGCTGTTCGTAGCGGACCCGCTGCCGGTCATGCTCCTCGGCGTCGATCACATCGAAGTCGAACATCTAACCTCCCAGCCCAACACTCAGCCTCCGAAAACTTTCCGGACCACGGCTTTCGCCCGCCGCGTGACACGCAGATAGTTGTCGAGGAATTCGTTGCCGCCGTCACCGCCGGGCCAGCCCGCAGCCACCGCGACCGCGTTGAGCAGCTTGCCCGGACCGGGCAGCTGATCGGTGGGTTTACCGCGCACCAGCACCAGGGCGTTGCGGGCCCGCGTCGCGGTCAACCACGCGTCACGCAGCAACTCGATGTCGCCCTCGGCGATCAACTCGGCAGCGCCGATGGCGTTGAGGGTCTCCAGCGTCGACGTCGTGTGCAGCGCCGGGATCTTGTGCGCGAAGCGCAGTTGCAGCAGCTGCACCGTCCACTCGATGTCGGCCAGCCCGCCGCGGCCCAGCTTGGTGTTGGTGTTGGGGTCGGCGCCGCGGGGCAGCCGTTCGGCGTCCACGCGCGCCTTGATACGCCGGATCTCCTGAACCGTCTCTGGGGACACCCCACCCTCCGGGTAGCGGGTCTTGTCCACCATCAGCAGGAACCGCTCCCCCAGCTCCAGATCGCCGGCGACCCGGTGTGCACGCAGCAGCGCCTGAATCTCCCACGGCTGCGCCCACTGGTCGTAGTACGCCTGGTACGACGCCAGCGTCCGCACCAGTGGCCCGCTTCGGCCTTCAGGCCGCAGGTTGGCGTCGACCTCCAGCGGCGGGTCGGCGCTCGGTGTGCCGAGCCGGGCACGCACCTGCTCGGCCACGGTGACCGACCACTTCACCGCGGTCGACTCCTCGAAGCCGTCGTTCGGGTCGCACACGAACAACACGTCGGCGTCGGACCCGTAACCGAGCTCGCCGCCGCCCAGCCGGCCCATCCCGATCACGGCGATGCGTGCCGGCGCCTTGCCCTGCGGCGCGTTGGCGCGGATCACGGCGTCGAGGGCGGCCTGCAACACCGCCACCCAGACCAGGGTCAGCTGCTTGCACACGTCCGTCACGTCCAGCATTCCGAGCAGGTCCGCCGACGCGATGCGGGCCAGCTCCCGGCGCCGCAGTGAACGTGCGGCCGCGATCGCCCGCGCCGGATCGTCGTGCCGTGCCGCCGAGGCCACCAGCGACTTGGCCACCCCTTCGGTGTCGACGTCGCACAGCTTGGGCCCGTTCGGTCCGTCGGCGTAGAGCTGGATCACCTCCGGCGCGCGCATCAACAGCTCCGGCACGTAGGCCGAGGTGCCCAGCACGTGCATCAGCCGCTTGGCGACCGCCCCCTCGTCGCGCAGCGTCGCCAGATACCACCGCTGCTCGGCGAGTTCGTCGCTGATCCTGCGATAGGCCAGCAGCCCGGCATCGGGATCGGGGGTGTCCGACAGCCAGTCCAACAGCGTCGGCAGCAGCACCTGCTGCACCCGGCCGCGGCGCCCCGAGCTGCCGGTCAGCGCCGCCAAGTGCGTGAGCGCGCTCTGCGGACCCTCATAACCCAGCGCGGCCAGCTGACGCTCGGCGGCATCGGTGCTCATCCCGTCCGAAAGGCCAAGCGACGCTTGGCCGACCGACTCCAGCAGCGGCTGATAGAACAGCTTGGCGTGCAATCGCGACACCCGGTGGTTCTGCCGCTTGAGCTCCTCGCGCAACACCCCGAGTGAGTCGTGCCGACCGTCGGGCCGCATGTGCGCCGCGCGCGCCAGCCACCGCATCGACTCCTCGTCGTCGGCCTCGGGCAGCATGTGGGTGCGCTTGAGCCGCTGCAACTGCAGACGGTGTTCGAGCAGCCGCAGAAACTCGTAGGAGGCCGTCATGTTCGCGGCGTCGTCCCGGCCGATGTAGCCGCCGTCGCCCAGCGCGGCGAGCGCGTTGACCGTGGACGCCACATGCAGCGACTCGTCGTTGCGGCCGTGCACGAGTTGCAGCAGCTGCACCGCGAACTCGACGTCGCGCAGGCCGCCGCTGCCGAGCTTGATCTCCCGGGTCCGCACCCCGGCGGGCACAAGTTCCTCGACGCGCCTGCGCATCGCCTGCACTTCGGGAACGAAGTCCTCACGCTCAGAAGCCGTCCACACCATCGGCATCAGCGCCTCGACATACTGCCGGCCCAGATCCATGTCGCCGGCGGCCGGCCGCGCCTTCAGAAGTGCCTGGAACTCCCAGGTCTTGGCCCAGCGCTCGTAATAGGCGATGTGCGATTCCAGGGTGCGGACCAGCTGACCCTGCTTGCCCTCCGGCCGCAGCGCGGCGTCCACCTCGAAGAACGCCTCGGACGCCAACCGCATCATCTCGCCGGCGAGCCTGGTCGCCAGCGCCATGCTGCTGTGCGAGCCGTCGTCGGTCACGAAGATGACATCGACGTCGCTGACGTAATTCAGTTCCCGCGCACCGCATTTGCCCATCGCGATGACGGTCAGAGTGGGCGCCGGTTTGTCGCCGCACACCGAGGCCGTCACCACCCGCAGCGCGGCGGCCAGCGCGGCGTCGGCGAGATCGGAGAGATGTTCGCCGACCACCGTGAACGGCAGCACCGGTTCGTTCTCCACCGTGGACGCGACGTCGAGCGCGGCCAGGACCAGCAATCGGTCCCGGTACAGCGTGCGCAGTGGCGGCACGGCCGCGGTCGCACCGTCGCACTGATCGGCCCGCTCGGCGAACATGTCGCGCAGTTCCTGCGCGGCCGGAAGCGTGACGTTGCCGACCAGCAGACGCCACGAGTCCGGGTTGGCGACCAGATGGTCACCGAGAGCCAGCGACGAGCCCAGCACCGCGAACAACCGGCCGCGCAGACTGCGGTCCTGCAGAAGCGCGGCGGCGAGTTCAGCCCACCCGGACCCGAGCGCCTCGGACAGCCGGACGATCGCCTTCAGCGCGGTGTCGGCGTCGGGAGCCCGCGACAACGACCACAGGAGTTCGACGTGAGCGTCGGTGTTCCAGCCGAGGCTGTCCAGATCCGCCTGCGCCTTCGGCTCGACGAGCCCGAGCCGTCCGACACCGGGCAGCCTGGGACGCTGCGTCGCAGGTTTGGCCACGCCCATCAAGGTAGCGCGCGGGCGCTTGCCCTACAGCGACAGGTAGTTCTTCAGTTCGAACGGTGTGACGTGGCTGCGGTAGTTCTCCCATTCGGCGCGCTTGTTGCGCAGGAAGAAGTCGAAGACGTGCTCGCCGAGCGCCTCGGCGACCAGTTCGGAGTTCTCCATCTCCGACAACGCCACCCCGAGGCTGCCGGGCAGCTCCTTGTAGCCCATCGCGCGGCGTTCCTCGGGAGTGAGGCTCCAGACGTTGTCCTCGGCTTCGGGGCCCAGCACATAGTTCTTCTCGATGCCGCGCAGGCCGGCGGCGAGCAGCACCGCGAAGGTCAGGTACGGGTTGCACGCCGAGTCGGGACTGCGCACCTCGACCCGCCGCGACGACACCTTGTGCGGCGTGTACATCGGGACGCGCACCAGCGCCGAACGGTTGGCTGCGCCCCAGGACGCCGCGGTCGGGGCCTCGCCGCCGTGCACCAGACGCTTGTAGGAGTTCACCCACTGGTTGGTCACGGCGCTGATCTCGTTGGCGTGCTCGAGAATGCCTGCGATGAACGACTTTCCGACGCTGGAGAGCTGAAGCGGGTCGTCGGGGCTGTGGAAGGCGTTGGTGTCGCCTTCGAACAGGCTCATGTGGGTGTGCATCGCCGAGCCGGGGTGTTCGGCGAACGGTTTGGGCATGAACGACGCGCGCACACCGTCGCCGAGCGCGACCTCCTTGACCAGGTAGCGGAACGTCATCACGTTGTCGGCCATGGAAAGCGCGTCGGCGTAGCGCAGGTCGATCTCCTGCTGACCGGGCGCACCCTCGTGATGGCTGAACTCGACGGAGATACCCATCTGCTCCAGCGCGTCGATGGCGTGGCGGCGGAAGTTCGGCGCCGAATCATGCACGGCCTGGTCGAAGTAGCCGCCGTTGTCCGCCGGGACGGGCGGGGTGCCGTCGTCGGGTCCGGGCTTGAGCAGGAAGAACTCGATCTCGGGGTGCACGTAGCAGGAGAACCCGAGATCGCTGGCCTTGGACAGCTGCCGGCGCAGCACGTGGCGCGAGTCGGCCCACGACGGCGACCCGTCGGGCATCGTGATGTCGCAGAACATCCGCGCCGAGTGGTGCTTGCCCGAGCTGTCGGCCCACGGCAGCACCTGGAACGTCGACGGGTCAGGGCGGGCGACCATGTCGGCTTCCGAGACCCGGGCGAAACCCTCGATCGAGGAGCCGTCGAAACCGATGCCCTCTTCGAAGGCGCCTTCCAGTTCGGCAGGCGCGATCGCCACCGACTTGAGGTATCCGAGCACGTCGGTGAACCACAGCCGGACGAAGCGGATGTCACGCTCCTCCAGCGTGCGCAGCACGAATTCCTTCTGCCGATCCATGCCAGAAGCCTAGGTTCCGCCTGTTAATTCTGTGTTACGGGGCCGCTAGCAGCGCAAACCGTCGGGCGGCAGTGTCGAGTTCACCAAGAACTCGACGGTGGCCGTGTCGACGCACGCGTCGCCGTTGAAGACCACGGTGTGCTGGGTGCCCTCGAAACTGATCAGCCGGGCGTCCAGCTGCCGCGCCAGGTTCACCCCGGACTCGTACGGCGTGGCCGGGTCACCGGTCGTCGACACCACCACCACCTTGCCCGGTCCGGGCGACGTGGCGACCCCGACCACAGGCGTCGGCGGCACCGGCCACATCGCGCACACGTCGCGCGGGGCGTACCCGGTGAACGGTCCGTGGGACAGGAACGGCGCGATCTCGCGGGAGCGCCTGTCGGCCTCCACCCAGGTCGCCGGGTCCGGCGGATAGACCGCGTCGATGCAGCGGATCGCGTTGAACGCGTCCTGCCGGTTCTTGTAGTGCCCGTTGCGGTCCCGCTGCTGATAGTCGTCGGCGAGCAGCAACAGGTCACCCGGGTCGGTGCCGCGCTGCAGCCCGAGCAGCCCGCTGGTCAGGTACGGCCAGTAGCGCTGCGAGTACAGCCCGCTGACAGTGCCGGTGATGGCGTCCTGGTAGCTCAGGCCGCGCGGATCGTCCGTCGCCGCGGGGCGGTTCACCAGCGGATCGACGAGCTGCTGGAAACGTGCGACGAACTGTGCCGGGTCGGTACCCAGCGGGCAGCCCGCCGATTCCGCGCAGTCGGCCGCGTACTCCTGGAAGGCCTTCTGAAAACCGGCCTGCTGGTTCAGGCTCTCGGTGATCGGGTCGAGGCTGACATCCACGGCGCCGTCGAGCACCATCGCGCGCACCCGGTCGGGATAGCGCGTGGCGTACACCGCACCCAACTGGGTGCCGTAGGAGAAGCCGAGATAGTTGATGCGGTCCTCGCCGAGCGCCGCGCGCACCACATCCATGTCGCGAGCCGCGGTCGCGGTACCGACGCTGGCGAGGAAGTCGGCGCCCATCCGGTCCAGGCACCGCGCGGCGAACGTGCGCATCACCTCTTCGATGTGGGCGACCCCGGCCGGGCTGTAGTCGGCCAACGGTTCGGCACGGAACGCGTCGAACTCGGCGTCGGTGCGGCAGCGCAGTTGCGGGGTGGAGTGACCGACGCCGCGCGGGTCGATGCCGACGAGGTCGAAGTGGCTCCCGATCTCGGTGCCGGCCAGCGCCGCGCCCATCGAAGCGATGGTGTCGACCGCCGAGGCGCCGGGCCCGCCGGGGTTGACGACGAGCACTCCGATGCGCGAACCCGACGCCGGCACCCTGATGACCGCCAAATCGGCCCGGGCGCCGTCTGGTTCGGCGTAGTCGACGGGCACCGCGACGGTGCCGCACTGCGCGGCGGGGATCCTGGAGGTGTCCGGAACCCACGACGAGCACGAACCCCACACCGGCGCAGTGGAGTACGGCTGCTCCGCGTCGGGGGGTGCGGCGGCTGCCGACGGGCACGACGCCGCCGATGTCACGGCCAGCGCTGCGATCAACCGGGCGGCACGCAACATGGCAGACATCGTTGCACGCGAGCCGGGCGAGGTCTGCCCCCGGGACGCAACGGTGACCGGGCCGTTATCAGCCGCTCACCGGATCGTCAGCAGCGGGTGTCCGGCGCTGGCACGGTGACGTCGACGAGGTACCTGGTGGTGATCTCGTCGATGCACGAATCTCCTTGCAGCGCAACGGTGTGCTGGGTGCCCTCGAAGGTCACCAGGGTGCCGTCGAGCTGACGCGCCAGGTCGATACCTGCCTGGTACGGGGTGGCCGGGTCGTTGGTCGTCGAGATGACCAGGATCGGCGGCAGCCCGTCGACGTTGATTTCGTGGGGGGTGCTCGTCGGCGGTATCGGCCAGAATCCGCACGTGGTCATCGGCGCCAGGCCGGTGAACTCGCCGTAGGCCATGAACGGCGCGGCCTCGCGGACCCGCCGGTCCTGATCGACCAGCGTGGCACGGTCGGTGATCGCCGGCTTATCGACGCAGTTGACCGCGATCCGGGAGTCGGTGCCGTTGTTGTAATGCCCTTGCGCGTCGCGCCCCATGTACAGATCGGCCAGCGCCAGCATGGTGTCGCCGCGGCCCTTCTTGATCTCGGACAGGGCCTGCGTCAGGTGCCGCCACAGTCCCGGCGAGTACAGCGGCAGGATGGTGCCGACGATCGCATCGTTGTAGCTCAGACCCCGCGGGTCGGTGGTGTCGGCCGGCTCCTCGACCAGCGGCCACACCATCGACCGGTACACGTCGACGGCCTTGTCCGGGTCGGTGCCCAACGGGCAGTCGGGATCGACGGCGCAGTCGGTGGCATAGTCGTCGAACGCCTGCTGGAACGCCGCGGCCTGCCGGACGTCGGCCTCGACAGGATCGGCGTTGGGGTCGATGGCGCCGTCGAGCACCATGGCGCGCACCTTCTGCGGATAGGCCTCGGCGTAGCCGGCGCCGATACGGGTTCCGTACGAGTACCCCAGGAACGTCAGCTTCTCGTCACCGAGGGCGGCGCGCAGCGCGTCGAGATCCTTGACCACGCTCTCGGTTCCGACGTTGCCGAGGAAGTCCAGGCCCATCTTGTCGACGCAGCGCTGGACGAACTCCTTGGTGAGCTTCTCCAGATGCGCGACACCCTCCGGGGTGTACTCCACGACGTTGTCGGCACGCAGTCGGTCATGGTCGGCGTCGCTGTTGCACCACACGGCGGGCGTGGATTCCGCAACGCCGCGCGGATCGAAGCCCACCAGATCGAAGCGCTGGCGTACCTCTTCGGGCAGCGTCGCAGCCATCACGGCAGCTGATTCCTTGCCCGATTTGCCCGGCCCACCCGGATTGACGATCAGCGAGCCGATCTTGTCTCCGCCGGCCTTGATCCGCAGCAACGCGATCTGCGCAACGTCACCGTCAGGGTCGTCGGGGTTGTCCCAGTCGACGGGCACCGACAGCATGCCGCACTCGGCGCCGGGCGGGATGCGCACCTGGTCAGACGGTCCGGCTTCGCACGGGCCCCACTCGATCGGGGTGCCGGGCGGGGGCACGGCGACCAGCGCCCGCCCCGACACCACCTGGCTGCAGCCGGCGACCAGCAGCACGGCCAGCGTCAGCAGGAGACCGGGTCGCGCGGCACCGGACGTGAGCTTCATGGCACCACATGCTGCCATGAACCGGCATCCATGCTGGCACGGCGCGTGTGCGGGCAGCGCTACCGCGTGGCGTCCAGAAGTTCACCGAGCGCCACGTCGAACGCATCGGCCATGTCCCACAGGTCGGGCAGCAACTCGGGGCACGACACGATTCCGACGTCGAGATTGCCCGACAGCGACATCACCGTCATGTTCAGGCCCGAACCGTGGAAGATCGGTCCGAGCGGATACATCGCCTTGACCTCGCACCCCAGCATGTACAGCGGACCCTGCGGACCGGGCACGTTGGATACCACCAGGTTGTGCACCGGCCGCGCACCGCTGAGCCTGCTGCTGGCGTACACCCGCATCGCCACCCCGAACACCGCCGGCGCGGCGAACTGTGTCCAGTCCTGCAGAAGAGTCGCCGAGATCGCCGAACTATGTTGTTTGGCAACCGAATTCGCTTCGGCAATGGCCTTCAATCGCTCGACGGGGTCCTCGATGTTGGTCTCGAGCCGGGAGAACATCCCCGATACCTGGTTGCGTCCGGGACGGTCGGACTTCTCGTGCACCGACACCGGAACCATGGCGACCAGCGAACTCTCGGGCAGCTCGCCACGCTCGATCAGGAACGTGCGCAGCACACCGGACACCAGCGCCATCACCACATCGTTGACCTTGACCCCGAAGTGAGTCTTAACCGTCTTGATGTCGTCGAGATCGAGGTGGGCGAACGCGACGTTGCGGCGGCCGGTGACGTTCGCATTGAACGCGGTCTTGGGCGCCACGAACGGCGGTGCCATCGTCAGGCCGCTGCGCGCCCGCTTCACGGTGTCGATCACCGTCGACACCGTGTTCGGCAGGACGTTGACCAGCTTCAACGGTCTGCTCACGAATCGCACCGCGCCACTGACCGCGATCTCCAGATCGGTGCCGCCGCCGGGACCCTCCACCGGATCCGGCGGCGGCGCGTCGGGCTCGGTGGTGCACAGCTTCGACATCAGGTTCGCCCCGGTCACACCGTCGACTGCGCAGTGATGCACCTTGGTCATCACCGCGACACGGCCGCCCGTGTGCGCTGGGGTCCCGTCGCTGGTGCCGGCGACGTTCTCGATCACCCACATCTCCCACAGCGGGCGGGTCCGGTCGAGCGGCAACGACGCGATGTGGCCGCAGATCTCGGCCAGCTCGGCACGGCCACCCGGCGATGGCAACCCGATTCGGTGCAGATGACGGTCGACGTCGAAATCGTTGTCCTCCACCCAGACTGGGTGATCAAGGTTGAACCGGCTGTCGGCGATCTTCTCGCGGAACTCGGGCATGGCCTTGATGCAGAGCTCCAGCCCGTCGCGCAGCCGGTCGAAGGTGTAGCCGCCCGGCATCGTGGACGTGTCGAGCTCCAGGATCGAACAGACATGCAGTGGCTGGGCCGCGGTTTCGAGGTACAGGAAACTGGCGTCGAGTCCGCTGAGCCGTTGCATGCCGCCGATCGTATGCCCGGGCGGGACGGGTGTGAGCAAATCCACTTAACGCGCCGTTCACCTTCTGCTGACGCAGTGGCAGACTGGGCGGGTCAGCGAAACCCGGGGACCCGATTCGGGCCTCGAGGATTCAACACGACTCGCCCATTAAGGGGACAACGATGTCTGAGCAGCCTGTCTACGGCGCTGTCACCGAGACGCCCAAGCGTGTGAAGGTCCGGACGCACCACCTGCACAAGTGGAAGGCCGAAGGCCACAAGTGGGCCATGCTGACCGCATACGACTACTCGACCGCGGCGATCTTCGACGAAGCGCAGATTCCGGTGCTGCTCGTCGGCGATTCCGCGGCCAACGTGGTCTACGGCTACGACACCACCGTTCCGGTGACGCTCGACGAACTGATTCCGCTGGTGCGCGGAGTGGTCCGGGGCGCACCGCACGCGCTGATCGTGGCCGATCTCCCCTTCGGCAGCTACGAGGCCGGGCCGCAGCAGGCGCTGGCCACCGCGACCCGGATGCTCAAGGAGACCGGCGCGCACGCGGTGAAGCTCGAAGGCGGTGAGCGGGTGGCCGACCAGATCGCCGCCGTGAGCGCCGCCGGCATCCCGGTGATGGCGCACATCGGCTTCACCCCGCAAAGCGTCAACGGCCTCGGCGGATTCCGGGTGCAGGGGCGTGGCGACGCCGCGGAACAGACCATCCACGACGCGATCGCCGTGCAGGAGGCAGGCGCGTTCGCGGTGGTGATGGAGATGGTCCCGGCCGAGCTGGCCACCCAGATCACCGGGAAACTCACGATTCCGACCGTCGGCATCGGCGCCGGACCCAACTGCGACGCCCAGGTTCTGGTGTGGCAGGACATGGCCGGTATGACCAACGGCAGGACCGCGAAGTTCGTCAAGCGGTTCGGCGCGGTCGGTGACGAGCTGCGCCGTGCCGCCACCGACTACGCCCGTGAGGTCGCCACCGGTACCTTCCCGGCCGAGGAGCACTCCTTCTAGCCGCGGGGTCCGAATTCTGCCTTGCGTTTGGACAGGAACGCGTCGACCCCTTCGCGCCCGTCGGCGGAGTCGGCTCGTGCGGCGATCGTCCGCCCCTCCAGCTCCATCTGCTGTTCCAGGCCGTTGCCGAAGGTGTCTAACAGCAGCGCCTTGACCGCGCCGTTGGAGCCGGCCGAGGTCTGCGCCATCTGCTCGGCGAGCTCGTCGGCGCGAACCCGGAGCTGATCGTCGGCGACCACCTCACCCACAAGGCCCCACTGCGAGGCCTCTTGCGCGGACAGCGTGCGGTTGGCCAGCATCAGCTGCTTGGTCTTGGCGGTGCCGATCAGCCGTGGGAGGTGGTAGGACGCACCGCCGTCCGGGCTCAGCCCGACGCGGGTGTAGGCCATCGTGAACGACGCGGACTCCGCGGCCAGCACCAGATCCCCGGCGACGGCCAGGGAGAACCCGGCGCCCGCGGCCGTACCGTTGACAGCCGTGATCACCACCGCGTCCATGCGCGCCAGCGTCGAGATGGCCCGGTGCAGGTCGTCGGCGACCCCCTTGATGTGGTGTCCCCGGCTCGGCGCGGATGCGAAGTCCTTCAGATCACCTCCGGCGCAGAAGAACCGCCCGGCCCCCGTGATGACGACGACCTTGGTGGCGGGGCTGTCGCAGCGTGCCGCCGCCACGGCCAGCTCGCGGGTCATCGTGCCGTTCATGCCGTTTGCGGCATCGGGACGGTTCAGCGTGATGCGCGCAATGACACCGGTCTGCTCGAACGTGATGGTCTGGAATTCGGTCACACACGGACTGTAGCGGCTACAGTTTGCCTTCCAGATACTCGGTCCGGCATGCCCGGCGCGCCAGCTTCCCGCTGGTGGTTCGTGGAATCACGCCTGCGGCAACCAATTTGATCTCCTTCAACGGCAGCGCGTGATTGCGCGACACCGCAGAGCGGATCGCCTCCTGGATGGGACCGGCATCCGCGCGGCCGGCTCCGGGAGCGCGTTCGGCAACGATCACGACCTCTTCGCGGCCGTCGCCGGGAACCGAGAACGCCGCGACGAAGCCGGTCCGCACCGCCGGTGACGCTGCGGCGACGGTCGCCTCGATGTCCTGCGGGTAGTGGTTGCGCCCGTCGACGATCACCAGGTCCTTGACCCGGCCGGTGATGTACAGCTGGCCGTCGAGGTAGACACCGAGGTCCCCGGTGCGCATCCACAGCGCGTCCTCGGCGCAGCCCTCGGCGTGGCTCTCGTAGAGCAGGCGCGACTGGAGCTTGTTCTGGAAGGTCAGCTCCGTCTCTTCCTGCCGGCCCCAGTAGCCGCGGCCGATGTTGTCGCCGTGCAGCCAGATCTCGCCCACCCGGCCGTCGGCCAGCTCGGACTCGGTGGCCGGATCGACGATCACGGCCCACTGGCTGCGGGCCACCCGGCCGCAGGACACCTGGGCCACCGCGTTGGCGTCACCGGAATCGACCCGCACCGCGTTGCCCAGCGAGAGCTGCTCGCGGTCGAGGTACGTCGGCTCGGGGCGGGCCTCGGGTCCGATGGTCGAGACGAACAGCGTCGCCTCGGCCATCCCGTAGGAGGGCTTGACCGCCGTCGCCGGCAGACCGTAAGGCCCGAACGCGGCGTAGAACTTTTCGATCGAGGCCATGTTCACCGGCTCGGAGCCGTTGATCAGCCCGGCGACGTTGCTGAGGTCGAGCGTGTCCCCTGCCGGCGGCAGACCCCGCTGGGCGGCCAGCTCGAACGCGAAGTTGGGCGCCGCCGCGAACGTCGGGGCGTCGGACGCGCCGAGTTCCTTGATCCACCGGTAGGGCCGGCGCACGAAGGACACCGGCGACATCAGCGTGATGTGCCCGCCGCACAGCGCGGGGAACATGATCATCAGCAATCCCATGTCGTGAAACAGGGGCAGCCAGCTGACGCTGCGGATGTTGTGGTCCAGACCGACGCCGTCGATCATCTGGACGATGTTGGTGCAGGCCGAGCGGTGGGTGATCTCCACACCCGCCGGCGCACGGGTGGAACCCGACGTGTACTGCAGATAGGCGATGTCGTCGCTGTTCATCGGCGCGGGCGCGAAACCGGCGCCGACGGCGTCGGGCACCGCGTCGGTGGCGATGATCCTGGGCCGGCGCTCGCGCGGAAGCTTGCGCACGAAGTCACGGACCGACTCGGCGGCGGACGTCGTGGTGAGCACCACCGTCGGTAGGGCGTCGTTGAGCACCGCGTCCAGCCGGTCGGCGTGGCCGGGAAGTTCCGGCGCGAACAGCGGGACCGCGATGGTGCCGGCCAGGATCGCTGCGAAGAAGCCGACGACGTACTCGACGCCCTGCGGCGCGAGGATGGCCACCCGGTCACCGGGACGAGTCACCTGCTCCAGTCGGGTTCCGACCGCATGCAACCGCGTCCTGAGCTGGTTCCAGCTCAACTCGACGGTGCAGTCACGGTCGAAATCGAGATACCGGTAGGCCGGCGTGTCACCCAGTTCTTCGACGTTACGGTCGAGGAACGAGGTCAGCGTCAGGCCGGCCGGGATCGCAATGTTGCCTTCGCGGTCGAGGTAGTCGTCGAGCCGCACCACTGGACTCATAAGAGCATCCTAAGAGAACGATCATGAAATCGGTGCAACGGCACCTAGGCGCGTCGAACACAGTTTGGACACGGCCGTCGGCACCGCGGTGGCCGTTCACGTCGATGTGGCACTCTATGGTCCCCCCGAACCTCCTAGAGACAGGGTGTCCATGGCCCCGAAATCGCGCGAAACGTCCAGGTACATGGAGACCGAGCGCAAGTTCGACGTGGTCGAGGCAACCGGGTCGCCGTCCTTCGACGGGTTGGCCGCCGTGAGCCGGGCTGAGCGGTCGCCGTCACAATCGCTGGACGCTGTCTACTTCGACACACCCTCGCGCGACCTCGCCCGGCACAGGATCACACTGCGCCGCCGCACGGGCGGGCCCGACGCCGCGTGGCATCTGAAGTTGCCGGCCGACGCGGACAGCCGCACCGAGGTGCACGCGCCGCTGGCCGAGGACGGCTCCGACGAGACCGCCGTACCGGAAAGTCTGCGCGACGTCGTCCTGGCGATCGTGCGGGACCGACCGCTGGAGCCGGTGGCCCGCATCCGCACGGTGAGGAACGTCGAACTCCTGCACGGGTTGGACGGGACGGTGATCGCCGAGTTCTGCGACGACCACGTGACGGCAAGCGCGGTCGGCGGCGAGGAGCAGCGCTGGCGCGAGTGGGAACTCGAACTCCGGGCCGACGCGAACCCGGATGTGTTCGACAGGCTGACGAATCGTTTGCGCGACGCCGGGGCGGAGCCGGCCGGTCACGGCTCCAAGCTGGCGCGGGTGCTGGCCACTGATACCCCGGCGACCGAGGTAGCCGTGAAGGATCCGGCGCGGCGTGCAGTGGCGCAGCACGTCGGCGAGCTCATCGCGTGGGATCGGGCCGTCCGGGCCGACGCGTGGGACGCGGTCCATCAGATGCGGGTCACGACCCGCAAGATCCGCAGCCTGCTGCAGTCGGCGCAGGGCTCCTTCGACTTCACCGGCCGGGAATGGGTGCTCGACGAGTTGCGCGAACTGGCCGGCGTGCTGGGCGTCGCTCGCGACGCGGAAGTGCTCGCCGAACGGTACGCGCGTGCTCTCGACGCCCTGCCCGAGGCGAATGTGCGGGGACCGGTGCGCGAGCGGCTGGTCGAGGGCGCCCAGAAGCGCTACCAGACCGGATGGAAGCGGTCTCTGACGGCGATGCGCTCGCCGCGATACTTCCGGCTGCTGGATGCGCTGGAGGAGTTGGTCAGCGCCGAAGCTCCCCACTCGGGTCCGGACGGGGCGCCCGCTGAGCTGACCATCGGCTCGGCGTACAAGCGGGTGCGCAAGGCCGCCAAAGCGGCCCGACTCGCAGCGGCCGACACCGAAACCGACCCTGACGAGGCGCTGCACCGAATCCGCAAGCGCGCCAAGCAGCTCCGCTACACCGCCGCGGCCACCGGCCAGAGCAAGGTGGCCGACCGAGCAAAGGCGATCCAGACGCTGTTGGGTGACCACCAGGACAGCGTGGTCAGCCGCGCGCACCTGAGCCGGCAGGCCCAGGCGGCGCACGCCGCGGGTGAGGACACCTTCACCTATGGGCTGCTGTACCAGCAGGAGGACGACCTGGCCCAGCGCTGCGGAGAGCAGATCGACCGTGCGCTTCGGAAACTCGACAAGGCGGTGCGCCGGTCCTGATCCGGCGCGCGCCAGACCGTCGAGGATCTGCATCGCATCGGCGCACGCCGCGGCCATGGCGTCTACGTCGCGGTCATCAGGGATGGTCATGGTCTCGGTGCTCCATCGCCGGCCGCGGTGCGGCGGGCCAATGCCCGCGACAGCGGCAGCAGGACCAGCAGACTGACGATGGCCACGACCACGACCATGACCACCACGCTGGGATCGGTGAAGCTCTGTCCCCCGACCACCAGTGCGGCGGCGATGTTTCGCTGGGCGGTTCCCAATCCCAGCACCGGCCGCGTTGCGGCGGCCGGCCAGGATGGCGCGGGTTCCGAACACCGAGAGCACGTTGCGGAAGTTGACCACCACAAGCAGCACCACCACGGCGACCAGACCGAGGCTGGAGAGCCGGTCGCACCAGGGTTTGACGGCCGCGGCGACGCGGGGAAGTTTGGCGTTGACTGCGAGCGCAACGGCCAGGGGCAGCAGCATCAGCACGATCAGGGAGCGGGCGATCTGGCCGGGGTTGACCGAGATGCCGGGCAGCAGCATCGGTAGCACCAGCGGCAGGTAGCCGACGGTGATGACCATCAGCACCACCATCAAGGCGACCGCGAACGCCAGGTCGCCTTTGGCAATTTGGGCGAGCTTGGGCAGAAACGGGGCGCCGGCGGCGACGCCGAGCAGCAGCAGGCCCACTGCGAACGGTTCATCCAGAGCAAGCAACTTGGCCAGCAGCACCGCCGCGGCGGGCATCAGCAGGAAGTTGGCCAACAGCGACATCGCCACCAGCCGCGCATTGCGTAGCGGGGCGGTGATTTCGGTGATCCTGAGCCCAAACCCCATCGCCAGCATGCTCGACACTACGAAGATCAGCGTGGCGATGGGGACGGCGTGCTGCAGTACTGCCATCATCGCGTTGACCTCGGTTCGGCTGGTCCGCTTCGGCGCTGCCCGCGGAGCGGGGTCTCAATCCGTCGGGCCGCGTTGATGATTGGACAGCGGCGGCGAGGATCTGGCTTGCCACCGCACCCGTACTGTACGCAGTCAGGCCCTGTGTGGCAGCGCTTTCGGGCCGTAAAGCGTCGACATCCGCCGGTGGCAGAGCCCCTATTAGGGTGATTCGTTGAATTCGCAAGCGCACCATTGGATGCGGTCATCGATCGAACATGGTGGGTCGGCACGGGAAGTCACCAGATGGTGGAAGTCCGTCGGTGCTACCGTCACGGCTAGGTAGTGTCTGTTAATTGCGGACGCGGTGATAGATGATGATCGCAGCTAGGGTGACGCCCCCGAGGTAGCTCAGCGCGTATTTGTCGTATCGGGTGGCGATACCTCGCCAGTGCTTGAAGCGGTTGAAGGATCGCTCGACGGTGTTGCGGTGCTTATAGATTCGCCCGGAGAACGCCGGTGGCCGTCCGCCTTTGCTTCCCCGGCTCTTTCGGCGGGCGATCTGGTCGCTGCGCTCGGGAATGGTGTGGGCGATTTTGAGCTGGCGCAGTCGGGCTCGGGTCGAGTCATGGGAGTACGCCTTATCGGCGAGTAGCCGAAACTTTGGGCCCTGATGGGCAGTCAGCAGTGGCCACAGCATCGGGTTGTCGCCGGCTTGCCCCGGCGACAGTGCCATGGTGACCGCGCTGCAGCGTTGATCGGCCAGCGCGTGGATCTTCGTTGTCAGCCCGCCGCGTGAACGGCCGATGGCATGGTCATCGGGCTCATCGGGGTGTTTGTTGTAATTCGACAGATCCCCCTGTGTGGCGACCAGGGCGGGCACCAGCGGCATGCTGATGTACACGCACGCTGGTCGAATCCACCGCCAGCAGCAGTTCGACCAGCTCAGCGTCAGCGTCATCGACATCGATGTCACGGGAGATCGCTGCGAAGATCTGCGCGTAGGTGCCGTCGGTGGACCACCGCAGGTGACGTTCAGCCACCGACTGCCAGGCGCCGAACTGCGCGGGCAGATCGCGCCACGGAGATCCAGTCCGGTAACGCCAGATAATTCCTTCCAGCGTCACCCGATGATCGTTCCACGGCCGCCCGCGCCGTCGACCCGAAGGCAGTACCGGCTCAATCACCGACCACAAGTCATCAGAAATCACATCAGTCCGTAACACTTAAACAGCATCAGGCACAACATCGTTCACATTAAGCAGACACGCCCTAGTCGGGGGTCGAGCTGTCGCGAGGAGCAAGTGATGCCCAACGATGAGGACTGGTCTCGGCCGGCCGCGGTGGCCATCCCCAAGGACTGCTACTTCGAGGAAGAGCGTGGCCGCTACGGTCCCATCTTTCCGAAAACACCTGCCTGCTATGGGTTCTCGATCATCGCGAAGGTGATACCGGGACGCAAGGACGTCATTCGCGAGCATGGCAAGACGCTGGAAGCAGCGGTAGCGGCCGATCCCACGGTGCTAGAAGTGCTGAAGCTGCACTACCTGCGCTGGCAGCTCTTCCCGATCGAGGATGACCTGTACTTCCAGTATCAGGGCATGTTCGACACCGTGTTCACCAACCTCGAGGGTTTTCCCGAGGACTGGAAAACCAATCCGTCCGCTTTCGTCAAATTTGTCCGCGAGCATCATGTGCCGAGCTTCCTGGAATACGGCGAGTACCCGTATGTCACGGCCGATGAGGTGAAAAAGGCGCTGCGCCCGAAGGCGGCGTTCACCAATATGCTCGACCAGATGCAATGAGCGACACTCCCCTCGAAGCTGTTCACGCGTACTTGGACGCGTTCAACGCCGGGGATCCCGCGGCGATGTCGGAGGCGTTCGCTTCCGACGGCTCGATCCTCGACGGTATGCCACCGCACCTTTGGCTGGGGCCGACGGCCGCGGCGGACTGGTACCGCGACGTCTTGGCCGAAGGCGACCATGCGGGCGCGTCGGGCTATCACGTCACCATCGGTGAGCCGGTGCACAACGACACGACCGGCGACAACGCGTATGTGGTGGTTCCGGCCACGATGACGTTCGACGTCAACGGGAGGACGGTGACCCAGACCGGCGCGACGTTCACGGTGGCGCTTCGCCGCGGCGCCGACGGATGGCGGGTCGCGGCATGGGCGTGGGCGAAGGGGCAGCGCGCGCTATGACCGACGGCTCGCCCTTGGAGCGCAGGACCCAGGGTTAGGGCGGATGAGCTGGCCTGTAAGCCGGATTCTGTTCCCCGCCACCATGGCTGGCAGCGAGGCGGCGACCATCCATCTGGACACACCGTCGCCGGGTGCCTCAAGCGGCCTACCCGCAGGCTCGGGCGAGCAACCCTCAGGCGCCTGCGCGGCCGCAACCAGGTTGCGGCCTTCTTGGCCTTGCTTCGGGTGGGGTTTACCAAGCCACCCCGGTCACCCGGGATGCTGGTGCGCTCTTACCGCACCTTTTCACCCTTACCTCCCCGAGCGCCCGCAGGCGCTGGGGTGGCGGTCTGTTTTCTGTGGCACTTTCCCGCGAGTCACCTCGGATTGCCGTTAGCAATCACCCTGCTCTGTGAAGTCCGGACTTTCCTCGACACCGTATGGTGCCGCGGCCGCCCAGCCAGCTCATCCGCCCTAACAACGTAATGGTTCGGGCGCCGATTCCGTTAACGAACACCGAGCTCAGCTGGTGACGAACATCGAGCCCAGCTGCGCGCGATACTGTGGACATGCTTCCGCCAGCCCGGGACATGCTTCCGCCGGCCCGCTACCTGATGCGGGCCAAGGACCTGGCCGACGCGCGCTACTCAGAGCCGATCACCGTCGCCGACCTCGCGGCCGCCGCCGGATTGTCCCGGGCTCACTTCAGCCGCACATTCACCCAGACATTCGGCGAGTCGCCGCGTGCGTACCTGCAGACCCGACGCCTTGAGCGGGCGGCGGCCCTGCTGCGCCACACCGACAGGTCGGTAGCCGACATCTGCGTGATGGTCGGGCTGCAGAGCGTCGGGTCGTTCACCACCAGTTTCGCGCGCGCCTACGGTACGCCTCCGGCGGCATACCGAGCTTCGATGCCGCCCGCTGCCGTCCACGCGCGGATTCCCAGCTGCATTCTGCAGCGCGACACCCGCCCGAAGGCCGACACCCGCGTCGCAAAAACAGCACACGGGGAGAAGACACGCGGATCGGTGCGGCCGTAGCGTCGGCGCCATGATCAAGATTGCCAGTGCCCATCTGTGGGTTCACGACCAGGAAGCCGCGTTGAAGTTCTGGACCGAGAAGGTGGGTCTGGAAGTGCGCCAGGATGTTTCGTTGCCCGATGTCGACGGCATCTTCCGGTGGCTCACGGTCGGGCCGCCCGGCCAGGACGACGTGTCGATCGTGCTGATGGCCGTCCCCGGCGAACCCGTCATGGACGACGCCACCAGGAAGCAGGTACTCGACCTCACCGCAAAGGGCTTCGCCGGCACCATTTTCCTGACCACCGACGATTGCCGCGCCAGCTACGAGGAGCTGAAGGCACGCGGCGTCGAGTTTACCGAGGAACCCCACGAGATGCCCTACGGCATCGACTGCGGATTCCGGGATCCTTCGGGCAACAGCGTGCGACTCACCCAGCTCGCCGAGGTCCCGCTAGGCAGCTGAAGGCACGCGCCAGATGCCTGGCGCCGGTTGACCTGCCGCGACTACGCGGCGTCGAAGGTGATGAGGTCGATGGTGAGTTTGCCTTCGAGGAGGCTGAGGCGGCGGCGGACCGGTGGGCCGGGGAGTTGGGGTGCCGTCGAGCGGTAGACCGAGCCGGTGGGGGTGGTGAATTCGGCGGTGTGCTCACCGTCGGAGTCGGTGGTGTTGACCTGCCAGCCGGGGGCTTCTTTGGCGTAATTGCAGGCCTCGCACATCCCGAGGCCGTTGCGCGCGCTGGTCGGCCCGCCGGCCCGGTTGGGGATGGCGTGGTCGTGGTGGCGGATCACGGCGTTGCAGTACGGGGTCCGGCAGGTGCGGTCGCGGCGCTCGAGCAGCTGCGCCAACCCTTTCGGGAAGATCCGGGCGGCCGATTCCATCGCCACCAACTGCCCACTGTCGGGATGGCGGTAGAGCCGGCGCAGGCTGGCTTTGGGTTGGGCATCAGCAACCGCATCCCCGGTCAGGGCCCGGCAGAACCCGGCCGGGACCGGGCCGTACCCGTCCAGCCAGCCCAGCTCGTCGTCATCACCGGCCAGGGTGGTATCGGCCATCACCAGATTCAGCGCGATCGGCACCGGCCCGGCAGCGGGATGCCCGGTGACCCGTTCATAGATCGTCTCGGCCATCACCTGCCCACGCGGGCGCCCGTCACCGCTGGTGTCGGCGGCCCGTTTGCACGCCGCATACAGCCCGACCCCCTGGGCCAGCGGCAGCCGCACCGTGACATAGACCATGGTGTTGGGGGCGGGCCGGCACGACACCGCACAATCCGCAGCGCTGCGGTTGATCCGTGCCACCACCGCGGCGGCGTCCAGGCGGGCGGTGATCTTCTTGGCCTCGGCCTCCACGCGGCGGTTGCCCCACCCCGTCAACCGCGACGGATCGGCACACAGTTCTTCATCGAGTTGGCGGCGATGTTGCACACTCAGGCAGGCGGATTCCCGCACGATCAGGGTGGCCCGCCATTCCGAGAGCGCCCCGCACGCCAGCGCGGCCAACGTGTAGGGCATCTCCTCGACCAGGGCCTGGGCCAACCCGAGATGGCGGCCCCCGCACACCGGGGCATCACGGCGGGCCAACGCGATCTCAGAGGCCAACCCTTTCCCGCGCCGCTCGGCCCGGATCCCGGCGGCGTCCTCGGCGGCGCGGCGTTTGGCCGCCCACAACGCGGTCGCGCGGGCCTGGGCGGCGGCCGCGGCCGATTTCAGTGCTTCACACCGCTCGACCACCGCCCGCAACTCGGCCTGCGACGCCCCCTCATCAACATCGAAATCGACATCGAACACACTTTCGAACATGAACCCGACGCTACCCCGCACCTCTGACAACCCCGCCCCACCAGCCGAAAGATCCGATCGCCAGGCAGGCCGGGACAGTCAGGCCGTGGCTACCTGATCTCCAAAGCGCTGATCGACGAAGTTAGAGCCGCCGCAACACGATCAGGTTGTCCTGGAGCAGTCCTTGCTGACCGTCCGGCCCGACGGCCTCACGCTCCACCGTGCCGATCCGGACCTGATCCCACTTCCCTTCTCCGAGGTCGATCGACGCCAGCACCTCGTCGACGGTCGGGAAGACATGGTCGCGCACGTGTACCGCCCAGGGCGGCGCCGCCGCATGATCGACGACCACCAGCAGGCCACCGGGCGCCACCGCCCACGCGGCCGCGGCGAAAATGCGCTCCCGGTCCAGATGCACCATCGACTGCAGGAACTGCGCCGACACCAGCTCGAAGGCGCCGTCGGGGAAGGTCTCGGACAGGTTCATCTGCACCAGCCGCACCCGGTCCGTCAACCCGCGTGCCGCCACCTCGGCGGCGGCACGTTCCAGCGCAGTCTCGGAGATATCGACACCGACGACGTGCCAGCCCTGCTCGGCCAGCCACACCGTGTCACCCCCCTCCCCGCAACCGAGATCCAGTGCCCGGCCTGGCTTTTCCAGTTGGGATGTTTCGGCGAGCCACCGGTTCACCCGCCCGCTCCAGATCCGGTCCCTCTCCGCGTACCGGTCCTCCCAATGCTGTTTGACCTCAGATGCCATCATCACTCCTCCAGGAAACTCGCCACTATTGATGCTGCCGCCGCAGACCCGGCCGCCACCGCGGCCGCCACCTGCGGCATCTGCGCGCACACGTCGCCCGCCGCAAACACGCCGGACACCGACGTTCGGAACATTCCGTCCACCTCTATCGCCTCCACCGAAACGGGGCCTGGCGCAGCGAATCTCACGCCCAACTCAGCCGCGAGTGCCGAGCGCTGGTGCAGCGTCGCGGCCACCAGCAACCCACGCCGGGCCAGGCTGGTCCCGTCCGCGAACACCACACACTCCAATTCGCCGTCCCGCGAAACCAGTTCGGCGACCGGCCGCTCGTCGGCCACCACTCCGGCTTCGGCCAACCGCGACCGCTGCGTGTCGGTGAGATCCTGGCTCAGCAGAACCACGTCCTCGCTCCAACCGCGCAGCAGCGTCGCCATGTGCACTCCGCGATCGCCGTCGGCCAGCACCGCCAGCGGCGAATCGCGAACCTCCCAGCCGTGGCAGAACGGACAGTGGAACACCGACCTCCCCCACAACTCCGCCAGTCCCGGGACCGCCGGCGAGTCGTAGCGCATTCCCGTCGCGAGAAGCACCCGTCTGGCCCGCACCGTGTTGCCCTCGGCCAGGACCAAGGTGAATTCGCGGTCGGCGACGGCGTTGACCACCTGCCCGTCGACCACCCGCACGCTGGGATAGGCAGCCAGCTCTCGACGTCCCCGCGCGTAGAGCTCCGAAGGAGGCACACCGTCAAAGCCCAGCAGGCCGCCGATCCCGTGAGCGGCGAGATTGCTCTGCGTACCGGCGTCGACGACGAGCGTGTGCCGCCGCGCCCGGCCGAGTACCAGCGCGGCACTCAGCCCGGCAGCGCCGCCACCGACGATCACGCAGTCCCACAACTTGTCCATGAGACGACCTTGCACCGCCGCGCCATCGGATGCCAAGCTGATTTGCCATGAAGGCAAACGACGAGAGCGTGGACGTCCGGGTGCGGCGACGCCTGCGAGACCTGCGCATGCAGCGCGGCATGACGCTCGAGGATGTGGCCACCAAGTCCAGTATCGACGTCTCCACCTTGAGCCGGCTGGAATCCGGAAAGCGCCGGCTGGCACTGGATCATCTGCCCCGCCTGGCGGCTGCTCTGTCGGTCAGCACCGACGAACTGCTTCGCGCTCCCGACGTCGAGGATCCCCGGGTGCACGGGCGCTCACACACGCACAACCAGATCACGTTCTGGCCGTTGACCGGGCAGGGACCGGCGGGAGGTCTGCACGCCTACAAGATCCGGGTCAGCGCCCGAAGGCGCACTCCCCCGGCCGAGCTACCGGTCCACGAAGGTCACGACTGGATGTACGTGCTGTCCGGCCAACTTCGCCTGCTGCTGGGAGACCGCGACTTCACGATCAAACCCGGTGAGGCCGTGGAGTTCTCGACCTGGACCCCGCACTGGTTCGGTGTCGTCGACGGACCGGTGGAGGCCATCGCGCTGTTCGGCCTGCACGGTGAACGCGTGCACGTGCACGGCGATCACAGGTAGGCGGTCTGGTTGACCAGACGCACCGAGGCGGCGCCGTCAGGGTAGAACTCGGCGATCGACAGCGACGCCAGGTCCAGATGCAATCGGTACAGGATCGCCGGTCCCGCGTCGAGGGCCATCCGCAGCAGCGTCTTGATGGGCGTCACGTGGGACACCAGAAGCAGGGTCTTGCCCGGGTGCTCGTCGATCAGCCGCTGTCGCGCCCTCGACACCCGCGTCGCGACGTCGTCGAAACTCTCACCACCGGGCGGAGGCACGGAGGTGTCACGCAGCCAGCGCCGGTGCAGCTCGGGGTCCCGTTCGGAGGCTTGCAGGAACGTCAGCCCTTCCCAGGCACCGAAATCCGTCTCGATCAGGTCGTCGTCGACCTGGACGTCCAGCCCGAGCGCCTTGGCCGCGGCGGTCGCGGTGTCGTGGGCGCGTTGCAGCGGAGACGAGACGACGACGTCGACACCGCCCTTGCCGGCGAGGTACCGGGCTGCCGCGTCGGCCTGCTGGACGCCCAGTTCGGTGAGCTCGGGATTGCCGCGGCCCGAGTAACGACGTTCCACGGACAACGCCGTCTGCCCGTGCCGCAACATCAGCAGCTTGGTCGGCGCACCCTTGGCTCCGGTCCAGCCTGCCGGGTTGGTGACTACTTCCGTTGTCGCCGTGGGTGTCTCCCTGCGTGATGCCGCGTCCATCGCCTCGTTGGCGAGCCGGTCGGCGTGGCTGTTCTCGGCGCGGGGAATCCAGGTGAAGGTGATGCGTTCGAACCTGCGCGCGAGGTCGCCGGCCTGACGGTGCAGCGGCGCCAGGTCGGGGTGTTTGACCCGCCAGCGGCCCGACATCTGCTCCACCACCAGTTTGGAGTCCATGAAGACCTCCGCCTCGGTGCCACCCGCTTCCGCGGCGGCTTCGAGGCCTGCGATCAGACCCCGGTATTCGGCGACGTTGTTGGTCGCGGTGCCGATCGGTGCGGCCACCTCGGCGAGCACCGCATCGTCGTCCACCGACCGGACCACTGCACCGTAACCGGCCGGCCCGGGGTTACCGCGCGACCCGCCGTCGGCCTCAACAATCACCCTCATGGACGAGAAGCCTTGACCCGCAACAGGATCGCCGAGCACTCAGGGCACCGCAGCACGTCGTCGTCGGCGGCTGCGGCGATCCGCGCCGATTCGCCCTTGTCGATCTCGATCCGGCAGGCTCCGCAGCGACGGCCTTGCAGCACACCGGCGCCCACGCCGCCGCGCGCACGTTGGCGTTCGTAGAGCGTGACGAGCTCGTCGTCGATCGCGGCGACCAGTTCCGCACGCCTGGCCGCCGCCCGCCCCTCGCCCTCGGTCAGCTCGGCGCGGGCGACGTCACATGCGCGTTGCGCGTCGTCCAGCGCGGTCTGCAGTTCGTCGACGGTGGCCGACTCGCGGGCCTGGTCGGCCGCGAGATCCTCGCGTCGCTGCATGACCTCCAACTGGGAATCCTCGAGGCTGGCCTGACGCCGCTGCAGGGTTTCCAGCTCGTGCTGCAGGTCGGCGAGCTGCTTGGGGTCGACGGTCCCGCCGTCTAACAGCGCGCGGTCGCGGTCTTCGCGCTGACGCACGCCGTCGATCTCGGTGTCGAACTTGGCGATCTGTGCGTCCAGGTCGGCCAGCGCGATCTGCAACGCGGCGAGGCGGTCGTTGGCCGCACGGTGCGCGACCTGTGCCTCCTCCACCGCCTTCTGCTCGGGCAGGTTCTTGGCGCGGTGCCCGAGCCGGCCCAGCTCGGCGTCGAGCTCGGCCAGCTCGGCGAGCAACTGCTGTTGTGCCACTGAGGCTTTCACGTCAACATCCCTCGACATTCCATGGATCGGTACGCACGTCGGACACCGTGACAGGCAGCGACGAGCCGAAGTGGGTGCGCAGCAGGGCCGCGGCTTGATGGCACCACGGGAACTCGGTGGCCCAGTGGGCGGCGTCGATCAGCGCGACGTCCGAGGCGCGGCGGTGTTCGTCGGCCGGGTGGTGGCGCAGATCGGCGGTGACGTAGGCCTGCACCCCCGCGGCCGCCACCTCGGCCAGCAGCGAGTCCCCCGCCCCGCCGCAGACCGCGACGCGGGACACGACCGCGTCGGGATCACCGGAGGCGCGCACCCCCCAGGATGTGCTCGGCAGCGCGGCACGGACCCGGGACACGAACGCCGACAAGGGTTCCGGTTCCGCAAGGATCCCGATACGCCCTAACCCGACGTCGCCGGGCGGGTTCTGCAACGCCACGATGTCGTACGCCGGTTCCTCGTAGGGATGTGCGGCGCGCAACCCGGCGAGCACCGCGCCCCGTCGGGCGGCCGGGGCCACCATCTCTACGCGGTCCTCGGCGACGTGCTCGACGGTGCCGACCGTCCCGATCGCCGGTACGGCGCCGTCTTCCGGCAGGAATTGACCCGTGCCCGCCACACTCCAGCTGCACTGCGAGTAGTCGCCGATCTGCCCGGCGCCGGCGGCGAACATCGCCGAACGCACCGCCTCGGCGTTCTCGACCGGCACGAACACCACCCACTTATCGAGCGCAGGCCCGGACGGCACCGGCGACAGGACGTCGCAAACCTCGAGACCCAAGGTGTCGGCCAGGGCGTCCGACACCCCGGGCGACGCGCTGTCGGCGTTGGTGTGCGCGGTGAACAGCGAGCGGCGGGTGCGGATCAGCGAGTGGACCAGCGCGCCCTTCGTCGTGTCCACCGCCACCGAATCCACTCCCCGCAGCAGCAGCGGATGGTGGGCCAGCAGCAGGCCGCCCTCGGGCACCTGCGCCACCACCGCGGCGGTGGCGTCCACGGCCACGGTGACCGATTCCACCGGCTCGGCCGGGTCTCCGCAAACAAGCCCGACGGAATCCCAGCTCTGCGCCAGACGGGCAGGATAGGCCGCTTCGAGCACGTCGATGACGTCGACCAACCGGACACTTGCCACATCACGACACTAGTGCGCGCGAAGCCACTCCGAACCGAGCGGCACCCCCGGCGCGGGCTCAGGGACAATGGACGCGTGACTGACATGCTGGACAGCACCCGCCGCGTCGCCCCCGTCGGGCGCGGCGACCTGGTGATCTTCGACCTCGACGGCACCCTGACCGATTCCGCCGAGGGCATCGTCGCCAGCTTCCGTCACGCCCTGCACTCCGTCGGCGCCACCGTCCCCGACGGTGACCTGGTCAGCCGGATCGTGGGGCCGCCCATGCACGTCACACTGAGTCAGATGGGCCTCGGTGAGCGCGCCGACGCCGCGATCGCCGCGTATCGCGCTGACTACGTCAGCCGCGGCTGGTCGATGAACCGGCCGTTCGAGGGCATCCCGGCGTTGCTGTCGGATCTGGGTACCGCAGGCGTGCGGATGGCGGTGGCGACGTCGAAGGCCGAACCGACGGCTCAGCGAATCCTCGCCCACTTCGGCCTCGACGTCTGCTTCGAGGTCATCGCCGGCGCCAGCCCCGACGGCACCCGGGCCGTCAAGTCCGACGTCGTCGCGCGCGCCCTGGAGCAACTGGCGCCGGTCCCGGACCGGGTGGTGATGATCGGCGACCGCTTCCACGACGTCGAGGGCGCCGCGGTCCACGGCATCGGCACCATCGTGGTCGGCTGGGGCTACGGCCACCGTGACTTCACCGACGGCGACGGTGGCGCGCTGGCGCACGTCACCGATGTGGACGACCTGCGTGAGGTGCTCGGTGTCTGAGGTGCTGCACGTGACGTTCATCTGCTCGGGCAACATCTGCCGCAGCCCGATGGCCGAGAAGATGTTCGCCCACCAGCTCGATCAACGCGGGCTGGCCGGTGTCGTCCGGGTCAGCAGCGCGGGCACCGGCCACTGGCACGAGGGTGAGCCGGCCGACCGTCGCGCCGGGCATGTGCTCCGCGCGCACGGCTACCCGTCGGCACACCGCGCCGCCCAGGTCACCGACGACCACCTCTCGGCCGACCTCATCGTGGCGCTCGGCCGCAATCATCTGCGGATGCTGCAGCACATGGGGGTGCCGGCCGAACGGCTGCGCCTGCTGCGCTCCTTCGACTCGAGGTCGGGGGCGCATGTCCTCGACGTCGAGGATCCGTACTACGGCACCCAGGACGACTTCGAGGACGTCTTGACGGTGATCGACGCGGCGCTGCCGGGCCTGCACCGCTGGGTGGACGAGCAGCTGGCCGGACGGGAACGGGTGGGCTGACGATGCGACGGTGGGCCTTTCTGCTCCGACCACAATGGCTGGCGCTGTTCGTGGTCGTCCTGGCGTTCGCCTACCTGTGCTTCACCGTGCTTGCGCCGTGGCAGCTGGGCAAGAACACCAAGACCTCCCGGGAGAACGACCAGATCTCCCGCTCCCTGACCGCCGAGCCGGTTCCGGTGACCAGCGCGCTGCCGCAGCAGGATTCGGCGGCCCCGGACGAACAGTGGCAGCAGGTCACCGCGACGGGCCGGTACCTGCCCGAATCCGAGGTGCTGGCCCGGCTGCGGCTGATCGACGGCGACCCCGCGTTCGAGGTGCTGGTGCCGTTCGCCGTGGACGGCGGGCCGACCGTGCTGGTCGACCGCGGATACGTGCGCCCGATCGAGGGATCGAAGGTGCCGGAGTTCGATGCGCCGCCGACGGAGACGGTGACGATCACCGCGCGGCTGCGTGACTCCGAGGGCGTCGCCCGGGACAAGGCGCCGTTCGAGGCCGACGGCGTAACGCAGGTGTACTCGATCAACATCGACCAGATCTCGGCTCTGACCGGTGTGCCGCTGGCCGGTTCGTATCTGCAGCTGGTGGACAACCAGCCCGGCGGGCTCGGGGTGATCCCGCTGCCGCACCTCGACGCGGGGCCGTTCCTGTCCTACGGCATCCAGTGGATCGCATTCGGCATCATCGCCCCGATCGGCGTCGGGTATTTCGTGTACTCGGAGATCCAGGTGCGCCGCCGCGAGAAGGCGCAGGCCGACGCCGAATCCGAGCTCGCGGCTGACGAGCCCGCACCGGTCACCACCGAGCAGAAACTCGCCGACCGCTACGGCAAGCGACGCTGACCGCCGCTGCCGCGGCGACCAGCTGAACCGCGCGGGACAGCCGGACCGCCCGCGCCAGATCGTCGACGGCCGGGACGCGCCCGTCCCCCAGCGTCGGCCGGATCTCCAGCTCGTGCGCGTACTGCGTCGGCCCACCGAGCCGTACCCCGAGCGCACCGGCGAACGCCGCCTCGGCCACCCCGGCGTTCGGGCTGGGATGTCGGTCTGCGTCACGTCGCCAAGCCCGCCACGCCCCGACCGGTGAACCTCCGACCGCAGGCGCGCACAACACCACCAGCAGCCCCGTCACCCGCGCCGGGACCAGGTTCACCAGGTCATCGAATCGTGCTGCGGCCCAACCGAACCGGACATACCGCGAAGATCTGCTGCCGATCATCGCGTCGAGCGTGTTGGCACCGCGGTACACCAGCACCCCGGGGGTCCCGCCCAGCGCCGCCCACACCAGCGGGCCGATCTGCGCGTCGGAGGTGTTCTCCGCGATCGACTCCAGCGCGGCCCGGGTGAGACCCGCCGCGTCGAGCACCGAAGGGTCGCGCCCGCACAGCGACGGCAACAACCGCCGCGCGCCGTCGATGTCGCCGGCGCCGAGCAACTCCGCCATGTGCTCACCGGTGCGGCTCAGCGTGGTCCCGCCCGCGGCGGTGAACGTCGCCGCCGCCACGCACGCGGCCTCGGCCCACCCGCTGCGCCGCCGGGCGGCCCGCTCCAGCACGAGCCCCGCGGCGCCGACCGCCCCGAGCAGCGCCGCGATGTGCGCCACCCCGGCGCGGCGATCGTCGGCATAGGTGCGCCGCTCCAAAGCCGCTGCCCCGCTGCCGAACAACGCCACCGGATGCCCGCGGCGCGGATCACCGAACCACAGGTCCGACACCACACCGACAGCCATGCCCAAGCCACGCGCGAACATCCGCGCAGCGTCTCACAGCCGGAAACCGGCGATCCCGCGAGGTCGGGGTGACACACTGTGCCGATGGCTGATGTGATCTTGACCGCAAAGACCATCATCACGATGGACGACGCCGTTCCGCGGGCAGAGGCGGTCGCGGTGTCCGGCGACAGGATCGTGGCGGTGGGCCGCATCGAGGACTGCCGCGCCGCGCTGCCGGGCGCCGAGGTGGTCGACACCGGGGCGGCCGCGTTGGCCCCGGGATTTGTTGAGCCGCATGGCCATCCATTGATCAGCGGGGTCGCCACCCAGGCGCCGGCGAGGTCGATCGCCCCATGGGACTGCCCCACCTGGGCCGACGTCCAGGCGGTGTTCGCCGACGCGCTGGCCACCAGCGAACCCGGCACCCCGCTGTGGTTCGCCGGCTACGACGCGCTGCTGCACGGCCATCCGGCACCCAAAGCCGACGAACTCGACCGGATCTTCGGGGACCGCGTCACCGTCGTCACCGACAACTCCGGGCACGGCGCGTACTTCAACTCGGCGCTGATCCGCAGCAACGGCTGGGACGCCAAGCCGCCCGCCGACCCGGTCGCCTCCCACTTCGGACGCAACCCGGACGGATCGCTGAACGGCCAGGGCTTCGAGTTGCCGGTGGTCACCGCCGTCACCATGCCGCTGATGGCCCAGATGGGCGACCCGCTGGTCTCGGCCGCGCACTATTACGCGCTGATGGCGCGGGGCGGCTACACCTCGACCTCGGACATGACCTACGACCCGAAGTTCGCCGCCGGCTACGAGGCGCTCGCCGCCGCACCGTCGTGTCCGCTGCGGGTCAGCATGTGGGAGATGTCGGTCACCGACACCTATTCCGAGCCAACCACTTTCGCGGCGGGTGAGGAGTGGCTCACCAAGGCAGGTGTCAAACTGTGGGCCGACGGCTCGCCGTGGGTGGGTAACATCGCGATCTCGTTCCCGTACCTCGACACCGAGGCCACCCGCACCGCCGGCATCGATCCGGCCACCGCGGGCGGCGCGGATTCGATGAACTACAGCCGCCAACAGCTCGACGCGATCCTGGACCGCGCCGCGCCCGCGGGTTGGCAGATGGCCTTCCACGCCAACGGCGATCTGGCCCTGGACCTGGCGCTGGACTCCTACGAGGACGCGCTGACCCGGCACCGTCTGGTCGGCACCGACCACCGCTGGCGACTGGAGCACTGCGGTGCGGGGACCCGGAGACATTTCGACCGGGCCGCCCGGCTCGGGGTGCACGTGTCGCTGGCGCCGTTCCAGTACTACTACTGGGGCGAACTGCTCGACGGGGCGATGTTCGCCCCGGAGCATGGGGGGCGCTGGGCGGCGTTCGGCGACGCCGTCGCCTCCGGCGCCTGTGTGTCGCTGCACAACGACGGTTCGGTGTCGCCGCCCGAGCCACTGACCAACATCGCCACCGCGGTGACCCGCCGTACCCGCAAGGGCACCGTGCACCGCGCCGATCAGGCCATCACGCTGGACCAGGCCTGGCGTGCGCAGACCGTCGACGCCGCACGTACGCTGCACCGCGACCAGCTGGTCGGATCGATCACGGCGGGCAAGCTGGCCGACTTCGTCGAGCTGACCGCCGACCCGTGGACGGTCGCACCCGACGCGCTGATCGACACCGTGCGGGTGGCCGGCACCTGGCTGGGCGGCCGCCGGATCGATCTGGACGCGTTTCTTTCCGCGGTGGCCGGCGCCGACAACACCGAACATGCGCACCTGGCCGTGCGCGACACCAAAGCGTGCTGCTGAAAGAAATTCGTCAGATTGCCGCAGCCGTCCGCACGGGTAACGTTCTGCCATGTTCGAGAAGATCACCTCCACCGCAGTCCAGGTCGCGGAAGGCCTCGGGGCCCTCGTCGGCGTCCGCGCCGGCACCGAGGAACCGATGTACGTGCAGGAGGCGACCGTCGGGAGGATCGAGATACGCCGGTACGGGCCCCGCATCGCGGCGCAGACCACCGTCACCGGCGACGAGGAGATGGCCCGCAACGCCGGTTTCCGCCGACTGGCCGGCTACATCTTCGGCGGCAACCACCGCAAGACCTCGATCGCGATGACCGCGCCGGTCGCCCAGCAGAACGAGAAGATCGCGATGACGGCGCCGGTCGCGCAGTCCCGTGACGCCGGCGGCCAGTCGGTGATCCGGTTCTTCATGCCGTCGAAGTGGTCGATGGAGCTTCTCCCGGAACCCGACGACGAACGGGTGGAACTGGTCGAGGTGCCGAGCGAGACGTACGCGGTGCTGCGCTTCACCGGCGACCGCAGCCCGCAGGCCGTTGCGGCCAAAGGCGAAGAACTTCTCAAAGGCCTTCAGGGCAGCGGGTTCACGCCGCAGGGCCAGCCGATGGCCTGGTTCTACGACCCGCCGTGGACTCTGCCGTTGCGCCGCCGCAACGAGGTGGTGGTCTCCGTCAGCCGCGCCGGCCATCCGGGCCGGTGATCGGCTAACAGATCGTGTGGTGGGCGCGGACGGTATCGAACCGCCGACCGCTGGTGTGTAAATGCGTTTGACCGGCTTTTGTAGCGTCTCACGTGTCCGTGCCGTATCTATAGGTCCAGGTCAGCGCGTGTCACTCGTCTCGGGCCGTCTCCACCGTCTCGGCTGTTTCTGCGCGTCTTGGCACACTTTCGGCACAGCGGGGGTTCAATCGCCGAAGTGGGTTTGCACGGTTCTTCACCATCGCCAGAAGTCACTCCACCGTCTAGAACGGAACATCCGCCCCCATCTGGAGCTCCGGAGCGAGAATGCAACGCCGGCTTTCGTGCTGCACGTTCGCCACGGGGGTGCATCGACGGTGTCGACAGCTCCCGGGAGCGTCTCACCGGGGTTCTCGTCGGCTGACGTTGGACACCGGGATCAGACTTCCGAGGTTGCGGAGGGGAGCGCTATCTCGGCGTCACGTCCCGGCGATGCCATTCATGAACACCCACAACGATGCTGCATCCGCCGGTCGTGGCGCAGGGCGAAGGGTTGGAGCTGTCCGATAAACGCCTCACGTGGCTGCCGAGCGCCGATCTGGATACAGCGGCAAGAGATCAGACTCATCGAGGATGAACGCCGCCTCATCCAGCATGGCCACGCAACGCGAAATTCTCCTCAGCCCACCACGCGTCCGTCGCCGCTTGGGGTTCGACTGTCGGATAGCCGACGATCGGAATGCCGCCTCAGTGGCTTTACGCACTCAACCCCGTCAGCATTTGCTCAGCTGTAATTCTGCGGGACAGATCCAACGTCGCTGCGCGCAGCACGTACATGCGGGCCCAGGAGTCTGCACCTCTACGGCTTTCCCTACCCGACCCAAGATGCCCTGCGCTTGCAGACGGTTCCATCAACTCTATAGAATATTTTCCGCAGAATACTCCCAGGAGGTCTCCGTGAATCTGACGGCCGAAGAAGACGCCATCGTCAAGACCGTCCACGATTTCGTGGAGAAGCAGGTCAAGCCGGTGGTGCGGGAACTGGAACACGCCAACACCTATCCCGAGGAACTCATCGAGACGATGAAGGAGATCGGGATATTCGGGCTGTCGATCCCGGAGCCGTACGGTTTTGGTGCCGTTTCCATGCCCTGTTACGTGCAGGTCGCCGAGGAGTTGGCACGGGGTTGGATGAGTTTGGCCGGCGCAATGGGCGGCCACACCGTGGTCTCGAAGCTGCTGCTGCTGTTCGGCACCGAGGAACAGAAGCAGAAGTACCTGCCCCGGATGGCGACCGGTGAGCTGCGCGCCACCATGGCGCTGACCGAACCAGGTGGCGGATCGGACCTGCAGGCCATGCGCACAGTCGCCCGGCGCGACGGCGACGAGTACGTCATCAACGGTTCCAAGACCTGGATCTCGAATGCCCGCCGATCGGGTCTGATCGCGCTGCTGTGCAAGACCGATCCCAACGCCAAGCCTGCGCACTCCGGCGTCTCGATCCTGCTGGTGGAGAAGGTCCCCGGTTACACGATCTCGAAGGATCTGCACAAGCTCGGATATAAAGGGGTGGAGGCATGTGAGCTGAACTTTTCCGATGCACGGGTGCCCGGCGCAGCGCTGCTAGGCACCGATGAGGGCAAGGGCTTCGCGCAGATGATGAAAGGCCTTGAGGTGGGCCGACTTCAGGTCGCGGCCCGCGCCACCGGCGTCGGGCGCGCGGCATTCGAGGATGCGCTGCAGTACGCCCAGGACCGGGAGAGCTTCGGTAAGCCGATCTGGCAGCATCAGTCGGTGGGCAACATGCTCGCGGATATGGGCACCAGACTCTCCGCGGCCCGGGCCCTGCTGTTCTCGGCGGCCGAGAAGTTCGACTCCGGCGAGCGGGTGGACATGGAGGCCGGCATGGCCAAGCTGTTCTGCTCGGAGGCAGCGATGCAGATCGCCCTGGATGCGGTCCGGGTGCACGGCGGCTACGGCTACTCGACCGAGTACGACGTCGAGCGCTACTTCCGTGACGCTCCGCTGATGATCGTCGGCGAGGGCACCAACGAGATCCTCAAGGGCGTGATCGCCAAACAACTCGTCAAGCGTGGCGGCATCGATTGACCCGCCACGACATAGGCCCCGCCGAATAGGGCGGGGCAGCAAAATCCGTCGAGGTTGGCATCTCGCCGGTCACCGGCGCACAGGTCCTTACCGAACTCGGCGGGGAACCCAACAGCGCCACAATAGTGACTGCTACATCGAATGAATCGAGGAGATGACGTGACGGAGACGCCGCCCGCCGGTGAGCTGGAGCAGTACATCGTCGACTGGAAGCCAGCACCGGTCACCGCAACCGACATCATTGCCGTCGGCCGTGTTCAGGAGTTCGGTGCAACGCTGGACCTCGCGCAGAGTTTCGCCGACGGTGACGCGTTGCCGCCACTATGGCACTGGGCATTCTTCCTGGACTGGCCACCGACCGCCGGACTGGGGGCCGATGGTCATCCCCGCGACGGTCATTTCCTGCCGCCGATCCCCAACCGCCGCAGGATGTTCGCCGGCGGCAGGCTGACGGTCACGGCACCGCTGACAATCGGTCGTACGGTGACCCGGACCTCTGAGGTCGTCGACACCACGGTGAAGCGCGGACGCAGTGGCGCCCTGTTGTTCGTGACCGTGCGAAACACCTACCGCCAGGACGATGAGCTGCGGCTGACCGAGGAGCAGGACCTGGTGTACCGCAGCGACGACGGCTCCTCGACCGCATTCGTCCGCGCCGACGCCCAACTCGGTGCGAGCACGGCACCATGGACGATCGAGCCGGTGCTCACCCCTCCCCTGCTGTTCCGGTTCAGCGCGCTCACCGGCAACGCCCACCGCATCCACTACGACGAGGCCTATACCACCGGCATCGAGGGGTATCCAGACCTGGTCGTGCACGGCCCGCTGCTGGCGGTCTACATGGCCGAGCTGGTCCGCGGCGACGCGGCAGACCAATCGCTTCGGGAATTTCAATTCCGGCTGCAGCGCCCGGTGTTCATCGGCGACGCGATCCGCGTCGAGGGGAGCTCGACCGGGACATCGACCATCGACCTCAGCGTGACCTCCGGTGGCGGCACCGTGCACGCTGCCGCCACCGCCGTATTGTCATGACCCAATACACATCCGACGAGATCCGATCAGCCACGTCTTTTCTCTTCGTGCCGGGAGATCGACCCGAACGCTTCGAGAAGGCGGCAGCGTCGGGCTCCGACGTTGTGGTGATCGATCTCGAGGACGCGGTGGCACCCGCAGATAAGGAGCAGGCGCGGGAGAACGCGCGTGTGTGGTTGCACGCAGGAAGTCCGGCCATGATCCGCATCAATGGTGCCGATACTCCCTGGCATGAGGGAGATCTCACGCTGTCGGCCGATGGAATGACAGCAGTGATGCTGCCGAAGGCCGGCCCGGTCGGGGAGCTGTGGAGGTTCGATCCCAGCACCCTGGTGGTCGCGCTTGTCGAGACCGCAGCAGGAATCGCCGGGTTGTCGGAACTCTGCGTCGCACCCGGCGTGCACCGATTGGCTTTCGGCAGCATCGATTTCGGAGCGCAGCTGGGAATCGACCCGACCGACCGTGAAGCACTGCTCACCGCGCGCTCACTGCTGGTGATCGCCTCGGCGGCGAACGGGCTGGCCCCACCCATCGACGGGGTCACCACGGCATTGACAGACCGCGAGATGATCATCAACGATGTGGTCTACGCCCGCCGGTTGGGACTGACCGGAAAATTATGCATCCACCCGGCCCAGGTAGCCGCGGCACATGAGGCCGCCGCACCCACACAGTCCGAAGCCGAATGGGCGACAAAGGTGTTGGCGTCCGCGTCGGCGAATGGCAGTGCCTCGGCGGTGGACGGCCAGATGGTGGATTTGCCCGTGCTCCAACGCGCCCGCGACATTCTCGCCGCACTATCGCGGGTCTGACCCTGTCTGACTTCCCAGGCGCCCACGCGTGAACTTATTCTTGCGCATTCTGCGCCGAAAGATGCTGAGCCAGTAATCTTCCCGCGTTCTGGATATGGGTCGCCATGGCAGCTCGCGACTCGTCGGCGTCGCCAGCCCGGAGGCTTTCAATGATTCTGCGATGGTCATGCGCGGAAGCCTCGGGCCAGCCCTCCACCGCGGCGAAGAACTTCCGCGGCGCGAAGGCCAGCGTGCGTTTGAGCAGCCACTGGATCCGGCGGGATCCTGCTGTGCGATAGATCGTCGAGTGGAACTGATGATTCAAACGCTCAACGGCATCGTAATCGCGCTGTGCAGCCGCCTTCTCCAGCTCTTCCTGAATGATCTCGAGGGAACTGACGGTCGCTGGTCCGCACACCGCGGCGGCCCGCGCCGCCAGTTCGCCACCGAGCAGTGCCTGCGCCTCGTAGATATCTCCGACGTCCTGACTTGACAGGGCGGAAACCGCGAATCCCCGGCGTGGCTCGACAGTCAGGAATCCTTCGCTCTGCAGTTGGAGCAGACCCTCGCGGGCGGGTGTGGCACTGATACCCAGTTCTTCGGCCACATTCTCCGGACGGATGAACTGACCGCCGGTGAGCTGTCCGGACACGATGAGTTCACGGACGTGATCGGCAGCGATATCGCTGAGCCGAAGGGGCCCGCGTGGTTTTGATCGCTGCGTCGTACTGCCTGCCGCCATCCATCGACTATATTCGATCCCTTTGCTCGTACATATCTTTGAGGCACAGAAGAACCAAACGGCGCGAACGAATGGGACGACGTATTCGGCTCTGCCTGACGGCATTGAAAGCTTCGCGAGCAGCGTCCCTCACTACCATCTTTCGGATCGCTGGTACCCGTACTGGACACAGTTTGCTATGAAGCCACTCAGCTGAGTTCAGCGATCGCTAGGCTGACTACTGTGGCAACCAACCAATTGATCGAGGGCAGCGTGTCTTCCCTTTTCCTACAACGTTGCTCGATTTACCGGCTCACACTCGTCAGCATCGTAGACGACATACAGCCGCCGCCAGCGAACAGTGACTCCGACATTCGCTCGTCATGACCACCAATTGGCGGGATCCGCGTCATCCTGATCACTATTATTGGCTGACATCGCGGCTTGAAGCCCGCGGCGCCCGGGTGACGTTGTCCCGCATCGTGGCCTCATGGATGATCGTCGGCGGACTCACGCCGACTCTGATCGTGTTCGGAACCACCAGCTCGACTGATCTCCCCCTTCGACGTGCAGCGATCGGCGTGAGTATCGCGAGCGGACTGACCTGTGTGCTATGGATTCGCGGCACGTGGCCTACTAGGATTCAATCGGCCATCTGCGTCTGCATCGGAACAGCTTTGATCGCCATCACCTCGCTCATCATTCCTGTCCCTCTACTCAGTCTCGTGGCCTGCGTGCCGTTCATCGCTGTCGCCGCCTATACCGCCATACTTCACTCTGATCGAACTACCGTTCTTTACTCGTTGGCCAGTGCGATGGTAATCGTCATTAGTGCAGTCGAACTCGCCGCGACAGAACCAGCTTTGGCGGCCGGCATCGGCATCACCATCACGCTCTCCATGGTGTCGATCGCGGTGTTTGTACGCGCGCTGATCGGACTTTCCGAAAGGGATCCGATCTCTGCAGCCATAGAGCCTGTCACCGGTCTGCTCAGCCACGACGGTTTCCAGGACGGAGTAGCCATAACGATTGCCGCACGCGGGCGTATTGATGACCGTTACTTCGTCATTGTTCACGTCGGGCTGGACAATCTCGGCGTTATCGCGGACTTCGCCGGCGCAGCACGGGCCCGGCAACTACGCGTACAAGTTGCCCGCATGATTCGAGAACGAGCCCGCCGGCGACGTCGCCATCGGCCACACTTCAGACTCGGTATTTCTGCTGGCCGACCTGTTCAAAACCCGTGACCCAGGCCCTCTTTGCGACCGCATCAGCGCTGGCCTCCGGACCGCAGCCCCCGAGCTCACCGCCAGTATCGGCGCCGTAGTCACCCCGCTGGCACCGTTGACCTCGAAATCTCCCGCCGAAGTAACCGCCACGCTGGAAGCCGTCGCCGCCGAAGCTGCGGCCGCCGCCCGACGGAAAGGTGGAAATCACCGACGTATCGTTTACCTGCCGAATCTCGAAGACTTGGACGGCTGAGAGAAGGGTCCGGCTGAATCCGAGCTGTGCGCAGATGGCGCAGTAGGCGAGCAGGCCATAGCTTGCGGCCCAACATGATTGTGCCCGAAATCGAGATCTGCGACGATGACGACGCTACCTCGAAAGCGTGAGTCGTCGTGTCGCGCGTTCGCTCCGCCGAGGCACCAACGGCGGCAGCGGAATCTCGACTGCCGGAGTTCTGACGACAGTGGACACCCGGATGCGGCTGGCCAGATCGCGCAACGAGGTTTCGGAGTCACTTCCGACAAAACCGTTCATCCATGACCACAACGATGCTGCCAAGACCGGCGGGAGCGCGTTATCACTGATCGTGAAGTGTTGAAGCAGTTCGATGATCGCCTCGCGCAGCTCCCCCGCACCTACCCGGATGCACAATTGCACCCGAGTCGGCTTATCCAGAAAAGCTGCGGCGTGATCCAGCAGCGCCCACGCAAATGTGAACTCCTCGGCCCTGTCCATCACAGCCCCGCCGGAATCGACTCGGTCGGGGCGTCCTCGCCGAACTCGTGGGCGCGGTACTTGTGGGTGCCCTCGAGGTCGTCGCGGATGGCCTCCTGGGCGGCCCGGGGCAGGGTGTGCAGGATCTCGCGCACCCGGGCCTGCCGACGTCCGACAGCCTTACGCTCGGGCATACCGGGGGTCGCCATCAGCTGCGGCGGCACACCCTCGATCTCCTCGACACCACCGTCATGCTGACCGGCCTCCATCATAGCCTGCTCGGCCGCGGCGGTGGCCTCGTCCTTCTCCTCCGACATACCGATCGGGCCGATACGACGACCGTTGAGGAACTGCTTGACCACCGGCTCCTCACTGGTCAGCAGCACCTCGCGGGGGCCGAACATGACCAGCTTCTTGCGGAACAGCATGCCGATGTTGTCCGGCACCGTCCGGGCGATGTTGATGTTGTGCGTCACGATCAGCACGGTCGCGTCGATCTGCGCATTGATGTCGATGAGCAGCTGCGACAGGTAAGCGGTACGCACCGGGTCCAGACCGGAGTCCGGCTCGTCGCACAGGATGATCTTCGGATCCAGCACCAGCGCGCGGGCCAGACCGGCACGCTTGCGCATACCGCCGGAGATCTCACCGGGGAACTTGTGCCCGTCATTCGGCATACCGACGAGCTCAAGCTTTTCCATCACGATATTGCGGATCTCGGACTCGGACTTCTTGGTGTGCTCGCGCAGCGGGAAGGCCGTGTTGTCATAGATGTTCATCGACCCGAACAGCGCACCGTCCTGGAACAGCACACCGAACAGGGTGCGGATCTCGTAGAGCTCCTTGGCCGAGCACTCCAGAATGTTGGTGCCATCGATGACAATCGAGCCGCGCTCAGGCCGCAACAGGCCGATCAGCGACTTCAAAAACACCGACTTACCGGTACCCGACGGGCCCAGCAACACGCTGACTTCACCCTCGGGAACCGTCAGAGTGACGTCTTCCCAGATGCGCGAAGGACCGAACGACTTCGTCAGATCCGTGACATCGATCTGAACACCCACAGCTGATCTCCTTCGTTCTCTGGCTGACTGGCGCGGTTAGACGCAACTGCTCGTGACTCATCTCCTAGCCGAGAGCTGGCCAGGGCGTTACATCCATATCATCACACTCTGTAGTATTTTATTCTATTTTTGAAAACGCCGATGGTTTCGGTGTGCGCAGGCGCCTCAACCCACGGACTTCGTTGTATCGAAGTCGGTGTGACGGCGTGGGGGGCAGGTGTGCTGGACTGGCGTTTCGACGTTCTCCACCCCTGCACACTTTCGCTCAACCGATCACTCGGCGGATTCGTCGGCGCGTTGAACACTGCCGTTGGACGCGTTCTTCGTCGCGCGCCGCCGCTTGAGCCATTCCATGAGAATCGGGGCCACGGACGCCAGAGCGATCACGACGAAGATCGGTTCGAGCAACTTCTGAACAATGTCGAATTGGCCGAGTCCATATCCCATCAAGGGAAGCCCAGCACCCCAGGCGAGAGCGCCGACCAGGTTGTACGCAGTGAACACTGCGTAGTTCATCTTGGCGGCACCTGCGGTGAGCGGCATCAACGTGCGCACAATAGGCACAAACCTTGCGATCACCACCGCCGCCGGGCCGCGCCTCTCGAAGAAAACGTGAGCTTCGTCCAGGTACCCCTGTTTGAAAACCCTGGCGCCGGGCTTGAATATCGACGTTCCGATGTATCGCCCGATCAGGTATCCGGCCTGGGCACCCAAGAACGCCGCAATGGGAACGAAGGTCAACAGTTGCCATATCCGGAAGTCGGCGTGCGGTGCATCGCCCGTCGCGGCAGCTGCGGTGCCGGCGGCGATCATTCCCGCAACGAACAACAGTGTGTCCCCGGGAAGCAGCGGGAACACCACACCCGACTCGATGAAGACAACGACCAGCAAGCCCACCAAGGCCAACGTGCCGAAAGCGCCGATTAGCGCCACCGGATCCAGGAACGCCGGTGATGCCGTTGCCACGGTATACACGCTTACCACCCTATCGACCGTGCCTTACCGAAAAGTGAACAGGCTATTCCTACTTCGTCGTCGGTGGCCTGCCTTCGTTGATTCGCTCTAAAGGTCCTGTGCTGCATCCCTATGCATTGCAACAGGTTCAGCCCGAGTGGGTATATCCGAGAACTGACTGATCGCGGCCTGTTCCACGTGATCGATATCGTCCAATATGCCACGGAGCTCCCGGCGGAAGTCCAGCCGACGGCCGTCCAATTCCGCAGTCGGCTCTGTGAGCCCCTGATCTTGCGCGACCTGCCGTGCCGTAGCGAACAGCAGTGTGGACACCGATTCATCGCTGCGCAACCTTTGTTGCAGAACATACTGCTCGCCGATGCCCAATGCCCGCCGGATGAGGACCTTCTCGTCGACGTCTGCGGGACAGCCGCGCAGTGCATCGACGATGATCAGGTCGGCTTCGAAGAAGGGGCGCAGCGCGGCCGCCGCTGTGAGCGGTCGCTTCGACTCCAACAGATTCTTGATGTGCTCACCGCCCGCAGCGACGGACGCCTCCCAATCACCGTGCCAAGCCATCTCCCGGGCGACGTTGGCATGGAATGCCGCGGAGTCGGCGAAGTAGAAGTCGAACTTCAGTAGGTCGCGAAGTCGGGACACCTGGGCCCAAAAAGCCTCCAGCTGTGCAGATTCCTGGCGTGCAGCGTAAGCGAGTGCGAGCTGCACGACGGATGTCTCCAGGAACGCGTGAACGACGGTATTGCGATAGAACGCTGCCTGATGTTGGCCCTCGGACGAGATGTACCAGACCGTCTCCGTCCCGCCGTCGACGCGGGTAACCGGATGCCCACCGGAAAGTGCGTCGACTGCGCAACGCACGCCGTCTTCGCTTCGCAGTCGGCGGGCGCTGCCGGTCAACGGTGTGCAGTTTCGGTCGAGATAGTCCAGCGGGTCCTGCAGGATGCGGTGGAGCTGGCCGAGCGTCAGCGCCCCACGACTGTTCAGCAGCACCGACGCCACCAGGCCGGTGGCATTCACCGGGGTGGCACGCAGGATGCGCCACGCAACCTCGAACGCCATTTTCTGCAAGGCCAATCGCCGCGACGGCTGGTCTCTCGCCGCGACGTCCGCCGGTCCCATGACTTCTCGCATGGAGACCGGATCGGGGAACCGCACGTAGATCTTTCCGTAGTTTCGTTCGCCCTGCGCCTTGATGAAGCGATAGAGCCACTTCGCACCTTCGGGCTTCTTCGCCCCGCCGCGCGCATAGGCCGCGTACTCGGCGGTTTCGTGCAGCTGATCGAAGCTTATCGAGACCGGCTGCAGCAGAATGTCATCACTGCGGCCGTCGAGGTAGGCGTCGGCAACGTAGCCCATGAGGCCGAGCTTCGGCGGAAGCATCTTTCCGGTGCGTGACCGCGTTCCCTCAATGGACCAACTCAGGTTGAACCGCTTCGAGACGAGGTGCCAATGTACTCTCGCAGGGCGAACTTATAGAGCGGGTCGTCGCCGATGTTTCGTCTGATGAAGATGACTCCAGATCGCCGCATCAGCGGACCCATGACCCCGAACGCCATGTTGATGCCACCGAACACGTGCGCTCTCGGCAATCCGTTCTCGCGCATCGCCACGGTGAGCACGAACGCATCGAGATTCGATCGGTGCGAGAAAAGCATTGCGGCAGGGTATGTTTCGAGACTGTTCCGCATCGATTCGACCTCGGAGTGGTCGTAGTCGATGGTGGGGTCGAACCCGCGTCGAAAAATCATGGTACCCATCACGGGTACCAAGTCCACCGACAACCGACTCCAGCCGGTGGCCACCTCGTCGAGGATTTTGCCTGCCTCAACCATGGTTGCGCCCGGAATCCGCGCCAGCCCTTCTTGAAATCGTCTAGAAGCCAACATCTCGGGTTTGACCAGACGTGGTGATTTGTACTCCGGCCCCAACAATCTGTATTCCACGCGTTCGAGCGCAAGGACCGCACGCCGGATCACGAAACGGGCGAACTCGTCGGGGCTTTCGCCGTGAGTCCTTTCGCGCCACTGCTGGTCGAGAGTCGCGAGATCCGCCGATTCGCCTGCGACGATCTCGGCCCGCGACGGATTGCGGCGCAGAATGCATTGCTGAAGTGCGCGCGGCGGCCGGTAGGTGTCGCGGCCGGCGAACATCGCGAACAACGTCGACCGGCCGGTCAAATTACCAGGCTTCCACATCACTCTGACCGGCAGTACCGTTGTCGCACTGCCGTCGTGGAACCGTTCGGCTACCTGTGCAACGATCGCGCTCGGCGGCTCGTTTCTGGGCAGCCGGAGGACTTCGACATGACGGGCCGGGTTGTCCCGTCTGTGCCGGCGTAACCACTCGTCGATGAGTCGAGCTTCGGCCGGCGAAGCCACCGCGGCGAGCACCAGCACCTTCTCGCCTGCCGGCACCTGGGTCAGCTCGGCCATGAGGTCAGGGCATCGACATATAACTGGCGGACGCCGTCGATGTGGGCGTCGAGTTCGGCGAGATCCCAATCCGACACAAAAATGGGCGGAAGCACCGCCACGTCGACGGTGCCGGGATGCAGAACCAAGCTGTGCCGGGCAGCGACCTCCCCCGCGTTGCGAATGATGATTGGAACCAGCGGGATGTTCGCCGACATCGCGATTCTGAACGCTCCCTTCTTGAACGGCCCGACAGTCGCCGACTCGGTGCGCGTGCCTTCGGGAGAGATGATGATCGACAAACCGTCCCGTGCGAGCTGCTCCACCTTCTGCAGACCGTCTATTGCGGCGGTCGGATCATCACGATCGATGAAGGCCGCATCGACGATCTTGCCGATGAGACCGGCGACCGGATCGCGTTCGAGCTCCTTCTTCCCGACCGCAGTCCAGTTCTCCCGAACCAGAGCCGCCGCCATGAAGACATCGAAGCTGTTGCGGTGGTTGAATATGAAGACCGCGGGTCGACGAACAGTAAGGTTCTCCGCGCCGCTGACATCGAGTTGAACGTTGCCCAGCGTCAGCATCAGGTCGGGCCAGTTTTGGGTAAAAAAGTTCACGGCGTTGCGCTTGCTCAGCGTCGCAAGGCCGATGGTGATACCACCCGCAGCTACCGGAATCATCGAGCCCAACCCGAGGGCGGTCCGTAACCGTGGCGCGATGTCACCGAAGATTTCTCTCACCTCTCACCGACCGATGGTCGTTCGAGCAGACAGGTGACGGCGTGCCAGACGCACATCGCCAATCCGCACTTTTGAATATGTCATAGAAACGGCGCTCGGGCCAGCGATCCGCAAGATCGTCGGCGATGAACCACGGCACCACGAGCTCCAGCACGATGTGACCGGTCCTCAACTTGTCGCGGGGGGTTGTTAGGTGATTCAAATCCGCTGCGATACGCCCTCGACGAAGCGAAGGATGGCTGCGGCCGTGGCTTCGGGATCGTCGATCATCGGTACGTGCCCGACGTCGGCCAGCATCTCCAGCTCGGCGCCCGGCACCGCGGCGACGATCGGTCGTCCGTAACGTGCGAACGGCAGTGTCCGGTCCTTCGTCCCCCAGACGATGCGAATCGGGCAGTCGACCGACAGCGTCTTGATCGATCCGGCTGTTCGGGCACCTCCGATGAGGTCGGGCAGGACATCGCAACCGATCATGTCCTCGACGATTCCCGTCGTCTGTGCCGGGCTGAGCCGTTCCGCGTGTTCGGCCATGGCACGGAACAGTATCCGTCGCGACCGCGGGTCAGCGGCGATCTTGGGCATGGCCCTGCTTCGCCGCAGCACGATGCCCACCCGGAAAATCATCAGAATCCGTTGCAGGTCCACCGCCCGCGCCCATCCCCCGGCAGGTGACAGGGCCAGGACAGACCGGGCTCGGCCCCGACGGGCCAGTTCAAGTGCAATCCAGCCGCCCAGCGAATTGCCGACCAGATGCGCCGTATCGATATTCGCCTCGTCAAGTTGCCTGCACATGTCGTCGACGATCCGATCCATGACGTTTGCCTGGCCTACAGGCATCGGTGGACCATCCAGATGCCCCGCGAGCGTAGGCACCATCACGTCGTGATGCGCCGTCAAACTCGGCAGCAGCGGCTGCCAGATTCGAGGTGAAGCCGTTGCTCCATGCAGCAGCACGATCAACGGGCGGTCGCCCGCAGCCAGGTCTGCCGGCATCAGTTCACGCACCAGGCTCCGGCTCAGGCATTGGGACCGGCGGCCTTGGCCAGCGCGGACGCCCTGCGCTTCTCGGCGAACTCGAGTGCGTCGGTCCACGCGATCTGCTGACCAATCATCCTGCGGTACTTCATGATCACAGTCTGACCATTGACCGTCAGCGCGCCGACGAGGCGATCGCCCCGCCGGTACAGCGCGGTCCACTTGTCATCCTGGCTGGTATCGCCGTCCACCAGCAGGACCTCGTCGGCGTTCGGCACCCCCACGAACTGAATGCGCGATCCGTACCAGTCCGACCAGAAGTACGGCACCGTGGCATACGGTTTGGCATTCTCGGGATCCAGCGCATTGCGCGCTGCGGCCGCGCCCTGCTCTGCCGCTGCGGTCCAGTTCTCCATGCGCTGTCGTACACCGAACATCGGATTGAGCCAGTTGGAGACGTCGCCGGCGGCGTACACACCGGGTACCCCGGTCCACAGCGTCTCGTCGCACACGACGCCGTTGTCGATGGTCAGACCCGAGCCCTCGAGCCATTCGGTGTGGGGTGAGACCCCTATACCCACCACGACGAGGTCGGCCTCAAGCACGGTCCCGTCGGTCAGCACGACCCGTTCCACACGTCCTTCACCCTCGACGGACTTCACCCCCGTCCCGCACAGCAATCTGGTGCCGTTGCGTTCGTGCAAGCCGGCGATCGCGGCACCCATCTCGGTACCCGTAGCGCGCACCAACGGTGTGGGTTGCGCTTCGACGATCGTGACCTCGACACCGCGCTTCTGCGCACTCGACGCGACCTCCGAACCGATGAACCCCGCGCCGATGACCACGGTCCGTGCGCCCGCGCCGAGCGCGGCGCGAATCGCAAGCGAATCGTCGAGCGTGCGTAGGCCGCGGACGCCTTCGAGATGTTCCGAGCCCGGCAGCGTTCGAAGCTGTGAACCGGTCGCGATGACCAAGGCGTCGTAGCCGACCTCCCGGGCCCCGACGTGCACCACCTTCCGGTCGACGTCGAGCTTCGTGGCCGGCTCGCCGAGAAGCAGTTCCACTCCGAGTTCGTCGGCGAAGACATCGTCGCGACGGAAGAACGGGATCAAGGCCTCGACTCCGGGCTCCAGCTCGTCCAAGAACTCCTTGGACAGGGGCGGCCGGTCGTAGGGTAGGTGCCGCTCGGCCCCGATCAAGGTGATGGAACCTTGATGGCCGGCCTTTCGCGCGGCCTCCACGGCACGCAGGCCCGCCAAGGAGCCACCGACAATAACCAGTCGCTCGATGGTCACTGCACTATCCCGCCATGGTGCTGCATTAGTCCTCGATCCGATGGAGGCATTGCGCCTCGACTTCGCATGATCCGTACACGCCAATTATCTAATATATATTAGAATAGGCGCAGTGCAGAGTCAAGAAGAGGTGTGGCCGATGCCGCCCGCCGGGCCGTTCGGCGGCGACGCTGAAACTGTCCGCGCCACCCGGGCCGAACGGCCCGCTCCGGACTAGGCCCGCACGGATTGATCGAAGGCCGGTTTCGGCTCTCTGATCGACTCGGCATCCGCCTGCGCCTCGTATTCAGGCTTATTGATGGCCTTGATCGTGACCACGGTGATGATCACGAACCACAGGAAGAAGTCCGTGAACGGGATGTACCAGGAGAACAGGCCGTCCCAGGCGAACGGCCCGACCTTGAAGAACACCAGCATCAACGCCATTACCTGCAACAGACCCATACACAGGCTCAAGTAGCCCGACCAGCGCGGATACAGGGGCTTCTCTGCGGTGTCCGACAAGATGGCAAGTCCAGTGGCGAACACCCAGGTCACGAAGGGTGGGAAGCCGATCACAAAGGAGATCCAGCCGAGGTCGTTGATCAGCTGAATAGCCTCCGCGCCGCGGTCTTCCGGGCGGAACGCCGCCGTGAACCAGCAGCAGATCGGTATCAGGATGAGCAAACTGGCCGCCGCGTAACTCGACACCTGGAAGTAGGTGATGGCAGGCGCCACGCCGCGAATCCGTCGTGTCTGTCCCACGATCCCGGACCCGAACGCCAAGTAGAACATCGTCCCGACCCAGCAGAGCAGCAGACCGGCGATGATCGCCGTGTTGTTCTCGCGGTAGATGGCCGCGACTTGCTCGGCCGTGTCCGAAGGCTTCATCGGCGGGAAAAATCCCGCGATCCCGACAAACCCGATGAAGAAGAAGACCGAGAAGGCGATTCCTCCCCAGGCACACATCAATTCGGTTGCACGTTTCATCAGCTCGCCTTCCTCGCGGTGACCCAGGCCTGAACGTCGCTGTCGACACCCCTCGATACATCGACTGCGCGCGAACGGGGATCAGCCATACGGATTATTCGAACATTATGTCCGATCCGTCATGTGGTGTCAATCACAAGGGGCCCCCGGTCGCCGCACACATCACGATGGCCTGCACCCGTCTCGCGACTTGACTTGTGCGTCAATTCCGTTGCAAGCGAATCTATTTCGCGGAGTACCGGCACCACCGTCGAATTCCGATACGACGGTTCACCGCATCCCGACACCGTCACCCGGGTGCCCCGTTCGGCACAACGGGGGTAAATGCGGGTTGAGTTACGTCCACCCCGTATGCACCGTGGTTCGGCGGCGGAGAGCCCGGAGGGGGCACGGCCGGATCGGCCGGCGGCGGCCTGGTCAGGTCGATGTCGCCCTCCAGATCCGGCGCGATGGGCAGAAACCGGCAGAAGAATACCGTCGCAAGGGCGCACGGATCCTCGGGTTCTGCCATGGCCGGAGCATGCGAGAGTGCGGTCAAAGCAGCCACTGCCACAGACAACACCGCGCCTCGTGCCAAAGCTCGAGTTCGAGTCACTACCGCCACCTGACCGGTTCGGTCACTGAATTCTGCCCAACTGCTCGCCAAAGCCATCACACGTCATACGGGCGGGTAGGCAGGCGGCGGGTAGACCCCCCGCAGTGCCCACGGAAGCCAGCCGAAGAAGTACTCCAGCTCATCGCTTGCGTCGTAGTCGGGGCTAGGGTCCATGAGAAAACTCCAATCGGACGATCGCGCGAGGACACAGTCGGCCACTCAGTGCGATAGGGGGATATTTTCAATTCCGCACTAAAATCTATCGCGATCTAGGGGCATGCAAGGTCGAGTTGACGGAAGTCGCGCCCCTCGGCGCTAGGTGAGGCTGGCGACCAAGTCATCGGACATTGCGCGCAATTGCGGGGCCCACGAACTCCAGCCGTGGTCACCGCTCTTGGGAAGGTCGAAGTGACCGTTCATACCGCCGATACTGCGGTACTGCGCATAGAACGCCCGGTTGCTGCCCTGGGCCTGTTCGGGGTAGCCAACCATGGCGGCAGGGTCGCTCGCAGTCAGAGTCTGCGGACTGTACACCCACAGCCGAGTCTGATTGGACACCAACAACGCGGCGTGCACATAGGGGTCATGCCACTTCCACCGGCCGAGTTGGGCGGGACCCCACATCGCATTGGCGTCCGCGCCCCCGTACCGCATCATCCCCTCGCGCAACGCACCGTTAGTGGTCGTGTTGGACGGGTAGACGAAGCCCGACATCGACCCGGCGTACCGGAACCGGTTCGGATGGAATTCCGCCAGGGTCAAAGCCGCAGTACCGCCCTGTGACGCGCCGACGATCCCGTGCCCGCCAGGGGCCAGACCCTTGTTGGCGACCAGCCAGTCCGGGAGTTCAGACGCCAGGAACGTCTCCCATTGCTTGCTTCCGTCCTGCTCCCAGTTGGCGTACATGCTGTACGCACCGCCGGCTGGCGCCACCACCGAGACACCCCTGCCGCCCAGGACGTTCATGGCATCGCCTGCGGTCACCCAGTTGCTGACATCCGGATTGGCGTTGAACGCATCCAGCAGGACCACCGCGTGCGGTCCGCCGCCCTGGAACGCCACCGGGATCTCACGCCCCATTGATGGCGACGGGATCAACAGGTGTTCGACCGCAGCCGCTTTGGCCTCGGACGCCGTCCAGAGGCAGGCCCCCAATACCAGCGCCAATGCGGTTCGCAGGAGCACCGTCCAGCGGTCGGTGTACCGCGCCAGGTTCACCATCTGTCGCTCGCGTCGTAGTCGGGATGGGTGTTCATGCTCGCTCCAGTCACGTTGTGTCGAATCACGATCTCGCCGCCGCAACAGCGTGCCCCTATCGGACCACAAGAGTCGATCCAATTCTATTCTTTGATAAATTTCGTGATGTATCGTTGCTTCGATCCGCGATCCCCTTGCCTAATCCAGTGACAACCTATGGCAAATACAGACTTCGCTCGCGGTGCGAGTACCCACAGGCGCAAGCCGCCCCCGCAGGTGATCGCTGCGAGATTCCCCGACATCGCGAGCGCCAATAATTTAATCTGAGATAGAAGCAGGACCCGACGGTCACGTTCGCACATTCATCCACCTGTGCTGCCGACCCCATCAGCCAGGATGCCTTCATCTACGAGCCAACGAGAGGCCTCAGCGAGACATGATGCGGAAGACAAGCAGGCTCGCCGGCGGCACGATGGCAGTCGTTGGCGGGTTGGGCGCGCTGATCCTCAGCGGTTCGCCGCCGGCCGGCGCTGATGCGGTGGCGTACCTGGTCAACGTGACGGTCCGACCTGGTTATAACTTTCCCAACGCCGACAGCGCCTTGGCGTACGGCCACGGCCTGTGCAACAAGATCGCTGCCGGGAAGTCTTACGCAGAGCTAGTCACCGAGACGAAGAACGCCTTCGGCAGCTCAGATCCGTATCAAGGCGAGTACTTGATCAACCAGGCGGTAAACGAACTGTGCCCAAGCCAGATCTGGCAGTTGCGGAACTCCGCAGCCCACTACACCAGAGCACCTGGAACGTAGCCAGGACGGTCGGCACACGTTTGGCACCGGCGATCTGACGGCACCAACAAAAGATGGGAAAGCAATGGGCTGGAGCGATCAGGTTGATATCGCTGACGAGTACTTTCACCGCCACAACGACGACCCGTACTGGAGCGAGACGAGTCTGCTCGGGTTCACCGCGCCAGAGCGCAACCTTTGTGGTTTCATCTACTTCTTCTTCCGTCCCAACATAAATTTGGTGGTTGCCGGGCCTGCGCTCTGGGACCATACCGGTGAGGACGTCTACAACTGCCTGCATTACGGCTGGGACCAGCACCTCTCGATCCCCGAAAGCGCACAGATGTATGACTTTTGCCTGTCGAATACGTTGTCTTGCAGCATGCTTGATCCACAGCACGAATATAGGTTCGGCTATGACCGGCACGGAGTCACACTCGACCTGACCTGGACGGCGCTTGCTGAACCGCACTATATGAAACTCGCCAGCGACGGCCGTGAAGACAAGGGTATCGGCAATTGGGTCGCACGCGACGGCGACCACCCTGTCGGTCATTACGAACAGGCCGGCCGCTTCACCGGCACAGTGAAGATTGAGGGCGAACTCATACATATCGACTGCGGAGCGCTACGCGATCGTGGTTGGGGTCCCCGCCACGTCGACCTGAAAGATCCGGTTCGCACCGGTTGGCCCTACGTGTTCGCCTCCGCCGACAGCGGATGGCACTTGTATCCGAGCAACCCGCTTCCCTTCGACCGGGATCCCATCCTTGGTACCACCGAGACCGTGACCACCGGCTTCTACATCCGTAACGGAGTCAAAGCCCAGGTCATCGGGGGGACCCGCCGCACCGAGCGCGGGCGCGACGGCCGAGTGCTGACCCAGGTCATCGACTGCATCGATGAGCTCGGCCGTGAACTGCACGCCGAAGGCCAGAGCATGAACTGGTTGAAATGGCCCCACTACGGCGACATCCTCAATTGGTGGTCGATGGTCAAGTGGGTCTACGACGGCCAGGTCGTGTACGGCGAAGACCAGGATGTCATGAACTTCCGGCAATACCGCAAACTGTGGAGGAAGCTCATCGAGAACGACCCCGAGCTTCTGCACTGCATCCCGTGAGAAACTGCGGCCCCTCGCGTAGGCACTATCCCTCTGCCGCCTCATCCGGCGCAGGCCTCGGCAGCTCACCCTTGAGACCCTCCAGCGCCTGCGCTGCCTGGCTCAAGGATGTTTCCAGCAAGACGATGCGGGCCCGCATGGTCGCCGACGTCAACTGCTGACGGTTGGCAGCCAGCGCCGGCACCAGAAATTCGCGGACTCTGTGTCGGACTGCAGTCTCTGATCGGTCGTGATGCTGAATTGCGAGGTACAACTGCTCGATGATCCAAGCGATGATCTGGTCGCGCGAAACGTCGCTCCGGATATCGCCGGCCTGTCGGCCCTCCTCCACAGGAGGGCCCAGCGTCGCGACCGCCATCTCGTACGTGCCTGGACCCAGGTCGTCGGATGTTCTCAGCGAGAACAACTCCCGAATGATCGGGTCATCCGCCAGCTCCCGTACAAGGTAGACAAAGGCCGCCTCGAGTTTCGCGAAAGTGCCGACGTACCGAGCCATGAGAGCACTGCATTCGGCGATGAACCGTCGAGACCGCGACAGCGCCACCGTCACCACCATGTCGTCGCGCTTGCCCAGATGACGAAAAGCGGTGGCTCGAGACACCCCAGCGCTCAGTGCGATCGCGTCGATCGTCACACCTTCGACGCCATCGCGTTGCAGCGTGAGATCAGCGGCCCGCACCAAGCGATCCAGGACGCTGCCCTCTCCGTCGCGCAGCCAGCCGTCGGGTATCGAGATCGGTGACGCTTCGGTCATTTCTTCCCACCGGAGGTGCAGGTTCTTGGATTCGTATTCGATTGTAGTGATCAGGCCCTGCACCGGGGTCACCATCGACGGAAACCGGCGGGACAATCCCATTTCTCATCGCTGCGACCACCGGGGAGATCGGGTTCCGAAACCATCCAGGTACCGCAATACCGACGACAGCTGCCGGTTCTCAGGACTTCCCTCAGCGCTTGATACTCAGAGCCTCCGTGGGGCAGCCCGCGACCGCATCCTCGACGGCTTGGAGTTCATCGTCGGAGATGCCTTCCTTCAGAACGACCAGTTGTCCCTCGTCGTTCACCTCAAAGAACTCGGGTGCCACCGACTCACAGATGCCCAGTCCGGTGCACTTCGCGAAATCGACCTTGACTTCCATTCCATTCATCCTCTCGTATCTGACGGACACGTCTGAGCTGAGACATCCCCGTCCGCCGCGCCGACCTTACGTTGCTTTTTAATTCAGTTTAATATTTTTGCCTGCGGTGTCAACCCACGGCACATCATCGGCGGGATCGCCGCCGGCCATTCGACCGTGCCATCGGGTGCGCCCGCGCCTCGCGCCCAGGGCTCATGCACATGGTTGTTGCCTAATGCGGCTCGCAGTATTCTAATGAAGGTTAAAGTCGTCGCACACAGTCTTTTGCCGCATACCCGCCATGGGCCCATCCGCCCGAGCGTCACTCGGAATGAGGAGTCACGAATGGACCTGGGACTACAGGGAGCACGGGTAGTCGTCACCGGCGGTGCGTCCAATATCGGACGTGGCATCGTCCATGAGTTCGCCGCCGAGGGCGCACGTGTCGTGATCGGCGATATCGACGGGCACCAGGCAGAAAAGGTTCGCGTCGAGGCTCTGGAAAGAGGTGCTGCTGCGGTCGAGCTGGCGATCGCCGACCTGACCACCCAGGAGGGGGCCGACGCCGCGATCGGATGTGCGGTCGACGCGTGGGGCGGGATCGATGTGCTGGTGAACAACGCAGGATGGAGCGTTCCGGGGTTTGTCGCGACCGACACCGACCGAGACAAGTGGCAACGCACGATCGAGATCAACCTCTACAGCGCCATCGGTGCAACCCAGGCCGCTATCGGCCCCATGAAAGAGGCCGGCGGAGGGGCCATCGTCTTCATCGCCAGCGACGCCGCCTTCGGGCAGATTCGGCAGGGTATATACGGTGCGTCCAAGGCTGCAATGGTCGCCCTCGCCAGGACCACGGCGCGGGAACACGGGCGGCACGGAATTCGGTCCAACATCGTATGCCCCGGCCTCGTCATCCCAGATGGTCCCGACGCGGTCGGAGCGACAAGCCTGTGGGCTGTCGGCGAGGACTCGGTATTCGACCAGAAGCAGATCGATTTCATGATCAAGGGCACCCCGCTGCACAGGCTCACCACCGCCGAAGATGTCGGGCGGTCCGTCCTGTGGTTCGCTTCTCCCCGAGCGGCTCGACAAGTGACTGGTCAGATGATTTCGATCAGCGGCGGCTACACCATGCCATGAGTTCTCAACCAGTCAATATTGTTGTGAAACGGAACCTTCAGAACGGTCCGTTCGATGTGTCGCCGAAATCCACACCTCACTTCCGCGCGCCGCACGGTGAGTAACACATCGACCGGGCGGCGGGGGCCCGGTGGAGCTGAATCCGCATTCGGAACCAATCACGACGAACAGGCTCCGAATCCCAAATACGCCCGCACGCGCAAGAAGATTCTCGATGCGGCAGCACACGTATTGAGCGTCAAGGGTTATGCGGGCACGCGCCTGTCAGATGTGGCCAAGTATGCCGAGATCCAGGCGCCGGCTATCTACTATTACTTCTCCTCGCGGGGCGATCTCGTCGAGGAGGTGATGGCGTGTGGATTGGCCGAAATGCGGATACATCTGCAGGAGGCGCTGGATGCGCTGCCCGAAGGAACATCCTCGCTGGACCGGATTCTCGCCGCGGTCGAGGCCCATCTGCGCCACGAGTTGGAGATCTCCGATTACACGACAGCCACCATCCGCAATGCCGGCCAAATACCGATGAACCTGCGGTCCAAACAGAGCCAGGAGGAAGCCACCTACGGTGAGATCTGGCGTCGGCTGTTCGACGACGCGGTCACCGACGGGCAGCTTCGCGCCGACCTCGACCCGCGAATCGCCCACATGCTTGTTCTCGGCGCCCTGAATTGGGCGGCCGAATGGTTTGACCCGAACCGCACTCCACTGAGCAGGGTAGTGACCCAAGCGCAGGCCCTCGTCCGCAGTGGCCTCGAATCTTCAAGCGGCGACAGCAAGCAGGCTTCCGTCCATGGTTTGAACGTTGTGGAAGGTCGCCCCGCCGTGAACGAGACATCCTCAGCGGATTGACCGCAACGACAATTGAACCATTTTTGAGTTCATGTTAAATTCGGTACATGTCTGAGGCCTTCATAGTCGACGCGGTCCGCACTGCGGTCGGCAAGCGTAAGGGCGCGTTCGCCGCCGAACATCCGGCCGATATGGCCGCCCACGTGATCAAGACCGTCGTCGGTCGCCACGACGTGGACCCCGCCGCCATCGATGATGTCATTCTCGGCTGCCTGGACAACATCGGATCACAGGCGGGAGACATCGCCAGGACCGCCGCCCTTGCAGCCGGCCTTCCCGAGTCGGTGCCAGGTGTGACAATTGACCGTCAGTGCGGATCTGCCCAGCAGGCAGTGCATTTCGCCGCACAAGCTGTGATGAGTGGCACGTCGGACCTGATCGTCGCCGGCGGTGTGCAGAAGATGAGCCAGTACCCGATCCTGTCCGCTTTCGGCGCCGGCGAGCCCTTCGGATCGATCGATCCGTGGACTGGATGCAAGGGCTGGGAAGCCCGTTACGGAGATCAGGAGATCTCTCAGTTCCGCGGCGCCGAGATGATCGCCAACCACTGGAAGCTCAGTCGTGAGGACAACGAACGCTTCGCACTCAGCAGTCACCAGCGTGCGTTGGCGGCGATCGCCGACGGCAGGTTCGAGCGCGAGATCACACCTTATGCCGGTCTCGCCGTGGATCAGGGTCCGCGCGCCGACACTTCGCTGGAGAAGATGGCCACGCTGCCCACCCTGACACCTGACGGGATTCTCACCGCAGCGGTCGCCAGCCAGATATCCGACGCCGCAGCAGCGCTGTTGATTGCTTCGGAGGACGCGGTCAACCGTTTCGGACTGACCCCGCGCGCCAGGATCCACCACATGTCGGTCCGGGGCGCCGATCCGGTCATGATGTTGACGGCACCCATCCCGGCCACCCAGCACGCATTAAAACGGGCCAGCATGTCGATCGAAGACATCGACGTCGTCGAGATCAACGAGGCTTTTGCTCCAGTAGTTCTCGCGTGGCTCGCCGAGTTGGGCGCCGACCCCGCCCGAGTGAATCCCAACGGCGGCGCCATCGCTTTGGGACATCCCATCGGCTGCACCGGGGCGCGGCTACTGACGTCCATGCTGCACGAGTTGGAGCGCACCGGGGGGCGCTATGGACTGCAGACCATGTGCGAGGGCGGCGGCCAGGCCAACGTGACCATCATCGAGAGGCTATAGTTCGTGATCCGTGACCTGTACGAGCCCGACCATGAGGCGTACCGCGAGACCGTGCGGGAATTCCTGGCCCGGGAAGTGATTCCCCATCATGATGACTGGGAACGTGACCATCACATCGACCGCGGCGTCTTCGCGCGTGCCGCAAAGGCCGGCATCTACGCCCTGCAGATCGGCGAGCAGTACGGCGGCGCAGGCGAGACCGACTACCGATACCGCCTGGTGGTCTGCGAGGAAGTCGCCCGCATCACCGCGCTGTCCTTCGGCCTGACCGTCAGTTTGCAGGACGACCTGGTGCTGCACTACCTGCTGGACCTGACCAATGATGAGCAGAAGCAACGCTGGCTTCCGGGTTTCGCGGCGGGAGAGCTGATCGGCGCCCTCGCCATGACGGAACCGGGGACGGGCAGCGACCTCAAGAACATGCGCACCACCGCGCAACGCGATGGCGACCGATGGATCCTCAACGGTCAGAAGACGTTCATCTCCAGCGGTATTTCGGCCGACGTCGTGATCGTCGCTGCACGGACGGATCCCGCGGGTGGATCGAACGGTTTCAGCCTCCTCGTGGTGGAAAGTGACACACCGGGTTTCGAACGAGGACGGCAGCTGGAGAAGATTGGTCTTCCCGCCCAGGACACCGCCGAGTTGTTCTTCCACGATGCAGTCGTGCCGGCGGCCAACCTGCTCGGCGAGGAAGGTCACGGATTGCGCTACCTGATGAGCCACCTCCCCCGTGAGCGACTCGGCGTGACAGCACAAGCCATTTCCACAGCGCGGGCGATTTTCGACCTCACCGCCGAGTACTGCCGGCAGCGCACAGCATTCGGTGGTCCGCTCACCCAGAATCAGCACATTCGTTTCGAGCTCGCCGAGATGGAAACCGAGATCGACGTTGCCCAGGCCTACGCTGACAAGTCCGTCAAGGCGTTCAACGCGGGCGAGCTCACCGACATCGACGCCGCCAAAGGCAAGTGGTACGTCAGTGAACTGCAAAAGCGCATCGTGGATCGATGCCTGCAACTGCACGGTGGGTACGGGTATATGTCGGAGTATCCCGTCGCGCGGGCATTCGTGGACACACGCGTGCAGACAATCTACGGCGGCACCACCGAGATCATGAAGGAGATCATCGGCCGGGATATCGCCAAAGGTTCTGCCACAGCGTAGTTCCACTCAGACCGCATACCTCGACGCTGCAGCGAGCGCTGGTGGCCTTGATCCACGCTCCAGGTCCCGTCGGATCGCGGCGGTACGCGCAGATCGGACGATTCCGCCAGCACCTTCAACGGCTCGCGGAAGCTTCCCGACGGAAAGCGACCGAGTTCGTTCATCGGCATGCGGAATCGCGTCAGCGAGGTGCGCGTCACGAGTACGGCCAGTAGAGCAACCCCCGCGCTCTACCGCCCCTACTCGTTCAGTATTTGTGCCGAGCGATGCCAATCGAGCATCACGCCGTTGGTACGCTCGATATCGCTGCCGCGCTTTCGGCGTGCCGCCTCGCCGAGTCGAGATCGCGGCAAAGCCAGCATGCCGCCCACCAGACCAGAATGCCTCAGCTACGTCTAGAACCATGACGTTGCCAGGCAAGTCACCAACCCAGCTGTCGCGTTGAGACACAACAGGTATCAGGATTGGTGATACCGCAAGCTCAGAGCAGACGTCGCATCAACTTGATCGCGCGATCGGTGTAGGGCGGGTACATGATGGACAGGTCCGGCTTGGCCGGCTTGGCCAGCACCGCGCGCCGGTGGCTCAGTGCCTCGAATCCCCACTTACCGTGATAGTCCCCCATCCCGCTGGCGCCGACGCCGCCGAACGGCAGCTGCGGCACCAGGCAGTGCATCATCGCGTGGTTGATGATGGCGCCACCCGAAGGGGTCCTGTCGATGACATCCTGGCCCCGACGGGACGATCCGGTGAACACGTACAGAGCAAGCGGTTTCGGTAGTCCGTTGACGAAGTTGACTGCGACGTCAAGGGATTCGACCACCAAAATCGGCAGTATCGGACCGAAGATCTCGTTCGCCATCACGGTGTCGTTGGGCGAGGGATCGACGATGACAGTGGGTTCGATGCGAAGCTCGGCGCGGTCTGACCCACCGCCGGTGACCACTTTGCCCTCGGTCGAGCTGATCAACGACACCAGACGATCGAACTGTCGCTCGTTCACGATCGGGAGCGACGGCGCGGATGCGAACTCAGCGATGTTCGCCACGATCTTACCGATGAGCTTCTCGGCGACCGGTTTCTCGACCAGCACGTAGTCCGGTGCGATGCAGGCCTGACCGGAATTGATCAACTTCGTCCAGGCCAGCCGCCGGGCCGCGACGTCGATATCGGCGTCGGCCGCGACGATGGCCGGGCACTTTCCACCCAGCTCCAGCGTCACCGGGGTGAGCGTCGGTGCGGCAGCCGCCATGATCTTGCGTCCGACCTCGGTGCCGCCGGTGAACAGGGCATGATCAAAGCCCTGCGCCAGCAGGTCCTGCGTCACCGGCGCGTCGCCCTCGACGACCCGCACCGCGTCGCTGTCCAGATACTCGGGCACCCACCGCGCGATCATCGCCGAGGTGGCAGGCGCCAGTTCGGACGGTTTGATCACCACAGCATTGCCCGCCGAGACCGCGGCCACCACCGGTGCCATGGCCAGGTAGAACGGGAAGTTCCACGGCCCGATCACCAGGACCACACCGAGTGGATCGTGCTGCACCCACGCCCGGGCGGGCAGCTGAGACATCGGCAACGATGCGCGCTTACGGCGCATCCACTTCTTGACGTTCTTTCGCGCGAAGGCCGCTTCCGCCCTGGTCGACGAGACATCGCCGAGCCAGGCCTCGAACGACGAACGTCCCAGATCGGCCGCCAGCGCCTGCGCGATCTCGGACTCCCGTTCCTCGCACATCCGCTCGATGCCGCGCAGTTGGGCCTGCCGCCACTCGAGTGTGCGGGTCCGGCCGGTGGCGAACACCCTGCGGAGATCCGCGACCAGAGCTGCGCTGTCGGTCGTCTCCGGTGCGTGAATAGTCATGACAATCCTCTGTTTCGATGCCTAGATCTCGGGTGGAGCCACTACACCGGTGGCGACCGCGCCGGAGATGCCGCCATCCACCGCGATCGCCTGGCCGTTGATCCACTTCGCCTCGTCCGACGCGAGGAATACGACCACACTGGCGATGTCATCGGGATCCGCATGCCGGCCCAGCAGATCCTTCAAGCCGTCGAGGGTGTCCTTGCCCATCGTGTCCTCGAAGTCGACGAGGATCGGCGTCTGCACCGGACCGGGGAGCACAGCGTTGATCCGTAAGCCCATCTGGCCCAGTCCCAGCCCCATCGACAGGGTGTAGACGGTGCTGACCTCCTTGGAGAAGTTGTAGGCGTTGCCCTGCTGCGGATGGGCCTTGAACCAGGCCGCGCCCTCTTCGAAGGTATCGGTGGCCAGCAGGTCGCGGATCTCGTCCAGCCGCAGCGGCCAGCCGAACCCTGCGGTCGACGACACGATGACCACCGAGCCACCTGGCCGCAACTTCTCGAAGAACGACTCGGTCAAGTGGCGAACGGCGAGGCTGTTGACGGCGAACACCAACTCGGCGGGCGCGGTGCCGGGTATGCCCGCGACGTTCAGCAGACCGTCATACTCGCCGTCGAGTTGTTCCACCGCGGCGTCGATGCTCTGCGGGTTGGCGAGGTCGACCTGGACATGCCGGGTCACCGCAGCGCTGGGGGTGTTGCGGTCCAGGGAATGCACCTCTGCTCCTGCTGCCAGAAGTTGTTGCGCCACCGCATGTCCGATGCCGGACGCGGCACCAGTGACCACGAAGCGCTTGCCAGCGAATTCAGTCATGGTTCTCCTAATCGAGGGTGTAGGGAAGCGACTTGACCGCGGTGATGAAGTTGCCTGTCAGGTATTCGGGCTCACCGACGCGCAGGGTCGGTGCGCGGAAGATGAGCTCACGGAAGATCGACTCGAGCTGCATCTTCCCCATGAAGGCGCCCATGCAGTAGTGCGGGCCGCCGCCGCCGAACGAGACGTGCGGATTGGGGCTGCGGGTGATGTCGAAGACGTACGGATCCTTGAAGACTCGCTCGTCCCGGTTCCCCGACGAGTAGACCATCGTCACCCAGTCACCCTTGCGGATCTGCTGGCCCCGCAGCTCGGTGTCCTGGGTTGCGGTGCGCCGGAACGTCATCACCGGCGTCGTCCATCGGACGAATTCCTCGATGGCAACCTTGATGTGCCCGTCGAAGTCCCTCTCCAGCAACGCCTTCTGCTCAGGGAACTGCTGCAGCGCCACGGTGGTGAAGGCGGTCGTCGTGCGCGTGGTGTCGTTGCCCGCCACCGAGAGGAGCACGAAGAACGGACCGAGTTCATCGTCGGTCAGCTGTCGACCGTCCACCTCGGTCTGCACCAGCTTGGTCCAGAGGTCGTTCTCCGGGTGTGCCCGGCGCCTCTCAGCCAGGCTCATCCCGATGCCGAGCAGACCGACCAGGGAATCGGACAACACCTGGCCGGGCTCGCGGCCTGCCGCGACGTCGGGGTCGGCCCAGGCCACCATGCCCTCGGCGAAGTGCGCCGCCTCCTCGCGCTCCTCCTTGGGCAGGCCCAGCATCTCGTAGAGGGTCCACATCGGTAGGCGGCTGGCGACCTGCTGGATGAAGTCGCCCTCCTTCTTCTTCAGGAGATCGTCGACGATCGACTTGGCCTCAGCCTCGACCTGGTCCTTGATCTTGGCGACCTGGCGCGGGGTGAATACCGAGCTGACGAGCTTGCGCAGGCTCGCGTGCTTGGACCCGTCCATCCCCAAGAAGGATTGCGTGGCGTCGAGCATCTCCTCGGGAACGGCTTCGAACGTAATACCCTCCCCGGAGCAGAAGAGCTCAGGATTCTTGCTGACGTAACCGATGTCCTCGTGGCGGGTGACCACCCAGACCCCGTCGATCTCGGGCTCCATCATGGAGCCCTCGATCGGCCGGTGCCAGCTGACGGGCCTCTCGTCCCGCAAGAGCTTGAAAGTCTTCTCGCGGTCGTCGAAGCTCTGCGCCCAGAAGTCCAGCGATGAGATGCTGACCGGATCGTACGGCGGGCGGTCGACTTTCGGCGGTGTCTCGGTAGTCATGTGCTTGCCTCCACATAGCGAGCCTGTAGGTTTCGTTTCACGAGCTTCCCCGTGGCTGATCGGGGAAGCTCATCGATAAAGTCGACTGTGCGGGGCGATTTGTAGCCGGCCAGCCGGTCCTTGACGTAGGCGATGATCTCGGCGGCGAGCTCGTCGGATGCTGCGACACCGGCCTTGAGTTGGACGACGGCCTTGACCTGTTCCCCCATCTCGGCGTCCGGCACGCCGATGACGGCGACGTCGAAGATGTTGGGGTGCAACGCCAGGACGTTCTCGATCTCCTGCGGATAGATGTTGACGCCGCCGGAGATGATGGTGAAGGCCTTGCGGTCGGTCAGGAAGAGATAGCCTTCCTCGTCGACGTAGCCGATGTCGCCGACGGTGACCCAGTTGTCGTGGTCGGGGTGGCGGGACTGGGCCGTCTTCTCGGCGTCGTTGTGGTACTCGAAGGGGGCCACCTCACGTTCGAAGTAGATGGCGCCGATCTGGCCGGCGGGCTGTTCGGAACCGTCCTCCGCGCAGATGTGCAGGATGCCGAGGGCGGCCTTGCCCACCGAGCTGCGCTTCGTTTGCCACTCGGCGCTACTGATGACGGTGACCCCATGACCTTCGGTCGCGCCGTAGTACTCGACCAGGATCGGCCCCCACCACGAAATCATCGCGTCCTTGACGTCGGGCGGGCACGGCGCCGCCGCGTGCACCGCCAACCGCAACGACGACAGGTCGTACGCGGCGGACGTCTCCTGCGGCAGCTGCAGCATTCGGATGAACATGGTCGGAACCACCTGGACGACGGTCACCCGATGACGCTGAACCGCTGCCAGCAGCGCCTCAGCCTCGAACTTCTCCATCAGCACCACCGTGCCGCCCAGCGAGTGGACTGCGCCGCACCACTTCAGTGGCGCCGTATGGTAGATGGGCGCCGGCGAAAGGTAGACGTCGTCGCTGCTGACACCGAACCCGTGCTGGAGCAGACCCACGAGGGGATCGCCTGCCTCATCCACCTGAGTCGCCGGCAGGAGGGGTTTGATTCCCTTCGGCCGGCCCGTCGTGCCCGACGAGTACAGCATCTCGGTGCCCCTGGGCTGATCGGCGAGGGGTTGGTCGCCAGCCGCCAACAGGTCGGCGTATGGCGCGTGGCCTCCCACTTCGCCGCCGAAGGCATACCGGTGGGCCACCGTCGGGGTAAGTTCGACGAGGTCCTCGGCCAGTTCGCGGACCCCTGCGGAGGCGATGACGACGCGGGCCTCGCTGTCGGAGACGATGTACGCCGCCTCTGACGCTTTGAGATGCCAGTTGATAGCGGTGACATAGAGACCCGACCGGAGCGCCGCCCAGTAGACCTCGAACGCCTCGAGCGCGTTGTCCGACAACAGTGCGACGACATCGCCCCGACGCAGTCCGAGCCCGTGAAGGGCCGACGCAACCCTGGCGGATGCATCACTGAGTTCGCCGTAGGTCACCGTCCGCCCCGAGGCGGCCATCACCACCGCGGGGCGATCCGGCGCGGTTGCGGCGTGCGTTCCGGGATACATGGCGTCCTAAACGAGCAGGTCGTCGCGGCCGTCGTTCTTGAGCCGCTCGATGTAGGTCGGATAAAGCTTCTTGCCGAGCGGGGCTATCTTGAGCAAGCTCCCGACGTTGCCTTCGACTTTGATCTTCTTCTTGGCCATCGCCATGGGCAGGTTCACCTTGCCCTGCCAGTACGCGTTGCCGGTGTCGGCGGTCATCGCCATTGTCGCGGAAGGCGGCTCTCCCCCGTCCAGGCCCTCGCGCACCGCCTTGTTTGCCATGTCGATGACGACGAAGGCTTCCGGATCGGTGAAATCGAAGGCCACGACCAGCCCGGTCGCGACCAGCTTGGGCCCGATCTCGGGATCCTCGAAGGCCGCCTCGAAGATGCCGCCGATGTACTTGGCCACTTCGTGTGAATCCTGGAACGCCATCGTTCTCCTTAATTTATCTTGTATTCAATTCACGAGCTTACAGCTTCGGTGGCGTGGCTCACACCCCTGCAGATGCACCGCGACCGAACGAGAACCGACAGCCCCAGACGAACATCTCGACGGTCGATTCACCGCGCGCGCGGTGGATGGAGGCTCCGCCGGCACCACGTGCCGGCTGGCCGGAGCGCGTCTGCAGGGCCTCCCGGCGCTGCCTCGATTCCATCATTCGCGCGGTCTTACACAGGGTTCGTCGCACGTTGCACGACGGACAGGTCTGCGATGTCCGGCCAAGCCGCCGTGATCTCCGCCAACCCCGGCGGTTCGGAGAATCTCACGCCGTCATTGGCGAACAGCGCGACCCGTTGAACCAGCCCGCCGCCGACGACGAAGACGGATCCCGTATCTGTGTTCTCATCGGACACCAGGTGCGCAACGACCGGCGATACGTAGGCCGGGTCGAGCTTGTCGAGCACCTCCTGGGGTGCGACATCCTGGGTCATTCGTGTCGCCGCCAGCGGTGCGACCGCGTTGGCGGTGATGCCGAACCGTTCGCCCTCGATGGCCAGCGTATTGACCAGACCGAGCAGACCCAGCTTGGCTGCTCCATAGTTGGACTGCCCGAAATTCCCGAACAAGCCGCTGGTCGATGTCGCTACCACGACCCGGCCGAAGCGTTGCTCACGAAAATGAGGCCAGGCGGCGCGGGTGACGTTGTAGCCACCGTAGAGGTGGACCTTCAACACCGCATCCCACGCTGCGTCGTCCATCTTGTGGAAGGCACCGTCGCGCAGAATTCCGGCGTTGTTCACCACCGCGTGGACTGCCCCGAAATGGTCCACTGCCTTGGCCACAAGCGCCTGAGCACCCTCTGACGTTGCGACAGAAGAGTATTCGGCGACTGCTTCTCCGCCCGAAGCGGCGATCTCGGAAACGACTGCATCCGCCATCGCGGTACCGGCGCCCGAACCGTCTCGCGCGCCACCAAGATCGTTGACGACCACCAGCGCTCCGTGCGCGGCCAAGAACGTGGCGTACTCGCGCCCGAGGCCACCTCCCGCGCCGGTGACGATCACCACCTTGCCCTGCACGCCCGTCATACGCTTCTCCTTGTCGAGAGCTCACAAACTCTACTTAATGTAGATTAAACTTTGATCACTCGTCAAACATCGGCACCCGGCAAGCCGCGCCGATCGCTGATGCGCCCAACGCCCTAACCAATGGGGCCCGACCGCGCGGCGACCCGGACGCAGATCAGCCGAATGCGCCCAAACCCGCAGTGCTGCAGGGTGATACGATCATCACAGCCAGACTGCCAAGCCAGCTCGACGCGGCGAGGCGCATTCGGCGGGACGACGTGAATACTCGGCGAATTCTGTGGCGCACGCGGCACGGGCTCACGACGAGTCGACCAGGCGGCGCTGCCATTGCGCAATCACCGCGGCTTCGGCGCCCTGATCCACCAGCCAATTGCAGATTCCCCCCGGGTAGCGGTCCCAGTGTTCCAGCACTCGGCCGATCGTCTCCGGCGCCGCACGCACGAGGTCGTTGTCGTACAAGTTGGGTCCACGTACGAAGTCCGGGTCGGCGAGCTGAATACGGGCCAGCACGGCGTCCATATGCTGTTCGGTCGCGGTGTAGTCGGCGACGATATGGGCAGCATCCACGCCCGCCGCATGTAACAACATCGCGCTGGCAACTCCTGTGCGGTCCTTGCCTGCAGCACAGTGCAACAGCACCGGGGCGGGTGCGGTTGCGGCAATCTGGAGCACACGCGCGAGCCGATCGCCGGCATTGGCGAGGATCCCGGAGTACACGGCATCGAGGCTGGTGTAGCCATGTTGTCTGGCGACGTCTTCGTCGGTCAGCAGCGGGACGCGATGAAGTTCGGTGTCGTCGACGAGTAGCGGATGCGCCGTTGCCGTCTGCTCCTTCGGGGATCTCAGGTCGATGACCGTACGTACCGGCCAGACCGGGACCGTGGTCGGGAGTTCGTCATCGACGATCGGCAGGGCGCTGCGATACAGCACACCGCTACGCGTGCGGCCACCATTAGTCGTAGCAAGTCCGCCGAGATCTCGGAGATTGGCCAAGGTGCTCAACGAGCGGGCCGCGTGGTCCATCGGACTCTTCGTCATAAACGGTAGAGCACCTCTGTTCGAACAGACGGGAAAGGACTTCGGCGAGGTCGAGGCAGAGGCGTCGAGCCACCGATGGTGACCGCAGTCCGGCTCGGACCGCACTCAACAGTACCCGCCAATGCCGTTGCCCGCCCGGCGAGTTCAATTGACGGCGTAAACAGCCGACGGCTACTGCGCGTTGCCGGCGATCGCCTCCTCCTCGCGCGTCAGTCCAGAAGCGCCGATCAACTCCTCATGCAATTCGAACCACACGGTGTGATAGGAATCGATGATCGGACGGGTCAACCACGTCGTCTCGCCCGCTTCGACCTTCGCGAGCGCTGCGGAGAGCTTGTCCGCATAGCCGGCCAGCCGCGGCAGCTGCCCGCTGACGCCCGTGAGGATCGGCACCACCCGCTCGTGCACCCCGCTGAGGCGGGCCAGCACCGAAGTGTCGTAATCGGCGTCGTCGTGCGCGTTGGGTTGCCCGTCCTTGATCTGCCAATCGGTGACCAGCGCCTTGAAGTCGCCGTTCACCGAGAGGAAGTCGGCGTAACTACCGGCCAACGCATCCTGGTCGAGGTGCGAACGCTCGTCCGCCAACAGGGCGGCGAGCCGCTCCCGGCCCTCGGGGGTGATGCGTATCGAGCCCTTTCCCTCGAGGAGCAGGCCTTTCTCGAGCAGTTCGGCCAGCGTCGGCGCGATGTCGGTCGGGTCCAGGTTCACGGTTGCTGCGACGTCGGCGGCGCTGACCCTCCCCTTCAATCGAATGGCTTGCAGTACGACCAGCTCAGACATTGATTTCTCCTTTCGCGGCAGCGGTCAATCGAAGTGCGATGATCATCGTGGTCAGGGGACTCGCCGAGACGACGTCCGTATGACCGGCCGCGAGCGCGTCGGCGACGGCGGCATCGGAATCATCCTTCAACTCGGGATGATCTCCGGATGTGTGGGCGCGCAACGGACTCACGCGGCGCGCCAGCTCGGCCAGCTCGACCAGGTCGGGGCTGTCATGCTCCGACCAGGCGGCCAGTTCCAGGATGCCCTCGCGCACTTCTCCCTCGGCACCGTCCACGGTGATCAGCTTGCCTGCCACAGCAGCAGCGACCCCGGCGCCGCAGCCGACCACGGACGGTCGTCCAATCTCGCGGCTGACCACCGCGGCGTGCGACGTGGCTCCGCCGATCTCGGTGACGATGCCGACCGCAGCAAGCATCCCCTGCACGTCGTTCGGGCTGGTCGACGGACGCACCAGAATGACGTCTTCACCCGCATCGGCCGCATCCAGCGCCTCGTCCACGTCGGTGTAGGCCTTGCCCGAAGCTATGCCGGGACACGCCGGCAAGCCCCTGGCCAACAGCGGAGCCGCCATCCGGACCTCAGGCTGCAGTGACGGTTTCAGCAGCGTCTGAACGTGTTCCACGGTGACGCGACCCAATGCTTCAGTCGCATCGATCAACCCTTCGTGATGCAGCTGGAGCGCCAGCCGCACCGCGGCTTGGGCCGATCTCTTGGCCACCCGGGTCTGCAGCATCCACAGCGTGCCTTCTTCGACGGTGAATTCGATGTCCTGGACGTCTCGGTCGAGCTGTTCGAGTTTGCGTGCCGTCGCCATCAACTCCTCGTAGACCAGGGGCTGTTCGCCGAGCAGCGCGGAAACGGGTTCGACATCGACGTCACCCGACACGACGTCCTCGCCCTGACCGCCGCGCAACCATTCGCCGAACGGTTCGGCGGCACCGGTCATCGGGTTGCGGCTGAACAACACCCCGGTGCCCGAATTGTGCGCCGAATTCCCGAACACCATGGCCTGCACGACGACAGCCGTACCCGCGCTCTCGTCCAGCCCGTGATGTCGGCGATAGGTGATGGCGCGCGGGCTGTTCCACGATGCGAAGACCGCCTCGATGGCACCCCGCAACTGAGCGACGGGGACTTCCGGAACCGAGAGCGACGAGTCGTCGCCCAGGACGATTCGCCGGTACATCTGGACGAAGCGCCTGCGGGTGTCGCGGGCGAACTCCGGTGAGGTCGTCATCGCGATCGCTTCCTCGACCGCGTCGTTGATTCCGAGGTCGAGAACCGTGTCCAGCATTCCCGGCATGGATTGCGCGGCGCCGCTGCGGACGCTGACTAGCAGCGGCCGGGTGCCGCGCCCGAAGGTGCGGCCGGTCTGCTCCTCCAACCAGCCGACTTCTTTGAGCACCTTGTCCCAGATGTCGTCCAGACAGCTCTGCGGGTCGATGAAGAACCGACTGCACACCTCGGTGGTGATGCAGAACGCGGGTGGCACCGGCAACCCGTGGCTGCGCATGGCATCGATACCGAAACCTTTGTTGCCGAGTATCTCTCGCGGCAGGCCGGCACTTCCGTTCAGCAGTACGACGGGTGGGTGCTCGGCGGTGAGCATTGTTGCTGGTGGCATATCAGGTCCGTTTCCAGTCGTAGAGGGTGTCCCAGTAGATGTTGGTGAATGACTCGAGCAGCGCCTCGAAGCGGGCGCCCTCGGCGTCACCTATGAGTTGATAGAGCCCACGTTCGGTCATCCACAGCAGCCACGAGGCCATCGTGTCGGGGTCCCGGTCGGGCCGAGCGAACGCTTTGGACTGCGCCTGCCGGATGTGATGCGTCAGTGCGGCGACAGCGCCTGCCATTAGTTCCTGGAACCGCTCATGCATCCCGTCGTCGTACGATGCCGCTTCCACCGCGGCGCCCCACACGTGACGGTGCGGCCGAAACACCGTGAAAATTGCCCGGAAAGCCTCTCGCAGTTCGTCTTTCGATGCGGAAGCGGTCAACTCCCACCAGGGTCTTGCATGCGTGGTCAGGTCGACGACCATGTCCTCGAAGAACTCCTGCAGCAACGCGCTCTTATCGCCGAAATACACGTAGAAGTTGGACCGTCCCACGCCCCCTGCGGCAACGATGCGATCGATCGACAGGTCGGTGTACCGATCACCCTCGGCCAGCAGCCCTTCCACACCCCGGAGCAATTGCTCCCGCATCTGCCGACGCCGATCCTCCTTCGTGCGGCGCTGGGTTCTCTTGGTGACAGACGGCAAGGCGCTACACCTCCGTGCGGTTCGATATCGGCACCACCTGGTCGGTGGCGAACTGCGATTCTGCCAGTTCCCGGCGCGCAGCCTTGCCGGTGAGCACGATCATCACGACGGCCCAGCCGAAGAAGTCGACGGCAGGCACCCACCACGAGATGAGCCCGTCCCAGGCGAACGGCCCGGTCTTGAAGAACACCAGCATCACCGGCGGCATCTGCGCCAACCCCACGAATATGCTGAGGTACCCGGACCACCGCGGATAGATGGGTTCGGGTGCCACATCGGAAAGGATGGCGATCCCGACGGCGAACGCCCACGCCACGTAGGGGACGAATCCCACGATGAAGATCATCCATGCGATGTCGTTGAGCATTTGGATGGATTCCGCAGACCGTTCGGGTCTGAATGCCGCGACCCACCACAGCATCACGGGTATGTCGATGATCAGCGCCGCCGCGGAAACGGTGGCGATCTGGACGTAGGACAGGGCGCGCGACGCGGCGGTGATGCGCCGGGTCTGGTGAGCGATCTCGGCGCCGTAGAAGAAGAACACGACGGTCGCCACGAAGACCAGTATCAGTCCGAAGCGAATCCCGTTGGTGTTGTCGCGGAATATCGCGGCGATCTCCTCAGCGGAAGCCGTCGGGCTGGGTGGCGGGACGAAGCCGGCGAAACCCACCATGCCCACCACGAACAGCCCGACGAACGCAATACCGCTCCACGCGAACCAGGCGTCGGCTTTTCGGTTCATGATCACACCTTCCTCAGATGGGGTTGACTGACGGTTGTACTCGCTCAAGGATCTCGATCCGCCCGGTCGAGCCGTCGACACGGCACCGGTCGCCGGTCACCAGGACGCGTGTCCCGATGCCGGTGTTCGCAACGCAGGGAATGCCCAGCTCCCGAGCCACCACCGCGGCGTGACTCAGAGCCCCGCCGATGTCCATGACCAGGCCTGCGGACAGGAACATGATCGCCGCCCAGCTGGGATCCGTGGTGCGGGCCACCAGGATCTCGCCTTCCTCGATGTCGATGTCGTCGGGTTCGGTCACGACTCGGACCGGGCCCTCCACCACACCGGGGCTGGCCCCGATGCCCTCGATGAACTCGACCGAATCGTTCGGGGTGTCGATCAGCCGCGGCTGCGGTGCGCCGTTCCACTTCACCGGGAGTTCGTATCGCTGATACTCCTGGTGGCATCGCCGCCGGAACTCGACGGTGGACCGCGCCGTCGTCCACCGACCGTCCCGAATCTCGTCTCGGGTGAGGAAGAAGATGTCTTCGGGATCATCGATGAATCCCTGCTCGGCCACGAGGAAACCGATCCGCCGGGCCGCTGCGCGCGCGACGTCGAGGCTCTGGAGGAAGCAGACCTTCCCGACACCGCGGAGCGGGATGGCCCGCCCGGCGAGCGCCAGAACCGCCCGCGCCTTGAGCCGCTTCACGCCACTCAGCGATGCCAGGAGTTGCCGCTTCTCGCCTTCTCGTTGGATGCGGAACGCCTCTTCCCGCACCCGAGGGTCGGCGTCATCGCCGCGGGCGGCGTACGACGCGAGCATGCGCTCCAGCGGGGCGTGGTCCTCGCGCCAGACCCGCCCGGAGATCTCGCCTTCGTTGGGTCCGTGATAGCCGTGCCGGTCGAGGAACGTCGTCAGGTCGAGGGCGTTCCTGGAACACGCCCAGAGATCGTGGACGAAACGCGTTTCCTCGTGGTCGCCGTCACCCGACAGCAGTCCCCCGCCGACACCGGCGGCCTCGATCAATGCACTCAGCTGGTCGTAGGCCAACTGAACGACCGCGAACGTCGTCACCATGTGCAGATAGGCGTTGTGATGAAAGCGGACCGCAGCGGCTTCCAACATATGCTGCGCCTCAACGATATCGGCGTGTCCGACCCGGTGGACCTCCGTACGCCACCACTGATCGGTCTCCGCACGGGCCTTCTTGATCAGCCCCGGAGCTCGGGCTGTGATGACCGGTACACGGAGCGCCGCACGCAGGTAATAGCGCCGTTCAGGACGGCTCACGTAGTCCTCGGGCGTCGCGGCGAAGAGAGATTCGGCGACGTCGGCGCCGCTGGTGCCGGGCAACCGCTCCCCCATCGCGAGGAAGAAGTCGGCGCGTAGCACGGGCCGCCCGTAGAACACGCTCATCACCCGGTCGTGTTCACCGGCCGGCCCCTGTGCCTCGGCTCCGGTGAGGACGCCGAACGCGGCGAAGGTCTTTCGCATCCCCATGTCACTCGCGGGACCCCAGATGCTCCATCCGAGTGGAGTGATGACACCCGGAATCGCCTCCGCGACATTGACCGTCGTCCACAGGGTGTCGGGTGCCGACGAGCTGTGCCGCGGATCGCGTCCCAGGTCAAGTGCGTCGTCCGGCGCGCTTGTGCCGTGAGGCGTTGTGCCGTTGGGGGAGGCGGTCATATGATGCGCCGAACCCAGTGGCCGACAATTCCCTCACCCGGCGAGCCCCACGCGTCGAAGTTGTCGTATTCACTCCACGTCGTCATTGCGGGAGCCGTTCTGGACGGACCCTGCGGAAACCAGATCGGGCAGTACTGGCGGCTCACCTGTGTGATGGTCCGCTCGCTCCCGTCCTCGAACTTCAGGTCGGCCTTGAGCAGCATGATCGGGTCGAAGGTGAACGTCAGATCAGTCAGCCGCAACGCGCCGTCGTCGGTGAGGATGAAGCCGTCGGTGACCGCATTGCCATCATCGGTGACGTTGCGGATGGCGGTGAAGTAGAAGTCATCGGTGGTGACGCAGAAGCCCACACCCTCGATCCACTGTTTGGGTTCGTCGCGATAGCCGAAGGTACGGTCCCGCATGCCGCGACAGGCGGTCTCGGTCGTCGTACCGTTCATCGTGATCGTGGCCGAGACGTCCACACCCTGCTGATAGTGCTGCAGCGTGGAGTCCTTCACGGTGCCGAGGACGGCGTTGGTGGTGTAGTCGCCCACGCAGTGACGCAGGGTGTAGTCGATCGTCGCCGAGATGCCGGGACCGTCGACGGTGACCTTTCCGCGCGGATCGAAGTCGATCGAGTCGCTGGTGAAACTTCCAGGTTCGAGTGATTCCTGGATCTCGACGACGTGGCCGTCACGCCACACGGTGAATCGCGCGCGCCTGCCGTCGCTGTTCGGCGAGGTCGAGACGTGCGCCTCACCGTAGATCGGTGCCGGGCCGCTCAGCGACCAGAACGACAGGTACGCGTTGTCGCGGTACACCGGGTCGTCCGGTCCGGCGGCACCGGGGTGCACGAGTTCGCCGATCGGTCCCCACTCGGTCTGTGTAGTTGCCACGGAACACCTTTCATCCTGCGCTGGACGGGTCGTCTTGGCCCATTCCGCACCCTACACAAAATCTGGACTCAAAATCCGGATATTGCGTCCAGAAGACTGCTAGCGTGATCCACGAACCCGACGGGTCTACGGATCCTTTCGACGAGGAGAGTTCCATGACAACTGCCACACGATCAGTCCCCGTAATCGACTTCGACCACCACTCAGCAGAATTCGCGCGCGATCTGGAAGGCCGGGCCCGCAATCTGCTCGCGCATCCGATCGCCTACACCAAGAGCAACGGCGGCCACTACGTGGTGTCCTCACACGAGCTGGTCCGCGAGGTGCTGCTCGACACCGACACCTATTCCTCCGGCCGGACCACCGACGGCGCAGGCGGCCTCTTCATCCCGTCGTTCCCCATTCCCCTACCCGGAGGAGCTTTGCTGCCCGCCGAGTCGGATCCTCCTCAGCACACCGATCTGCGCAAGGTGCTGAACCCGTTCTTCACCCGGTCGGCCTCGGAGGCGCTGCGGGCCAACATCGAAGCCATCGTGGCGACCGCCATCGACGACATCGTGACCAAGGGCGATTTCGACGTCGTCTACGACCTCGGGCACGTCGTCGGACCGACGACCATGATGAGTTACCTCGGCTTTCCGTTGGAGCTGCGGGACCGCTTCATCGATGCCATCAGGACCGGATACATGCGCAAACCCGGTGATGACGACGTGAGCGACCTTCTGGAGCTGGCGGGCATGGTCTATGGGGTCATCAACGACAAGCGCGAGAACCCGACGGATGACGTCGCCAGCAGCCTGATTCACCACCCCGACGCCGGATTCTCCGACGTCGAACTCGTCTCGCTGCTGGTCACGCTGTTGTTCGGCGGGTTCGAGACCACCGAGTCACTCATCGCGAACACCCTGATCCACCTGGATACCGACCGGGCCCTACGCCAACGACTGATCGACGACCCATCGCTGATCCCGGGGGCGGTGGACGAATTCCTGCGCGTCATCACTCCCGAAACCACCACCGCCCGGCGGGTGACCCGCGATGTCGAGCTGGGTGGCGTGGCAATCAAGGAGGGCGAGTTCATCTTGTTGGTGCTCACCGCGGCCAACCACGACGAAACCGTCTTCGACGATCCGGTGAAGATCGACCCGACCCGAAAGCTCAGCCAGAGCCTGGCGTTCGGATTCGGCGTACACCGGTGCATCGGGGCGATCATCACCAGGATGGAAGCCATCGCCATCCTCGAGCAGCTCCTTGCGCGCATCCCCGACTACTCCCTGCACATGGACCAGGCCAAGCGCTTCCCCGACTTGTCGGCGGCGAACGGCTGGCTCAACATTCCCGCGTCGACGAACCTCCGCTAGGGCACCGGAGCATGCATAGTTCGTCGGCTCCGAACACCCTGTGGACAACCGTGAACGTGTCCGAGGCGGTGCCGGGGGTCGCGACACCTTTGGGATGGAGCGTGTGGGGACCGGCACTGGATGGGGGGGTCAGGGGGACGTTCGCCGCGTTCGGTGTCCTGACTTCCCACGAAGCCGCAGGCCCTCACGGTGAGCACGATCGCCTCATCAGCATCTTCTACGGTCGCGCCGCGCTGCGTGCCGACTTCATGCTCGAGATGGGTGAGCGCCTCCCGGGGACGAGCGGTGCCGATGTGGCGACGTCATTGTTCGACGCCGTTCCGCCGGGCTACGTTGCTCGCCCGGCCCGTCGCTACTACCCCAGAGCGGCCGTCAGGATTCCGTGGAACATGCTTCGATCGCCTCGGATGATCCGCGCCATCCGGGCGGACACCGAACCGTGGTGGCGCAGCCAGACGGCGGCCATTCCGACAGCGAGCGGCGAAACGGCCCGTGTCACGTTCTGCGCGGCCGTAGACAGGTTCGTCCACATCATGTACCTGCATTCGCTGGTGACCTTCGCGATCGTGCAACCGTCCCACGACCAGCTGGCCGCGCTGATCGACGCCGCAGGAAGCGGCACCGGGCTGCTCTCCGGGGGCGCCGACCACGAGGAGACCAGCCTCGTACAAGATCTGTGGGCGTGTTCGCGTGGTCAGCTCGAACTGTCTGAATTCGTTGCGCGCCACGGCTTTCACGGACCCAACGAGGGTGATATCACCGGTCGGGTCTGGCGCGAGGACTCCGCCCCGCTGGTTCGGATGCTGCAGAGCTATTCCGCTCTCGAGGCCGACGACAGTCCATCGGTCCGGGAGGCGCGCTTCGAGGCCGAGCGGCAACGCGAGGAGACCGCACTCCTGAACTCGTTGTCGGGTCTACGAAAGGTCAAGGCACGCGCCCTGCTTCGCTATGCCCGACGCGGCGTGGCGTTGCGCGGGGTCGGCAAAGTCGCTTTTCTGCAGAGCCTGGACGTCGCGCGCGCGTCGGCTCGGCGATTGGGCGCCACGCTGCACGCCGAGGGTGTCTTCGCCGACCCCGACGACGTCTTCTTCCACACCGTCGAAGAGATCCGGGCCGGCCGCTGGCAGGACCAGGAGACCGTCACCGACCGCCGCCGAGAACGTGAGCGCTACCTCCAACTTGCCGAACTCCCGGTGCACTGGACCGGGATGCCCGACGAGGTGGCGGCTGCGGGACCGTCGGAGCTGGTGGAGACACTTGACGGCGTCGGCGCCAGTGCGGGCGTGGTGGAGGGCAGGGTGCGGGTCGTCTCCGATCCGGGTGACATTGCTCTTGAGCCCGGTGAGATCCTCGTCGCTCGCACCACGGATCCCAGTTGGGCCGCAATCATGTACCTCTCCGAGGGTCTCGTCATGGACGTCGGCGGCATGCTCAGTCACGCGGCGATCGTGGCCCGCGAATTGGGTGTGCCCTGTGTGGCGAACACGAAGGTCGGGACCCAGGTCCTGCGCACGGGCGACCTCATCCGAGTCGACGGCGGCGCGGGGCGGGTCGAAGTTCTGGAACGCGTCGGCGAACACATCACCGTGGCCGACTGAGAAAGGATTCATATCTGATGGCTTGGAAGGACGACGTTTCGGTCGCGGACGAGGGTCTGCACCCTCGGACCAACGACGGTTGGTGGAACGAGAGCACCTACTTCGGTTTCGTGTCGAAGGAACACAACATCGGCGGCATGATCTATTACTACTTGCGGCCCAACCAACGCCAGATCATGGGCGGACCGATGATCTGGGACCCCAGCGGGGACGAGATCGGCACTTGTCGGCACTGGGGCTGGAACTGGCACGTTCCGCTCGGCGAAGATGACGATGTCTTCGACTTCTCTCTGGAGACAGGCTTTTCCGTCCGAACCATCGAGCCTCAGGTGTCCTACCACGTGCAGTACGACGCCGGCGGCTGCCAAATGGACCTCGTCTACACCGCCGCCCGCGAGCCCTACTACATGAAGATGGACACCCCGGAAGTCAATGCGGGCATGATCGATCTCGTGCAGGCCGTGGAAGGAGACATCACCACCGGTCACTACGAGCAGTACGGTTATATGAGCGGCACCATCACGCTCGACGGCGAAGTCATGCGGCTGACGGACGTGGCCACGCTGCGCGACCGCACCTGGGGACCCCGCGCGGTCACCGTGCCGATGGTCAAGGCGCGTACCGGGTATCAGTTCGGAATCGGCTCGCCCGACAACGCCTTTCACGTCTTCTCCGTCGCTGACCGGCCCTGGGAGCAGGACCCTGTCATCGGAATGGTCGACAATGTGACCTCCGGGTTCTATGTCCGCGACGGCGTCGTGGGACAGCTGGTCTCCGGCACCCGACGGTGTGTCGAGCGGGGTAGCGACGGACGTCCGATCCTTGAATTGGTCGAGGCGACAGATCATCTCGGACGCACGCTCTACGCCGAGGGCCGCAACCAGGACTGCCTGAAATGGCCGGGAGTCTACGGCGACTTCATGATCTTCAACCACAATCAGCGCTGGGATTTCGACGGTTTCACCGATGCACCGGGCCAGCTCAACGACTACATGATGTGCCGGCAGTACCGTCGATTCATGTTGTCGCAGGCCGGGACGCCGATGGTGGGGAGCGCGGGCTAGGCAGGTCGTCCGGCGGCGGTGACAGCTGACCCGCCGCCGGACCTTCGGCGCGCCGGTTCAGTCGCGGCCCAGGACCTCGACGGTCCCGGCGCGGCCGTCCACCCGGCAGCGGTCACCCGTCCGCAGCTGGGCCGTGCCGGAGCCCGTCCCCATGACGCAGGGGACCCCGAGTTCGCGGGCGATGATCGCCGCATGGCTCAACAGCCCGCCGATGTCGACGACGAGCCCTGCCGAGACGAACATCGGTGCCGCCCAACTAGGGTCGGTCGTGCGAGTGACCAGAATCTCCCCCTGTTCCAGCTCCCCGGCGTCATCGATGTCCAGCACCACCCGCGCCAGGGCCTCGACGACCCCAGCGCTCGCACCGACGCCCCGCAGGAGCACGGGGCCGCCGCGATCGTCCTCCTCGTCGCCGCGGCCGGCCTGGACCACGACCGGGACGGGCTGGCCGCGGAACGTACCCGGCAGGTCGAGCTTCAGATGCTCCTGGTATCGAGCCCGCCGCTCCGCGATCCGTCCGCGCACGTCGGGTCCGACCGGCACGGCGATCTCGTCCGCGGTCAGGAACCGGACGTCGTCGGCCTGCTCTAGAAGGCCGTCCTCGGCGAGCGTCTCTCCTATGCGGCGCGCCGCGGCGCGCACGACGTCGATCGCCTGCGTCCGGGCCGCTTTCCCGCGCAGCGGAAGGTAGACGTGGGCGAGACGGAGCACGAGCTTCGCGACGCGACGACGAGCCGGACCGAGGCCGGCAAGCAGCTCGCGCTCGGCGCGCCGGCGCTCCTCGCGTCCGCGCTCCTCGGCCGCCCGCGGGTCGGCGTCGTCGGACAACGAGGCGAACGAGGCGACGAGCGCGCGGAGCGGTTCTGGATCCTCGCGCCAGGGACGGCCCGAGGGTACGCCCTCGTGCGGCCCGTGGAACCCGTGCCGCTCGAGCAGGATGCGGAACGGCAGACGTTCGCGGGAGCATTCCCACACGTCGGCCACCACCTGCGTCTCCTCGTGTGAACCCGCCCCCCGCATGAGCGCTGACGGATCGATCCCGGCGATCGATGCGAGCCGCGTGAGCTGGTCGTAGATCGGCTGGGCCCCCGCGAGCAAGAGCGTCCCGTCGATCATGAGGTTCTCGGTCATGCGGGCGACCCCCGCGAGGAAGGCGGCGCGGGCCTCGTCGAGCGTGCGGCCGGGCATGCATTCGATCTCGGATTCCCACCACGCGCGGGTCGCAGCACGCATTGTGCGCGTGCGGCCCGGGGCGCGCGCGAACGTCAGGGGGAAGCGGGCCGCGACGACCGGGTACCGCCGAACAGAGGGCCGGCTCGACAGCCCTTCGGGCACCGATCCGAAGATCTGGGTGACGACGGCGTCCGGGCTCGTACCGGGCATCACCGCCCCGACGTGGTGGAACCAGTCGATCCGGCTCGCGATGCGGCCATGGAAGACCGCGTACGTCCGCTCGGCCGGGTTGGCCGGGACGTCGGCATCACCGGGCGACAACGCGCCGATGGAGACGAGCGCGCCCCGGGTGGCGCGTTCGACGGCCGGGCCGATGACCGTCCAGTCCAGCGGAGTCAGAACTCCCGGGAAGGCCTCAGAAAGATTCGTGGTGCTCCACCACGAATCGCCGGCCGCCGGCGTGTGCAGCGGGTCGACCGCCGGGGACGCAGTGCTCATCGCAGACATCATGGTCGCTACGGACGGCCGGCGGCCGAGTTCTGCCTTCCCCGTCGACCGCGACACATCGACGGCGTCCGTCACGCCTGCACGCTCTGGGTGGACGACTCATTGGTCGCCTCGACCGGGTCCCGGAGCAGCGCGTGGTCGACCTTCGGGGCCTCTCCACGCGAGAACAGCAGATCACCGAGGCGGACGGGCAGGGTGCGCACGAAGACCGCCGGGGTGAAGGTGCCCGGCATGGTGACCAGGCCCTGCCGGTCCTTCTCGAGCGACTTCACCATCTTTCGGGCGATCTTGTCCGTGGTCAGACCGGTGAACTTCTCGAGCTGCCGTGCGAGTTCCTGCGTCGTCTCGTTCTTGATGCCCTCGTTGTAGATGTTGGTGTCGGGCACGGACCCGAGGATGAAAACCGAGACGTCGACACCCGTGTCGCGAACGTCGCGTTGTAGGTCCATGGAGAACATCGTCAGCGCGGCCTTCGACGATCCGTACGTGGCGAGGTGCGGGACCGCGAACTCGCCTGCAATCGAGGAGACGTTGAGAATCGCCCCGCGCCCGCGGGGGACCATGACGCGCACCGCCTGCCTGCACAGCTCCAATGGCGCAAGGAGATTCGTGGTGAGGGTCTTGCGAACGTCCGCCGAGGAGAGCGTGCCGAAGTGCTGTGTCGCCCCTAGGAGACTGCTGAATTAAGGGTGTTTTGGGGCAGGGTGCCTCAGAGCGCTTTGTGGCGCGTGGTTTGAAGTCAGACCCGAAGGGCGACAGATTCGAGGGTCACCCCGCCGTAGTTGAGCCTGGCACGCGGTCCTCGGTGAGGCAAGGCCCTGAAATCCCGGGTCAGGCGATGGCCCAGGTCGTTCCGTCGTGGGTCAGGCACAGCGTAATCAGGCGGCGCAGGTTCAGTGCGGCAGCGCGATTGTGCAGCCAGTGGTTGTTCTTGGTGACGCCGCGGTAGCGGACTTTGCGGTTGCCACGGGTCAGCCAGGCGATCGAGCGTTCCACCATCGGGCGATGCTGTCGGTACTCGTTGATCCACTTCGCTTTTCGGGACTGCGTGCGTGCGGTGTGTTGCAGTTGGTAGTGCGGTGAGATCCTCGCGGTCTTGCCTTTCACGGCGGTCGTGCACTGAGCCCGTAGTGCACAGTCGCGGCACGCGACACCGAACACGGCGTTGCCGGCCGCGGTGATCGTGCGAGTCAGCCCGGCCGGGCAGATCACGGTGCGTTCAGTGAGGTTGACGGTGAAGTCCTCGATGGTGAACCCACCCGGTACAGCCGGACGCAGCGGGATCGGTTTGATCACCGCGACATGCTTGAGATCGGCCAGCCCCGCGCGCATCTCGTTGGTGCCGTACGCCGAATCACCGAGCACCCGCACCCTGCGGGTCTCCCCGGCCAACAACCCCAACCCGATGACACCCTCATGATTGTCTGAACCGCTGGCTTTGGTCAGAGCGCAGTCGGTGATGATCCCGGTATCGGGTTCAACCGCGATATGGGCCTTGAACCCATCCTGGCGCCGATGCACTGTCTTGTGGGCATGGCGGGCCTCAGGGTCGACAGTGGAAATCACCCGATCACCGGCCACCTGCTGGGCGATCTGCCAGTGCCCGTCGGTGCCATCAGAGCCCTCCACGGGTTCGACGTCCTGGCCGGCAATCAACGCCAACAACGCGACCGCCTCAGCGGCACGCGGACCCAGATCTTGGTCGGGCAGATACCCCAGTAGCCGGTGGGCATCACCGACCAGGGCGTCGATGAGCTGGTCGCGGGCAGTCTTGTCGTTCCACGCGATGACCGGTTTGCCTGGGTCTGTGTAGTCATGGGCGCCGCACCGGGCGGCGATCACCTCACCGGCGCCGGGCACCTCGCGGCCCACACGGCGGATCGCGGCGATCAGCTGGGTCACGGTGTCCTGGGTGGCCACCGCATCATCGAGCACGGTGGAATCCAACGCCCGCCGTGTTTTCTTGGCCAGCACCCCGGTCTGCGCGACGACGGCTTTGACCGCCTCAAAGATGCGATCGGGTCGGTCCGAGCCGGCCAGTCGGCGCCGCCAATAGGTCAACGTGGTGGAGTGAAACGCCGTCGCGGTCACCGGCAGCCCGCACGCGGCTTTCCAGCGCAGATCGAAGGTGACCGCGTCCACGGTCTCGTTGTCAGACAGGCCGTGCAGGGCCTGCAGGGTGATCACCGAGGCCATCACCTCAGCCGGCACGCTCGGACGACCCCGACCTGAGGGAAACAGATCGGCGAACATCGCTTCGGGGAACAGCTCGTCACGGTGGGCGGCCAGGAAGGCAAACATGCTGTCGGACTTCAGAAGATGCCCGGCCACCGACTCGGCATCCAACAACTCCCGCTGATCATCAGAGCGTCCCTGCATGCCTCAATCATCTCGAGAGCACAGCCACAAGCCCCGCCGCCACGCCCGATTAATTCAGCACTCTCCTAGCGCCGCGTTGTTGATCAGAACGTCGAGCGGCCCCTGCTCGGCCTCCGCGCGGGCGAGAGCCCTTCGTACTGCTCGTGGTCCGACAGGTCGACGGCCATCGCGACGCCGCCGAGGGACGCCGCCGTCTGCCGCAACTCGTCGCTCTCGCGCGCCACGAGGGTCAGACGCGCCCCCTTCGCATGGAGGTGTCGGGCGAGTTCGGCACCGATTCCCTTGGAGCCTCCGGTGATCAGGATGTGGGCGCCACGTAGCTGCATCTCAAGCCTCTCGTTGAGTCGCTGAAAGCTTTCCGGACTTCGTCACCCCGACGAGCAGGTCGTAGGTGTCGTTCTGCTGGCGGGGACGCATCACGGTCCGCTCCGTCAGTCCGTAGCCGACGACGCCGTCCCACTCGTAGCGCGTCTGGCAGTCCAGCAACAGGTGCGACGCGGCGGTGCCCGTGTGGTTACCGTAGGCGATCTCGTTGGGGCCGACGAGCGAATGCGGCATGACGCTCAGGACCTCGGCCGTGATGGTGTGCTCCACGCCGTCCTCGGTCCGCAACACCATTTCGTAGGGGTCCCAGATCTCGGACTCGGCATGGATCAGCGGCTCGTTGACGACCGTTGCCATCTGGACGCCGTCCGGGGTCGTGACGACGCCGACGGAATGGCTCTTGTCCGCCTCGCGCCAGCCTACGATGCTGAAATTGAAGCCGCGGCCGTCGGGAAAGTTGCCGCTGTGCCAGTTGTGCGCCGACATCTTCGACAGATCCCGACCCCCGAGCGAATGGTCACGCAGCCCCGTGCCGTTGAAGGCGATGACCTCGTTGCCGAACGCGATCGTGCCCGTGGCCTCGAAGTGCTGCTCGTAGTGCATCTTCGCGCCCCACTCCTGCCCGGAGACGTCGCCCATGTCGAAGACGTGGGACGTCGAGCGGACGTCGAGCTCCATCGAGGCGCCGATGTGGATCCCGTCCCGTAGCGGACCGTCCATGAGCTCGTCGTAGGTCGTGTCCTGCACCCCGCCCTCGAAGCGCTTGATCCAGTGCACGTACGGGTCGACGCACGTCCAGTTCAGGCACGCACCGCCGGCGCCGTCCTTCGACACGTTCGGCCCGTAGCCGCGGTACACCAGCAGCCGCCGGCCAGGCAGGTAGACGGTGAAGTTCTCCAGCCAGACGTTCGGGTTGAACGGCGTGCGGCTCAGGTGCATGTAGACCCCGACATCGGTGTCCGGGTCGTAGGCCTGCGTGAGGTAGTTCTCCGACCAGAGCGGCTGGTCGTAGATCGGGTGCGGCAGCTCGTCGGCGTCGGTGAGGTAGTCGAGGACCTGAACCTCGAACTCCCGCTGGCCGTCTGAGCGCACACGTGTCGGGGCGTTCATCGAGTCACCGCCCCCGCGGTCGCGGACCGGTCGGCGAAGACGGGCCTCAGCGCTTCGGCCAAAGCAGCAGGCGCTGCTCCGCCGAACCACGTGATGCGGCGGGCGACGAAGTGCCAGCGGTCGCCGTCGTGCCGGAGTTCGTCGAGGTACCGGCCGAGCGCGGCGGTCGCGAAGCCGTCCGGGACGGGGACCACGACGGCGAAGTCGCTGGTGACCGTTGCGCGGTCACCGTCGAGGTCGATGGCGGAGTTCACCGTGCGGTGGTTGATGCCCGCGATGCCGTGCTCGCGCAAGGAAGTCAGCGCGCCGTCGACGAAGACCGAGATGTTCTCGGGGCGCACAAGCTCGCCGAGGTCGTCGATGGTGAACCGGGCGTCGTCGTCGAACAATGCGGTCCACCGCTCCGTCTCTCCCGAGTCGATCGCGTGGCAATACTCCGCCACGAGATAGCGGACGCCCTCGGCGCCCCGGTCGTGCTTCATCGGTTCCTCACAGGTCGTCGGTTGGGCGCGGACGCACCCACCCGTGTACTCCACACCTCGCCGCTAAGGAAGTCAAGACTCTTTCACGTGGCGAGTGCCGTTTGGTGATACGGGCGCCTGATTCCGGTCACGATCGCTGACCACACGGGCCAATTCACCAACGATCCGGTCGCGATTGACGCCGCTGGCCCCACAGAGGAACCAGTCGTCGAGCGACGACGCCGCGATCGCCAGCGCGACCGCGGCGCGCAGCCGCAGGTCGTCCTGCCGTTCACGCTCCGGGCGCGCGGCCCATCCCCGGGCCTGCACGAAGATTCCGGCCAGTCGCATCGCGACCAGCTTGCCGATGTCACGATGCGCCGGGTCCGTCGCGACGCTCATGAGCGTCCGCACGAGGGGGCGGTGGCTGCGGAGCGTGTCGTACAGACGCGCCACCAGACGGAGACGTTCGCCGGCCGGGGGGCCAGGACCGCCGGACGCCCACCAGTCGGGCAGCTCTGAGAGCGCGGCCGCGATGGGCTCGAGGACCGCCTCGGCGAGGAGGTTCTGTTTCGAGCCGAAATGGCGGTGCAGGGCGGATTCCGACGTACGGGCGCCGCGCGCGATGTCCGCGTAGGTCGTCGCCGCGAACCCACGGGTGACGAACGACGCCTCGGCGGAACGCAGGAGCTCGCGCCGGACCTCGACCGTCGGCCGTCGGCGGCGACCGGCGGGCAGCGGGGCCGGCTCGCTGCGCGCTGCGGACGGGGACGGTCCACCCGCGGGGGCGGGTACCGCGAGTGCTGCGTCGCCGTCCCGGTCCGGGTACCGCGAAGCGAGTTGACCGATCATGCCGATGAGCGCGGTGCCCGTCGTGTCCGTGTCGGGCGTGAACCATTCGTCGAGGACAACGACCGTCGCGACCGCACCGATGACGAGGCGCAGCCGGAGGTCCATCGCGTCGGCATCGCCGCCGGCGGCCCCACGCGGTGACGTTCGCACGCGGTCGAACATGGGCGCCAACAGTCCGCCGACCTCGGCCATCACCCCGTCACCGTCGGGAGACTGCAGGGCCGAGAGCAGCGCGCGGAGGCTGCCACGCCGCGGCTCCAGGTGCGCCCGCAGCTCCGCGACGAACTGCGGGGCCTGGCGACCGTCTGCAACGGACTCCAGCAGCGGCAGCACGTCGTCGACGAACAAGGCGAAGGGTTCGACGACGACAGCCCGCAGGAGAGCCGGTTTCGACGCAAAGTGCCGGAAAAGCACCGAGTTCGACACCCTGGCCGCCCGTGCGACCTCGCGCAGGGTCGTGCCTTCGTACCCCCGCTCGGCGAACAGCCCATCCGCGGCCGGCACGATGGCGCGCCGGACCTCGTCGGGCGAGCGCCTGGACCCGGTCGGCGAGTTGCTCGACGACTGCGCCACGATCGGCGCGTTCCCTGTCACGGAGCTACCCGGCCCGGAAACTGGGCGGCGCGGCGCCCCCTGCGCGAGGGCAATGCTCGGACCCTGCCCGCAGCCGCAGGGCGGATCCCCTGCGCTTGCTCATCGCCGAGGACCAAGTGTCCCCTGCGATCCGAGGTCGCGGCGGCCGGAGAACGCTGTGCCCACCACGGGGGCCGCCGGCACGGCGGTCGCCGCGAAGGTCAGCCGTCTGTTGCCACATGATCTGAGGAATCGTAGACCCTGTTTGAGACGCCGGACCGCTGAGTTTGGCCACCACGAGACGCCGGCCGTTACGAGCGGTTCGGCGCCGGAAGGAGTGTCGGCGACGCAGGACGCGGCGGATCCCGTGTTCCTGCTTGAGAATGGTGCGCGCGGTCAGCCGTCCCGGCCAGCCGTTCGTGCCCGACATCGGGTGGGTGCCGTGACCGGAACGCCAGAGTCCGTCGATCTCCGGTGTGGTGTATCCGGAGAATGACGGACTTGGCCGCCACGGCCCGATCTGACTCGGAATCAGGTCGACGGCCCGCGACGATCCCTTGTGTGCCCACTCGGAATTGAAGTCGTCCGGGCCGTTGATCCTCGCACCGATGATTGAGCTGCGGAATCCCGGGGAGTGCTCCTCCAGCATGTCCACGATGTGGTCGAAGACGCCCTGCTTGGCCTGTGCCCAGTCTTGGCCGTCGGCGAGCTCGAGCGGGACCGCACCAACCCAGAGCCAGATGCTTTCGCCGTCGCTGCCGGGCGGGACGAGCGACCGGTCGAGGATCGACGGGATCGCGATGTAGAACGGCAACTCCTGACCGATTTCGCCGCGCTTGAGCGAGTCCATCATCCGGTTCACGTAGTCCACGCTCGGCGCGAAGCTGAGACCGGCGAGCGCGTCGTCCCCAAAGCTGTGATTCGGGAATGTCGGGCGACGACTGACTGCGATGTTGCCATTGAGATGGCTGACGCCACTGGAGAGCACGAGCATCCGATCGACCTCTGCCCGCAGCGGGCTGGAGAGTGCGGACGGCTCGATCAACTTGGTGAACAACGACGTTGGGTCGATGGCGGCGACGACTTGGGCGGCACGGATTTCCTCACCGCTGGCCAACACGACACCCGTTGTCCGCCCGCCGGAAACGATGATCTGCGCGACGGGCGCCGATGTCCGGACCTCTCCACCGTAGGACTCGACGCAGTCGACGAGCGCCTGGGTGAACGCGCCGGCGCCCCCGACGGGTCGTCGGATCGGATACTTGTGGTTGTAGGCGAAATACACGAGGATCGACGTGTTTGCGATCTCGTCGAGCGGCCGGAAGCTGCCGGTCGCGACGTTCATCGCCAGCCAGGCCCGGACCTCCTCGCTCTCGAACTCGTCGATGATCTCCATCGGGGTCTGTAGCAGGATGCGTGCGGCAGGCAGCAGGTGCTTGCGTTGTTTGGCGGCGTGCCGCGCAATCTCGGCCAATGTTGCGGGGCTCGGCCGTGTCGGGTGATCCGACAGGTAGGGCAGTCCCACGTCGAGCAGACACGACAGCGATGTCATCAGTCGCCGATATGCGGCGGCGTCCTTCTTCGACAGCCGGGCGATCGAGTCGCATGTCCTGTCGAGGGAGTGATAGTTGGAAAAGTGCGTGCCCTCCGGGCCGACATAGGTGTTGTTCGGATCGGGGGCGGTGAACCGCAACCCGAACCGCGCGAGCCCGAGCTCCTCGACCACCGATGGCTTGCGGTCGACGAACGGAAACTCGATCGCGTAGGTGTTCCCCCGAAAGCCCGGGGCGCCAGGGATATCCTGTGTCACCACGAAGCCACCCACGTGCGGGTTGGCCTCCAGCACCACTACGCGCTTGCCTTCCCGGGCCAGATACGCGGCGCAGGTCAGGCCGTTATGTCCTCCACCGATGATCACGACGTCATGCATGGCCCGAACCTAACGCCACACACTGGCGCCAGTCAAGGGAGTGCCAACTCTCTACGTTTCCGGGATAAGGTGCACCCATGAAGCGCCGATCCTCCACTGAGGTGCGTCAACTCCTTCTTGATGCCGGCGCCCGAGTCTTCCGCGAGCAAGGCTTTCAACGTGCGACCACCGACCAGATCGCCGAAGTCGCCGGCGTCTCCATGTCAGTCCTGTTTCGCCACTTCCCGACCAAGGGTGATCTCTTCCGGGAAGCCATCATTGCGCCCTTCATCGACTCGCTCTCCGCCTTCGCCACGACATGGCGAGAGAGTTTTGCCGACCCGGTCGACGAGGCACAGATCATGCGCCACATCGTCGCCGAGTTGTACGACAGCTTGCGGGGTCACGAGGATGCCGTCGCCGCCCTCAGTCGCGCCGACGGCAGTCTCGACGAGGACACCGCCGACGAGATCGCCGGACTCTTCGACCAGTGCTTCGCGCAGATGCGCGACATGGGACGGGCGGAAGCCGCCCGTCGCACGTGGTTCTCCGGTGAGGAGATGGAGTTGACCTCCCGCCTGCTCGTCGCGCTCGTCACGGCGTGCGTCAGTCACCGCCGCTGGTTCCTTCCGACCGGTCGCCGGCGCCTGTCCCGCGAGCACATCGTCGACCACATCACGAACCTGATGCTCTACGGACTCCGACTCGGTCCCGGTGAGCCGAATCGCTTGAGCGGCAACTGATCAACGCGGCATCATCATGCCACCGTCCACGCCGATGAGTTGGCCGTGAATGAAACTGGACATATCGCTGGCCAGAAACACATTCAGATTGGCCGAGTCCTCGGCCTTGCCGGGCTTGCCGCCCAACGGAATCGATGCAGCGAAGTAGGCCTCCATCTGGGCCCGCCTTTCCGGTGGCATCAGGCTGAAACCCTTTTCGTACAGTTCGGTCATGACCACGGGACACACCACATTCACCCGGATTCCGTAACGGCCCCACTCCATCGCAATGCTCCGGGAGTACGCACTGACCGCGCCCTTTGCCGCGGCGTATGCCGCGACACCCGGCAGTCCAACGACGCCGACGTAGGACCCGTAATTGATGATTGAGCCGCCCCTGTCCTTCATATGGCGAAACGCCGCAGCATCCGTGAACGCCGTCCCCAGCACGTTCACGTCGAACATCTCCTGCAGCTGCGCGGAGGTCATTTCGTCTGCCGGCGACTCCATCTCGTCGCCCGCGCAGTTCACCATGGCATCGACACCGCCCATCCAGGCGGCTGCTTCATCGAAGGCGCGGTCTACGTCATCTTGGAGGCTGACATCCGCCGCCATGTGCGAAACTGCCCCGTTCCCAGCTGCTTCGACCTGTTCGAGCATCTCGACCGCCGATGGGTGGGTCGGCGCCTTGCGCGACATGGATACCACGGTTGCGCCATGCTCGGCACAGGCCAGCACCGTGGCCTTCCCGATTCCCGTGAGCCCTCCCGTAACGATGATGCGCTTATTCTCCAAGAGCATTTCGACCACTTCCCTTCTTCACGACCAGACGGCGTTGTCAGACAGGCCGTCCGGCTCGATGGTTATGCACTATCAGCAGACATTCAAGAGACCGGCAGTGGTTACAGGAGCGCTGTAGTCACGGCGAAAGCGGCATGTCGATCTCGGGCTTCGCGGCCGCGGCGGCCTTGAGGATGCGACACAGATCGATACTGCGCTCGAGGGCCGATGGCGCATCCTCTGGCCGACCGATCAGCGCCATCAGGTCGAACGGCGCCACCCAACTGACTCCGGCGTCCACGTAAGGCTGCACCATAGCTGCGATTTCGGACGCTGACCCGTGGAAGAACGCCTTCTCCGCGTGCGCGCGCGTGGTCCTCTGCAATGTCTCGTCGATGAACGCCGTCGGCGTGCTGCGGGGCGTGAGATTCATGAAGTAGGTCCAGGCCTCCGGCACGGGGGACGGCAGTCCTGAGGCCGTCCAGTCGGCGGGATTGAGCCGACCGAACACCGCCGCCATCCAGCGCACGAGGGGGTTGTCGAGAGCTTCGTCGATGGCTGCCGGGTCGTCATGGATGAGCGTGACGACATACGTGCGGAACTCGAACCCCGCGGGGTCGCGGCCTTTGCGCTCCAGGTCCTGACGCAGCACCGTGATTCGTTCCGCACACTGCTCCGGTGTCGCCCACACGACGGGCGCGCCGCTGCAGAGACCGTCTGCGTAGGTGGTCGTCATGTCGAGCAGTTTGGGGCCGTTGCCCATCGTGATGAGCTTCGGACGATGCTGTTTGGCGTTGCCGAGAAAGCCCCGCTTGAACGTCCAGAATTCGCCCTCGAAGTCGATCGGTTCATCGGTGGCGAAGATCTTGGAGTAGATCTGCAGCAGGTCGCTCAGTCGGCGGAATCCCTGAGTGCGCTTCCAGCCGAAGGGAGTCACCTGCTGGGCCTCCCCCGCGCCGACATGCAGGGACATGTCGCCGCCGGCGATGTTGGCCAGGCTCAGCGCCGCACGGATGAGTTGTGAGGGGCCGTGCCGAATCGCATCCGTCGTGATCGACAGGCCAAGCTCCGGGGCGGCAGCCAGCGCATAGGCCGACATGACGAACGGGTCATCGAGCGATTCGACATCTGGAAGTGCCGCCGCGAGTGGCGAGAACTCAGGCCTCCACAGCGACGGAGGGATGAACTGCCCCATGTGGTCGCTCATGGCGAAGTGATCCACGACGCCGCTCGCCGAAAGGGCACGCGCCTGGTCCTGCAGAAGGGCCGGCGGCGCATAGCGATTGCCCCAGCTGAGGATCGCTGTTTTCAATGGTCGAGCTGTCATGGCACCTCGCCGGGTAGCGGCCCCGGACTTCCCCAGAGCTCCGCAAGCGGACGCTAGCACGTGACGGACGCCACGTCCGGACATTGCGTCCACCCGTAGGCATCGATCGACAGCATCGCAACGTCGCCTGCGGAGTGCTTCAATTCACCCACGCCGAAGGACCGGGTGGACGCAAGCCGTCGATCTCACGTGCGCGGCGCGCTCGGATACGCCGTTCACGTATTGCTCTGGGCCGCATCGAAACTTGCTCTCGTCCCAGGATGCGCCCGGGGACCCATCCCGGTTTGAGCGACTCGTACGGTTCGATAGCGCAGCGGTGCAGCTGAATTCGACCAGGCCGGTCACAGCCCGCCGTGGTTTCAGGGGACACATTTGGCCGGACCGCACCTGCCTGCGGGCCTTTCGGCGCTCAGGTCATGGAGGGGTCCTGTCCAACAGTTAGCAATCACTTCGATCGGGTCTCGGCATCAGCCGGGACCTTGATCCTCCACAGCTCAAGCCTTGTCCCGGAAAACATTGCAGCATAAGATATGACGATGACTAGGCTGATGATTCTGGCGGCAGCTGCGGTGTCCACGGCACTCGCGGCCGGAACGGGCGTCGCCGGCGCGGAGCCCGACGTGACGTCGGCCGAGCCGTATTGCACCTTCACGCTGACTGCCCCGCAACGTGTGGCCAACGGTAATACCTACGCGGTTGTTTCGACCTTGAAGGCTCAACATTGCAACGGTACGTCGAATGCGCGTCGGGCAACGGTCTGCTTGTCCGGCGATGGCGGCACAGAGACGTGTGGCGAGGCCGTTGGGTGGGGAGTGGCCAGGGTCGCCGTACCGTGGACCGCCGGCCGCACCTATACCGCAACCGGTAGAGGGTGCGCAGACCCCGGCATTCCGTTTCCAGTCACCACCTGCATTCCGAACGAGTCCGTGAGCGTCACCCTCTGATCGCCGACGTGGATACCAATAACGTTGGTGTCCACGTCGTCTCGCTCTTCATTGGGTCGTCAATCGCTCAATGAAGACCAGTGAGACGCCCAACATCCGGCAACGATCTGGGTGCGGTTGTCGCGTCGAATGCTCAATTCCGCAGTTCTATCAGCCCGGTTGGCCGAAGACGGCCACAACCACACTGCGATCCAAACTGTTCTCCGACCACACACCGATTTCTGCGTTGGCGCAGTCAGACATGATGCCGTAGGCGACGGGGTCGTAGTACCACCGCTCCAGGATCTCCATGTTGTTGATCGCCAAAGACGGGTTGATGGCAACGTTCTGCGCCGTTTTGCCGCGGTACCCCGCGGCCTCCGCCCGGGTCTGGGGTGTTGATCCGTCCGACCCGAGATCACCACCGAGGGCACGGTTCCTCAGGACATCATTGGCATGCCATTGCGCGGCCAACTGCAGCTGCGGATTGATTCTGACCTCGGTGATGCAGCCTGCTTGGCGCTGGACGGTATAGACATTGGTCACCAGAGTGCCATTGAGCCGCCTGTTGTCGGCATGCGCCGTGGGCGTCGACACCCCCAGCCCGACAGCGCAGACCAGCACCATCGGAAGACTTTCGGCGCCTCGGCGCCAAATCGACTTCGTCGGCCGTTCTCCTCCCCGCGTCATACCGGCTCGAATCCCGAGACGAGCCAACGGCCGTCCACCTTGTCCAGCGTGATGCGGACGCACGAAGTTGTGACGTTGGGTGGCTCGCTGCCGATCAAGGTGGTCTGGTTGATGAAAACCAGTACCTCTGCCCGATCGTCGTCTGCTGACACCGAGGCCGCGGCGGGCACCGTCGCCACCGCCGAGATCTGTTGTTGCTGAGCTCCGGGGATGACGACCGTCTTGGTGAGGTCGGTGTACTGATCGCGGAACGTACCGGTCAGTCGGTCCGCCGCGGCGGTGAGATCCTTCTCCGCAGTGTCCGGCCGGTAGGAGAGAATGGCCACTGTGGTCTCGCTCGCCACCCGCACCGACTCCGCAGCCGCTACCTGAGCTCCACGCGCCGAACCATCCATCCACTTCAAATAGCCAGCAGCGACAGTCAGTACCAGCACCAGGAGCAGCAGCGCGCACGTGAGGATGCGGGTGCCCGTGAACCGTCGACCCCTCTCGGCGACGGCCGGTGCCGTGTTGCTGCTCTCATCGATGCGTTCCTCGCCCGCCTCGGTCGGGTCGCCCTGCAAAGCAGTCTTCTCTGATTCTTCTGTCTTAGTGTCGACGGACACGTCGAACTCCAATCCGGTAACCGCTTGGTCGGTATCTCTACTCACGGCACAAAGGTCACTGACGAGACCTTGGCGGCGTCGACTCCGACTTTGTCAACCCCGATGCGCATCCGCCACGCGCGTGGTTCCTGCTCTGGTGCACCGGCATTGGAAGTCTTCACCGACACCGCGACCAGTACCTGCGCCCGATCGCCGTCCTGTGATTCCAGACCTGCCGCGGTGACCGTGCCCTCCGATCTCGACTTCGCCTGCTTGATGACGGCGACAAACGGGTCCTGACCCATCTGGAAGTCCTCGTGGAAGCTGCCGGTCGTCGAATCGAGGATTCGTTGTATGTCGGCTTCGGTGGTGTCGAATCCGAAGGTGGTCAGGTTCACCGCACCCAGCCGGGCGGCTTCCACGAACACCTGCTGCTCGTCCTGTGCCGCGCGGATCTCGTACGTGCGGTAGCCCAGCCAACCGACCAGACATCCCAGTACCGCGGCCACCACGCCCAGCGAGATCACCAGCCGTTTCGCCGAACCGGACCGGCTGCGCAAGTCCGGCTTCTCACCGGCCGCCTCGGTATCGTCACCGGGCAGCGTGTCCTCATCCGCAGCGGGCCAGTCCTCCACAGCGGGCGATTCCTCGGCGGCAGGCCAGTCCTTCACGGAATTGGAGCCGTTCATCGAATCACCACCGGAGTGAGCATTTCCTGCCATGACTGTCCTTCTGTTGTTTTGGCAAGGTCGGACCGGCTGTACACACTGCCGTCGAGTCCGACGTAGTTATCGGTCAAGGGGTCGTAGTCCGCCGCTGCGATCGGACTGACCGTCGGGGGCGCGGGCGCCGGCGGCGGGGGCACCGAGGGTACCGGTGCCGGGGGCACCGCTGCGGGTGCCGAGCCCGGAGGCAGTTGTGGGACGTCCTGTCCCGACAACGTGGCGTTCGGATCGCCCTTCCAGTTGAGTCCGTCGTTGAGAGGCACGTACTCCTCGTCACTTTCACACATCGCAGCGGTCGGAGCGCGCTTGCCCGGCTTGGTCAGGCATGGGAAGTTACGTGCTCCACGCACATACATCGGCGCGTCCTGTGGGATCCGGCAGTACAACTCGCCCGGCGGACGGGGCGGTATGCCTTCGTCGGGGGTGCCGTCCGCACCGGCGGGTACGTGCTGCTGCTGGATCGGGAGGTACCCCGTGGCGCAGACCGGAGGGATGTTCACATTCAGGTTGAAGTCCAGCGTCAAACCCGGGTGCTTGGTGTTGTAGTTGGTCAACGTGGCGGCCTGCATTCCGGAGATCACGATGGGTGCCACCACGAGCAACTGCTCGATGCCGGCGTGGTAATCGCGACCGACGTTTCCGATGCCGACGAAGTTCGAGAGCAGCGTGGGTAGGGACGGCTGCAAGCGCGAAATCAATTGCTGTGCCTCGGCTGCGGCCGGACCGCCTTGAGCGAGCAGGTTCGCGACCCCGGCATCGTTGTCCCGCAACTGGCCGGTGATCTCGGACAGATGGCTCGCCCAGGCGTTTATCTCATCGGCCGTCTCGGACTGGGAATCGAGTATCGGTTGGGACTCGTCGATCAGCGTGACGAGCGGATCGAGATTTGCCCGCGCGTCGATCGCCAACTGAGTGGAGCCCTTGACGATGCGTGATATCTCCGGCCCCAAACCACCTACTGCGGTGAAGCTTTCGTCGATCACCGTCTTGAGGTTCCCCGGTGGTATCGCCTCAAGGCCGCCGTTGGCCGCATTGAGCAGCGCATTGATATCGGGTGGCACCGAACTGCGGTCGAGCGGGATGACATCCCCGTTCTTCAGGGCGGGTCCCTCTCCCCCGCGCGGAAGCAGTGCGACATACTGCTCGCCCACGCCGGAGACACTGTGCACCTCGGCGTCCAGATCCGCTGGGATCTTCATGTCAGAACGCAACGACAACTCGGCGATGACGCCGGTGTCGGTCAAGCGAACGGCAGACACGCGGCCGACCTCCGTGCCGCGGTAGGTGACATTGCCGGTCGCGTAAAGTCCAGCGGCCCGAGGTAGTTCGACGGTCACCGTGTACTGACCGACTCCGAGCATTGCGGGAACCCGGATGAAGCCGAAGACCATGATCGAGGACGCCACCAAGGCGACCACGGCGAAGATCGTCAACTGGACCTTCACGCGTTTGTTCAGCCGCTGACTGAACTGCGAATGTCGAAGCGACACGTCAGCCTCCCTGATTCCGCTGGTAAGGAATGATCAGCGGGTTGCGACCCGTGTAAGGGCTGGGCACCTGCCCGATCGTGCGACCCCACTGCATCTCCAACTCTGTCAACTCGCCTTCGAAGCGGGTACCGGTGAGCAGACCGTTGTCGAGGCGGCTGAGGGTCAGGTCGAAGGTCGCTGTGAGATTGGCAGACTCACCGCGAATCCAGTTGGAAGCCTGGCTCTTCGGGAACGGCATGATGACGAATGCGTCGAGCGCACGGGTAAGGCTCGGCCCGGTGTTGGCCAGCGACTCCAGTATCGGACCGATCGCATTCAGTTCCTTGACGAGGTTCTCCTTCGTCTGGTTGACCGAGTCCGCGGCCAACGCGCTGAACTTTCCGAATGCGCTCGATGCCTCGGTGAGTTCGCCACGCGCATCAGCCAACACCGCCAGCGCGTCGGGAATCGTGCGTATCGCCGCGTCCAGCACCGGTTCCTGGGCGGCGACCTGACCGACGAGGTTGTTGAAGCTGTCCGTTGCGGCGATGATGTCACCGGTCTGACCGTTCAAGCGGTTCACGAATTGATCGATTTGTTCGATCAGGCTTCGCAGCTCCTGCTCCCGGCCGGCGAACGCGGTGGCGAATGCCGCCGTGATGTCCTGAACCTGACCGATTCCGCCGCCGTTGAGCAGGAGCGACACTGCCGCCAGCGTCTGATCGGTATTCGGGTAGGCGCCGCCGTTGGCCAGTGGGATCATCGAGCCTTCACGCAGTTTGCCCTCCGCCGGCACGCCGACCGGTTCCGCCAGCTCGATGTGCAGGGAGCCCAGCAGGCTGGTCTGGCCCACCTTGGCGGTGGCATTGGCCGGCAGCTCGACATCACCGTTGAGTTTCATGGTGACCAGCGCGTGCCAACCCTGGAGTTCGATCTCGGTGATGGTGCCCACGTTCGCGTCGCCCACCCGGACGCGTGAGTTCTCCTGGATGTAGCCGATGTCCGGCAACTGCGCCTTGATCTCAAACGATCCCGGGCCGCCGCCCTCGGTACCGGGCATCGGTAGCGAGTTCAGACCCCGCCACTCACAGGCCGGCACGACTGCCATCACGATCACCAGCACGCCGAGACCGAAGCGCTTCACGCGGTTCATGAGCCACCACCGGGAGGGACCATGATGCCGGGCAGACCGGCGGCGGGGTCGACCGAGGTATCCACGGCCGGCACCGTGGCCTCTGCGGGCAGCGGAGTCGGCGGCAGCGCAGCCGTTACGGGTGCGCCCGCGGGCGTCGCGGCGGCCGGCGGCGCAGCCGGTGGCGGAGGCAGGTAGTCGGGCCGCAGCCAGTCCTCGCTGTAGGTGAGCTCGTTGGGTCGAGCTCCGGTTCCGATGACGGGGTTGATGCCGATCGGCGGGAAGTTGTACTGACGGTTCTTGAAGATCGGCGCTAGGTACTGGACACACAGCTTTGCCGACTGTTCGTAGTTCATCCGTGACGCAGCCTGGATGGCCCCGCACAAGAACGAGATCGGGTTGGCGAAGTTGTTGAGCGCCAATGCTCCCGTGACCGAGGACTGGGTCGGCTGAATGATGTTCGCGAAGTTCTGGAATGCGGTCGGGCCGATGTGCAAGGTCTGCTTGATGTCAGGAAGGCTCTGGTGGACTGCGGTGGAAATCGATGACAGTTTGTCGGTTGTCGTGCCCAACGCCTCGCGATGGTCCCTGATGAATTGTGTTGTCTCGCCGACTACCTCGCTGAGATCACGGATCGCATTACTGACCTCGTCGGGGTCATCGGCCAGCGACCCGGTCACCGCCGCGAGATTGGTGTTGAGTTGCGCCATCAGGTCCGAACTGTTCTGAAGCGCAGACACCACCACCGACAGGTTCTTGATGCTGGAGAACATGTCGTCGCTGTGATCGCCGAGAATCGAGAAGGCACGCGACATCTGGATGACCGTGTTGCGAATGTTGGCACCTTCTCCGCGCAAGTTGTCTGCGGAAGTGTTGATCAGTGCACCCAGGGTACTGACCCCACCCGGCTCGGTCGGTTGTAGGGCGTCGGTGAGCTTCTGCAACTGGAGGCGCAGGTCGTCCCACTCGACCGGGACAGCGGTGCGGTCCTCCGGAATGACTGCGCCGTCCTCAAGCACCGGCCCGCTGGTGTAGGCCGGCGTGAGCTGAATCGCCCGCGCGGTCACCAACTGGGGCGACAGGATCGCCGCCTGCACGTCGGCGGGCACCTTGTGTTCATCGTCGACCCAGAACGTGACCTTGACCCGCTCCGGTTGCGGTTCGATGCCGTCGATGGCACCGACCGGGACGCCGAGGATGCGCACCTCGTCGCCGACGAAGAGCCCGTTGCTGTTCTCGAAGTACGCCACGACGTGATTCCTGGCGATCTGCGTCAGTGATCGCACGGCGACCACCGAACCGCCCACCAGCGCAACGGCCAGCGCAATCATCAGGCCGATCCGCAGTTTGCCCGACCGCATCACTGTTCTCCATCCGTGGGGGTGCTCGGCAGTGCTTCACCGGGAGCGGGCGAAAGTATTGCCGGTGGTTCCCCTATGGGGACAAGACCGTCCTCGCCGGGTGCTGCCGCCGGCGGCCCCGGCGGCGGACCGCCGAGCGGAGGCGCGGGAAGCGGCTCCCGGTAGGGGTACCGCGGGTCACCGGGCTTACCGGTGATCGCGTCGGGCAGGTAGAGGTGGGGTTCTCCACCCTGGCCGGTCCGTGGCATCGGTATCGGCAGCGCCGGGGTGCCGCGCTGCCCGACCTGCGGGTCCGTGCGCTGCGAGGGCAGCAGCGTGGCGGGATCCAGACCCAGATCGGAGAATGCGGCGTCGATGAACGGCTGCACGAACTGTCCGGGCACCAGATTGACCAGAGCGGCCATGAAATAAGGTCCGGCCGTGAGGCATTCACCCAGCGACAGTGCGTACTGGTTGAGAAGTTTGATCGACTCCTGGAGCTCGGACTTACGGTTGTCGACGATGGTCAAAACACCGTTCAACTTCTCGAGCGTCGGCCCCAACTGTTCACGGTTGTCGCTGATGAACCCGGACAACTGGCGGGCAAAAGCGGACAGATTACCCGAGATCTGGTCCAGTGCAGTGCTTTCGGTCAACAGTTGGGCAAGCAATGCGTTGCTGTCGGCAATCAGACTGACCACCTGATCAGCGCGCTCGGACAGGACGGAGGTCGCCTTCTTGGCGTTGGTCAGCAGCCTGCGCAGCGCCTCGTCGCGATTACCCAGCGTCTCCGAGAACCGCGCCACACCTTGCACAGCGAGTTTGAGATCCGGTGGCGTGTCCTTGAAGGTTTCGGCCAGGGTCGCCATCGCGTCTGACACCCCGTTGGTATTCAGATCGCTGATCGTCGACGACAGATCTCCGAGGGCATCGGGCAGCTGGTACGGAGGTTTGGTCCGCTCGATCGGGATAATCGACAGCTCACCGTCACCGCGGGGCGTGACCTCGAGAACCTTCGAACCGAGCAGGCTCTTGGTCCTGATGTTCGCCTCGGTCCGGTCGCCGAGGTGAACGTCGTTGTCGATCTCGAATTCGACGAGTACCCGCGTGCCGTCCAGTTCCACTGCGGTCACCTCTCCGACCCGGTAACCGGCTACCTGCACCGCTGCACCGTTTTTCAGACCGCCGGCCTCGGAGAAGTACGCGGCGTACTCGGTTGCAGAGCTGATGAACGGGATTTTTCGGTACTGCAGACCGATGACGACGATCGCAAGAATTGTCACGATTCCCACGGCACCGATGACGAACTTGTTGCGTTCAGCGAAGGGTTTCATTTTGGTGTGCACCGTCCTGTGTCCTGGCCGGCCACCTTGATATAGACCGGCTGGCCACCCTTGCCGTTGACCTTGACGAGCAGATCGCACAGATAGAAGGCCCAGTAGGCACCGTTCAAGCCCATGCGGTTCATCTGCCTGTAGGCGTCCGGCAAAGTTGCCAGGAGATTGTCGACATATTCGTGATCGGCGAGGACGATCCCCGCGGTGCGGTCCGCTTGCACCATCGTGTTGTGGAAGGGCGCCCTGGCCTGAGACAGCATGTCGGCGATCGTCCCCGTCGCCGCGTTCGTGTAGGCGACGGCGTTGCTGATGTCGGTTTTCTGCGCTGCAAGTCCGGAGACGAGCTTGGAGAGCGAGTCCACCGCTTTGTCGAACTTCTCGGTTTCGTCTCCGAACGATGCCAGCACCGCGTCGAGGTTGATGATCACCTGTCCGATTAGCTCATCGCGGTCGGCCAGGGTGTTGGTCACTGCCGCCGCTTGATTCAAAAACGAACCGATGGTGGCTCCTTCGCCCTGGAAGGCCGAGATCAGCTGGCCGCTTAGAGCATTGACCTGCTCGGGATCCATCGCTCGAAACAGCGGCCGGAACCCGCCCAGGAGGGTGTCGAGATCCAGTGCCGGCTCGGTGTTCGTCACCGCGATCGTCCCACCGGGATTGAGGCGACTGCTGCCGTCCTCCCCCTCCAGCAGTGCCAGATACCGGTCGCCGATCGGGTTCGCCCACCGGACTGCGGCTTTGGTGGTCTCGGTGAGGGTCACCGCAGGACCGGCGGTGAACTCGACGATGGCCTGGGACTCCGCGTTGATCGAAATGGCGGAGACCTTGCCCACCTCGACTCCGGCGACCCGGACGAAGTTGCCGGTCTCCAGCCCACTCACGTCGGTGAACTGGGCGGTGTAGACGTTCTCGTCCTGGAATCGCAGTTGCGCAAATATCGCCAGCAGTCCGAATGTGCCCAGAAGACACACCGCGGCGAAGACCGCGAACAACACGGTCGCACGTCTGAAGTTCTCATTCACGGGTGGAAACCCCTCAGTCCCTCATTGCTCACTGTGGTTGCGGTACGGATGTCAGCGGCGGCATGCCCCCCGGGTACTCCGGTAGCGGTATGGGCGGTCCGGGCGGAATGGGCATCGGTGCAGGCACCCCGGCACCGAATGCGGGCGGTTGCACCCCTGGGACCGGAATCGGGGGCGGTACACCAGGTCCGATCGCGGGCGGTGGCACTCCTGGACCCGGGGCCGGCGGCACCGGTGGCACACCTGGGAAGAGCGGAGTTCCGTCCGGGCCGTACCACGGGGCCCCGAACGGCGGCATACCCGCGGGAACCACCGGGCCCGGCGCCGGACCGTTGACGCAATGCCGACGGCTGGGCTGCTCCGGCACCGCTCGGGTGACCGGGAAGTAGTTGACCCAGCACGGATCCCCGACACCGGGGTTGGGTCGCCAGTCCAGTCCTGTGCCCCAGCCTGTATTGGTGATCACCTGACGAATCGGGAAGTTCTTGGCAACATCGGGCAGCGAACCGCAACCCGGCTTGCCATCAGGGCCGCCCTTCGCGGCGACGATCGGCAGGTTCTCCGGATACTTGTACTGGTCATCTCCGAACAGCAGTCCGGCATCCGCCAGCAGCGATTTGCCGTTACCGCCGACGATGGCGAGGCCGTCCCGGTCCAGATACAACATCGCGCCCAGGATCATGCAGGTGTACTGGGGGTTGTACTTGAGCAGGAGGCTTGTCGTCGGCTCGAACCCGTTGATCGCGTTCACCAGGTTGTCCTTGTTGGGCGCGAGCAGGTCGACGCCGGTATTGGAGAACCCGATCGTGTTGAGCAGCAAGGCATTCAGGTCGCCGGAACGGTCGGTGATCGTTTTGCTGGTGGTGGTCGCTGCATCCAGCGTGCTGAGGATGTCACCGGCGGCAGCGCTGTAGGCGTCGCTGAAGCGCTGGAACGAGCGCCAATCGGCCGCGACGGTATCCATCCGCGGATTGATCGCCCGGAGCACCTGGTTGGCGTCGGTGGTCGCTGCGCCCATCCGCTCTCCCTGGCCGCGGACTCCGTCGGCGAGCGCGGTGAGTACCGCATTCACCTTGGACACGTCGATCTGGTCCAGCAGATTCACGAGATTGTCGAACACCGTGTTCACCTCGGTGCTGACAGTGCGCGAGCGCAGCACCGCACCCGCTGTCAGCCGTTGCGGGGTGGGATCATCCGGATAACTCAGTTCGACGTATTTGGCGCCGAAAGCGGTCGTGGCCTTGATCTCGGCCTCGACGTTTAGCGGAATGAAGTCGATCTGATCGGGGTAGATCTCCAGTTGCAGGCTCACCGGCCCACTGCCGCCTTTGATCCCGCCGACGCGACCGACCTCGACGTCTCGCATCTTGATCTTCGCGCCCGGTTCCATGACCAGACCGGAACGGTCCGAGACCAAGGTGACCGCCACGAAGGACCTGAACGTTCCGGCGAACAAGGCCGAACACGTGAGAACGAGCGCGATGATCGTCCCGAACAAGGCGGCTGTCCACCACAGCGGGTGAACTCGGGGCTTACTGTCGTCCATTTCCTTCTATCCCGCGAGGTGGAAGTTGCCGGACTGGCCATAGATCGCCAGTGAGAGGAACAGCACGACAACGACGGCTGAGATGAGCGAGGTACGTACTGCGCGTCCCACGGCCTCTCCGACGCCGGCGGGCCCCCCCGAAGCGGTGAAGCCGTAATAGGTGTGCACCAGCATGATCACGACAGCCATGATGACCACCTGGACAAACGACCAGATGATGTCCGTCGGGTTAAGAAACGTATTGAAGTAATGGTCGTAGACACCGCTCGACTGGCCGTAGATCGCCGTGGTGCCGACCCGCGCGGCAAGGAACGCCGTGAGCATCGCAACGCAGTACAGCGGTATCACCACCACCACGCCGGCGACCACCTTGTTGGATGCCAGGTACGCGATCGAGCGGATGCCCATCACCTCAAGCGCATCGATCTCTTCGTTGATCCGCATCGCGCCGAGTTGAGCGGTGGCACCCGCGCCGATCGTCGCGGCCAGACCGATCCCGGAGATGACGGGCGCGATCAACCGCACGTTGAAGTACGCCGAGGCGAATCCCGTCAGCGCCTCGACACCCACATCGGAGAACTGGTTGTAACCCTGGACCGCGACCAGTGCGCCGGTGGCCAGAGTCAGGAATCCGACGATCACGACGGTTCCGCCGACGATGGCCAAGGCTCCGGTGCCCAGGCTCATATGCGCGATCTGTCGCAGCATCTCAAGCTTGTACCGCAGGAAGGACACCCGGATGGAACTCAGCGTCTCGAAGTAGAAACGCGCCTGGGTGCCGATTCGGGTCAAGCCACGCAGCCACGACTGGGTCTTGCGCTGAAGAAAGAGCTGTTTGCTCGGAATGGATGCGCTCATAGCGTCGCCTGCACGCCCACCGCGGTGGCGATGATGTTGATGGCGAACAGCGCCATGAAGGTATAGACGACCGTCTCGTTGACGGCGTTGCCCACACCGGCAGGACCGCCGCCGACCGAAATGCCTTTGTAGCAAGCGATCAAACCCGCTGCCAATCCGAAGAGCGCCGATTTGACCAGCGAAATTATGACGTCGGCGGGGCCGGTGATGACCGTCAGACCCCACACGAATGAGCCCGGCGTCACGTCCTGGATGAACACCGCGAAGATGAAGCTGCCGATAAGGCCGACGAGAATCACCACCGACGACAACAGCGTCGCGACCAACGTGGCTGCCAACACACGAGGCACCACCAGCGACTGGATTGGGTTGATGCCCATGACCCGGAGTGCGTCCAGTTCTTCACGGATGGTTCGGGCCCCCAAGTCGGCACACATGGCGGTGGCGCCTGCGCCAGCGACCACCAGCACCGTCACCACCGGGCCGATCTGCGTGACCGTTCCGTACGCGGCGCCGGTGCCGGAGTAATCGGCGGCACCGAACTCCACCAACAGGATGTTGAAAGTGAAGATCATCAAAACGGTGAAAGGAATCGCCAACATCAGAGTCGGCATCAGGGACACCCGCGCCACAAACCAGGACTGCAGCATGAACTCCCGCAACGCAAACGGTCTGCGCGGCACGGCCATGAATGTGTCCAGTGCCATCGCGAACAACCCGCCGAGTTCGCGGACCGGCTTGGAAAACGGGGACGACTCGACCCTCGTCGGCCAGCCCCCGGCACGACCGGTAGGAGAGCCGGAAGCAGGCGAGTCGTCGGCGGCCAACGCTACGGCGTCCGACCCACCATCGTCGCCGTGCTGGGCCGGCTCACGCTCGAAGCCAGTAGCCAAGATGTTCCCTTCCAAGGTTCGTCACCGGCAGACGATGACGAAGTATTCTGAACGCCAGGCCTACCGCCTGACCGAACATTTCCCGTCAGAGCCCGAAATCCGGCCGGCGGTCCTTCGATCTCTTTTCAAACTTAAGTTAGATTAGAGGCGCGGATCACAGTTGTCAACAGACCTCGAAGCAGCTCACATCGGGGCGCTCGTTACTTTGCCATAGACATCGAACCACGGGGCGCGACTTCCTGATATGTCGCGAACCACACTGCATATAAGCATCTTTCATGCCGCCATCGCATCGGCTTCCCGCTTACGTCCGCTCGGATACATTTGCCAAAAACTCGCTGCGGGGCGTGAAAACCCATGACTCAGCCGCTGAGATTTGACCGGTCGCCGTCTCATACTTAAGATTCTGCCCGGCTAGTTCTCGCTGTCGCGACTTACCCAACTCCGGCCGGGATGCAAGGGTGTGCGGCGCCTACATCCGCGAGAGAGTGCGGCCTGGATGCGAAACCGCCTGTCACGCCGGTTGTCCCGAGTGCGAGTTCGCCGAGGACGACCTCCGGCAGAGTACCGATCTGTGCCGGGTCGACGTCAAAATTGTTGTCGACCAACAAGTATCAATCGTCCCGCGCCGGCGATCGCCGAAGTTCGGGAGCGTCCCGGACCGTGACTGCGTTGTCGGCCGTTGCGAGAACTGCACCGGGGCTTCGATATTGACTACGAGGTAAGTCGTCCGTTTGACGCGCCCAGCTTGAGTTGGCGCGCCGCGCACTCAGCCTTGGCGCATCGCGGGAGTTGCGATCGTCAAATCGATTCGCGGACAGGTGCTGGCGACTACGGTGCGAAAGGTCGAGAGCAGGTCCTTACTAGTGCACGAAAAGGTCGATGGCCGTCAACGCGACGAAGACGACGAGAACATAACCCTCGAATATCAGCCGGAGCGGCATCGGCGCGACGCGCAGGTCCATGAAGTGGATGCCGATGAGGCGGACCTTGAACAGCGCAATTCCGACGATGATGGCGGCTGCCGCGGAGGCGGCGCCGGCACTTTGTTCGATGCCGACCAAGAACGATGCAAACGTGAGCGCCATCAGGGCAGCCCACACGACTGTGATACGACGTGTCGCGGTCAATCAATTCACCTCATCAGGTAGAACAGCGCGAACAGCACGACCCACAACAGGTCGACCATATGCCAGAAAATCCCGCCGGCCTCGCTCAGCATGATCTGTTGACCGGTCAGCATCGGCCGGCGGGCATCGACGATGAGCTTGATCAGCACTATGCATCCGAGGACTACATGCAGTAGATGAATACCGGTGAACATGTAGTAGTACGAATAGTATTCACCTCCGCCGACAGACTTGCCCGCCCCGAAGAGGTGGGACCATTCCGCGGCCTTGACGCAGATGAAGGCGAGCCCGCACAGTAGCGCCCCACCGAAGAGGCGCGGCGCGGAGGCATGGTCCCGCGACATCACCTTCCGAACGCCCAGGACGACCAGAAGCGAGCTCGTCAGCAACAGGACGGTGTTGATCGTCCCCAACGCGGTACTGAGGCTTGCATGGTCCTGGGCGAAAACCTCGGGGTTCTTTGCACGGGAGTACATGAACGTTCCGAAGAACAACGCGAAGATCACCATGTCACCCAGCACGAAGACCCAGATGCCCTCTTCACCCGGGATCCTGCGGCGCGGCTCAGCGACCACTTCGACCGTCTCCGAGCTCTGATACGCCGTCATGAATCGACCCGGCGGAGTCGGAATACCGATACCACTTTCGATGAGTATCGCGGGCGAGGTCGCGGCGGCGTCGGCGCGTAGAACATTTGCTGAGTCTCCTCGGGTATCGATCGGAGGGGTACCGCTCTTTGCGGAAACCACCTCACTGAAAGCGGAGCAGGAACATCGACCCGGTCATGGTAGCGTATTCTTTGAACAAAGAATAAAAATTTCAGATGTCGATCGGGTGGGCTGTGATCGCGGACCATGCCAGGCCCCGACACGATCGAGATCGACAGCGCATCTCGCCTCGAATCTCCGATGGCCATCCCGCATTCGCAACGATCTGCGCCTGTAACCCGAGGGAGGACCGCGGTGGCCTACGTCATCACTCAGAACTGCTGCAAGGACGCAAGCTGCGTCCCCGTCTGCCCGGTCGACTGTATCCGCCCAGTCAGCGGTTCGGCGGCGTTCACCGGCGCCGAGATGCTCTACATCGATCCAGAGACGTGCATCGATTGCGGCGCGTGCATGGAGGAGTGCCCGGTCGATGCGATCCACTTCGATGACGATCTGCCCGCAGCGCTGGAGCGCTTCAAGCACATCAACGCCGCCTACTTCGACCGTCATCCGCTTGAGCCGAGCCCCCCACTCCCCCGGACCAAGCGCGCGTCGGTCGAACCGGGTTCGCTGCGGGTCGCGATAGTCGGCGCCGGCCCTGCCGCGTGCTACGCGGCGACCGAACTCGTCGCCATCGACGGTGTCGAAGTGAACATGTTCGAGCGGCTTCCGACGCCGTTCGGCCTCATCCGGTCCGGCGTCGCGCCCGACCATCAGCTGACCAAGTCAGTCGTGGGCATCTTCGCGCGCGCATTCACGAACGCCCGTTTCACCTGCCATTTCAATGTCGAGATCGGAAAGCAGCTGACCCACCAGGATCTGCTGACCCATCACCACGCGGTCATCTACGCCGTCGGCGCCTCGGAAAGCCGTCGGCTGGGCATTCCCGGCGAGGATCTGCCGGGCAACCACCCCGCCGCCGACTTCGTCGGCTGGTACAACGGCCACCCCGACCACGCCAACCACACGTTCGACCTGTCCGCGCGGCGAGCGGTGATCATCGGCAACGGAAACGTTGCGCTCGATGTCGCACGGGTGATGCTCATGGGACCCGACGAACTGGCGAGAACCGATGCCGCTCAGCACGCGCTGGATGCTCTGTCCGACAGCAGGATCGAAGAAGTCGTCATCCTCGGACGGCGCGGCCCGCGAGACGCGGCATTCTCGGTCGGAGAGTTCCTCGCGCTCGGATACCTCGACGGTGTCGACGTCGTCATCGATGGCGGTGAGTTGGAGTCCGATCCCGACGACGATATCGAGACCGAACTCAAACTCAACCTGGCCCGCGAGTTCGCTCAACATCCCAGCACACCGGGCAACAAGAGGATCGTGTTCCGGTTCCTGGCGTCGCCGGTCGCCGTCGAAGGTTCGGACCGCGTCGAAGGGTTGCGCATATCGCGAAACGGTGTCAACGAGTTGATCGAAACGTCGCTGATCCTGCGTTCGATCGGATACCAAGGGTCGGCGCCCGCCGGCCTGCACGGTGATCCCGCAACCGGCATCGTGCCCAACGATCGCGGGCGTGTGGTCGACACCATCGGCAACCCGGTCTCGGATTCCTACGTCACCGGATGGATCAAGCGCGGCCCGCGCGGTGTGATCGGCACCAACCGTGTCTGCGCCGAGGAGACGGTCCGCACACTGCTCGACGACTACCACGGCGGGCTGCTCTGCCGCGAGGTCACCGGCCGCGAGGCGTTCGTAAGTCTGCTCACCGAACGCGGCGCAGAACCCGTCGACTGGAAGGGCTGGCGGGCCATCGACGACGCCGAGCGCCAACGCGGTGTCGAGGCTTCCCGTCCGCGCATCAAGTTCGTCGACACCGCAGAAATGCTGGCCCTGACGCAAAGGTAGGAAGACTCCGGCTGGCGGCGTTACGCCGCAATCGGATGAACGGGATCGCACCGCGGCTACCCCATGCGGACCGCGGTCGGCATGGGCGGGTCATTCTGCGACGTCGGCCGTCGCCTCGGGGGAGATCCACTGCCGGGTCGCGTTTCGGGAGGCCATCTTGATCATCCCGACGATGCCTGCGCACAGCGCGATGGTGAGGCATGCCGCAGCCCACCGGGCCACCATCGGTACATCCGATTTCAGCAGGGTGTAGACCGGCCAGCCCACCGCGCCATATACCCCGGCGTAGGCCAACGGCGGCAACGCGACCACGACGACTCCGCGGCGCGCTCCGGCCAGAGTCGGCACCAGGCGGTACATCAGCCAGCCCGCCAGTATCGGCCCCACTGCGTTGACGGGGGCCACCCAGAACGGCCATCCGTCGCCCACGAACTGCATCGGCTGGTTTCCGTAGTAATAGAACACCCCGGCCGCCGTTGTCGGGAACTCGAAGATCAGATCCATGACGACGATCCCGGCGAAGAATCGCCACAGGTGCCTTCCGTCGGGATGTCTGACGAGGCTGCGGTAGACGACGTAGGCACCCAATCCGACGAAGCCCGGATACACCAGGAAGACGTACAGCGGCTGAGCATGCTCCATCGCCGTGAAGACGATCAATGGGCTGTCATGGGGGTACCACAACTGGATCATGGTGTTGATCCACGGTTCTTCCAGCGCCGCGACGAACCCGCCGATCAGCGCCAGGAGAGGTATCGACGTCGACAATCGCCGCGACTCGTTCGCCGCCCACACGGCCGAGGCGACGAAGAACGCGGCTCCGACGGCGATGAACGTCCAACTGAACTCCGGATGCGCCGTGAGATGGTTTGGCAGCTCGGTCACTTCGGCTCCCGCCTGATTTGCCGCGTCGGTGGTTTCCTTCGGCGCGAGTGTCTCGACTACGGGCGAGCCATCCTGTATTGGACATGGACATTTCGTCTCCGCCCGTCGGGATGCCGCGCACCGGATTACATGCTATCCGGACATAATGTACACCGGGCATGATCGGTCGGAACCCCTCGGTCAACCACACACGCAGGGCGCTACTAGCATTGGCACGATGCGCCCCGGTGACCGTCCTCGGCTGCACGCCGGCACCAGTGATGCCGAGCGTCAGATCCTCCTCGCCACCGAGCGTCTACTCGAATCGACGCCGTTGACCGAACTCAGCGTCGCCAGCATCCTGAAGGAGGCAGGCGTCTCGCGGACGACCTTCTACTTCTACTTCAGTTCGAAGTACGCACCCGTCACTGCGCTGCTGTCATCAGTGATGGACCAGATTTTCGAGCAGGTCAGCTTGTTCACCTCAGGGGCCGATTCGGGAGATGATGCCAATCGCCTGGAGAAGGGACTCGAGGGAGCGACACAGCTGTTCCGTGAGCACCGCATGGTTTTTCGCGCGACTGTGGAGCACTGGCATTCCGTCGCCGAGATCGGTGAACTCTGGCTCAAGGTCATCGAACGATTCACCGACGCCTTCGCAAGCGAGATCGAACGCGAGCGGGCGGCCGGCACCGCCCCTCCCGGAATACCGAGCCGTGAGCTGGCGGCCGGGCTGATCTGGGCGTCCGAGCGGCTGCTTTACGTCGCCGGGCTCGGGGTCGATGCCGACCTACCCGACGAGGACAGAGCCCTGGCCTCACTACTGGCGATCTGGCAGGGGGCGGTGTACGGGTCCGCCCCGAACCCGTTGAACGTCAACACCAGTCCATAGTCGCGCCGGCGTCCGGCGGCACACCGAGCCGTCGTCGGAGTCCCGACCGATGCCAAAACGCCGAGTCAGAACCAGAGGATGGTCCTGACTCGGCGCCATGGCCGGTCCTGTACTCGGTACGCCGCTACGGCTCGTGTCAGACGTCCCACTCGAACACGAGCTTCTCGGGGCGATGGAAGATCATCCCCTCCTGAACCCGGATGCTCTGGTCGGGAGCGAGTCTCAGGTTGGGCAACCTGGTGATCGCCGTCTCGATCGCCACCCTCATGTCCAGGCGTGCCACCGAGATGCCGATGCATGTGTGCGGGCCGTGGCCGAAGTGCAGGCTCTTGCGCATCTCTGCCGGATCCCGGTCGATATCGAAATTCGCCGGGCAGCTGAACTGGTTCTCGTCGTTGTTGGCCGACTGGACGAGCGCGAAGATGTTGGAGCCCTTCGAGATCTTGTGTCCGCGGATCTCCACATCCTCCTTGACGTGGCGCACAATGCCGCGTGCCGGGGTCAGCCGTCGCAGTGACTCCTCGACCACCTTCGGCACCAGGCTCAGGTCGTCGCGCACCCGGGCGAGCAGCTCCTGATCCTCGCAGAGCTTGTACAGCGAGAAGCTGATCCCACCAGCGCTCGTCTCGAAGCCCGCGATGACCAGTTGTCCGATGACACCCAGAACTTCACGGTCGGTCAGGCTCTTCTCGCTCTGCTCCTGGGCGAGGATCAGACCGCTGATCAGATCATCACCCGGTTCAGCACGGCGACGTGCAATCGCGTTCAGCAGGTAATCGTTGAACTTCACCTGCTCGCGCGCGAGCTCGAGACGGCGTTCCTCACTGATGGACGGCACGAACAGCTCGGTGATACCCAGCGTCCAATCCCGGAAGAGGCCGTGGTCTTCCGCGGGCAGGCCGAGGATCTTGATCAGGACGTGCACGGGCATCGGGGTCGCGAAGCTGTCCACGAGGTCGCCCCGACCATCGGCCACGATAGCGTCGATCAGGTCGTTGGCCGCCTGCCGGATCACGCCTTCGCGCACCTTGACCGCAGCGGGCGTGAGGGGCTTGGCCGCCAGCTTGCGGATCCGGTTGTGCTCCGGCGGGTCGGTGTTGACCAGCGCCGGTTGCCAGGGAGCATACCCGTGCGGCAGTTGCTCTTTGAGCTCGTCAGGCACCTCGCCCACCAGATCCGCCGGCATGGCGCCGAAGCGGTCCAAGTCCTTCACGATCGCCAGCACGTCGTCGTACCGGCTGACGACCCATGCGTCCAGCTCCTCGACGTGAAGGACCGGGGCATGTTCGCGCAACTGCCCGAACAACGGGCAGGTATCCCAGGTGCTCCGGAATACCTCCATCATCGACGGCTGCGCGTCGACCTGGGTCTGGTCACTCATCGATTCTTCCCTTCAAAATGCTGAATACTTACAAACAGTCTCAATACGTTGCCGAACCGCTTCGACTATTTCCCGTAGGGCGGGAATTCCGGCGAATCCGGGAAGCAGTGCAGCAGACCGGGGTCGTCGTCGAGCAGGCGTCGCCAGTAGCGGCGATAGTGCTTGAAATTCATGAAGTCCTGGTCGTTGCCGTAGACCACCTGGCCGTCGTACTCCCAGCGCACCAACGACCACCAGTTCAGGATGTCGCTGTTGATTGGCCATTTGAGCCAGTTCAACGTGGTGCCGACGGCGTGCAGTTCCCGGCCGAGCTCGTCGACGCAGTCGATGACCTGGGTGAGCACGCGGCCGTCGCGGCCGCGTACAGCGGTGCGGGTGCCATCCACGACCAACGCCTTGATCCCGTCGCGGATATAGAAGCCGGTGGTGACAGTCTCCGTGGTGCCCTCGATCGGGTCCTCTTCGAAGGACAGAGTGGTCTGCGGGTCGTAGAGGTGCCACGCACTTTCGGGCGACGCGAAGACATAGGGCCAGCCGGCGCGCAGCGGATCGGAGACGTCGGCGTGGCGAGGCCCCCACCCGCGGTCGCGCAGCGCACCACAGTCGATCTCGATCTTCTCGCCGTCGAGCTCGAGGGTGCCCTTGAACCAGCCGGACTGCTCATAGTGGCCGACGGAGTACTCGCCCTCTTTTTTCACCCAGTTCTTGATGCCCGGGTCTTCATCGCCACCCTTGGACAGCTTCATGTAGTGCGGCTCGGCCATCGCCGTCCAGACGAGGTCGAATTTGACCCCGTTGCGGTCGTAGGCGAAGTGATACTCCTGCTGCGGCGCGATCATCTTGCAGCTCAACGAGTTCGACAGCTCGAAGTTCATCATCTCCGCGCCCTCTGGTATAGCGAGGTGCTGGTCCCAGCCGTAGTACAGACAGTTGTAGACGTCCTCGCCCGTGTGATCCCAGATAGCGGGCCCGGCAACCACCAGATTCATATTCGGTCGCCAGTAGAAATAGATGAATCCACTGAGATTTCGCTCCGGCACGTTGAATCCGAGCAGGCTGTTCTCGCTCCAGTACGGATCGTCGCTGTGCGGGTGAAATTGCTCGTCAGCCAGGTTGATCTGGTCGTTCCAGCCCATGCTTTCTCCTACGTTGTCGTTGGTCGGTTACGGTCAGAACTCATTGAGTTCAGACCAGGCTGGCCGCTTGCGCGGACTCCAAATCGATTGCCATGTCGGCATACCGGCGGATCTGGTCGGTGATCACGGACACCGCGTGCTCGGAGTCCTCGACCTGAGCACCCATGCCCACGAACAGAAAGACGCCATACAGCGCGCCCTCGCGGTAGGCCGCCCATGCGGCGTCGAAGTCGTAGTCCTCGACGCCCGCGGCGACCAGGCGCCGGTGGTAATCCGCGACAAGGTCACGCTCGGCGGTACGGCGCTGATCGGTGGGCAGCGATGCGCCGACGAAGTACGCCGCATCGACGCCGGGGGGACCCATCCGTACGGTCTGGAAGTCCACGACCACGGTCCGGGCCGAACTGGCGTCGGTCGGGAACATCAGGTTGTCGCTGCGGAAGTCTCCATGCTGCACAACTGTCGGCGCCTTCCAACTGCGCACCCATTCCCCGGCGCGCGGCAGGACCGCCTCGAAGAGTTCGATATGTGCCGGGTCCAGGCGATCGCCGAATCGGGCGACGAACGTTTCGAGCCCCGCGGGCAGGGCATCGAAGGTCGCGATGGTGCGCTGCGGATTTGCGAGCCACTCGAGCTGAGCAAGCTTGGGTGAGTTCCACAGCGGAGCCTGGAAAGCGACGAGTTCGCCGAGGGCACGCGAGCATTCATCGGCCGTCGCGGCGCGAAAGACATCACCCGCGACCGAGCTTCCGCTGAGGTCCTCCAGGATCAGATTGAAGTCATGGTTGTTGCTTGCGAGTTGCGCCAGATAACAGTGCGCGAGGCCCATGTTCGGAACCAGCGGCGCAACGTCTTGGTAGAACCGTGTCTCCAGTTCGTAGAAGCCCATCGCCTGCGCTAGGCCATAGCTGCCAGGGTCCTCGGTCGGGTACTTCACGACCACCGACGCCGGCGCGGATGTCGGGCCCGCGTAGGTCAGGGTGGCCCGGGCCATCCGAGCGATGACGCCGTTCCCGACTGGTGCGACCTCGACGTTGGACAGGTCGGATTCGGCCAAGAGCCCGGCGCCCCCCAGCGCAGTTCGGAACCACTCGAGGTCCATTTGTTCCGGGCTGGTGACGATCGGGGCGGTACCGGTCGGGGTGGAGGCCTGCGTCATCGAAAGAATCTCCTGGGCTACTGATGGCTTCTGACGGAAAGTCCGATATCCGTGAACATCGGACACACTATTCGAACAGTATGTATGAGCCCAGGTGTGCTGTCAATCACTTAATCAAATTTCAATTAAAGATGTAACCCCGGCCCGCTTCAGGATGGTGCACGCATCTATCGCGCGCTGCAGGGACGCGGCACCTTCCGCGGGATCGCTCACGATCGGCAGGTAGTCCACCGGCGAGATCCAGTCGACACCGGCATCGACATAGGCCTGGAGTTGCGTGGCCACCTGCTCGGTGTTGCCCCAGATGTAGGCGCGTTCGGTCATCTTCCGGCCGGCCTTGCCGACCACCTCGTCGACGAAACTGTCGGGGGTGTCGTACGGCTTCATCTTCATGAAGTAGGTCCACCCGTCGGGTGTGGCGGGCTCGATCCCCTCCCGCCGCCAGTCCTGGGGCTGCGTGCGACCGAAGATCGCCGCTATCCAGCGAACCAGGCGGTTGTCGAGGGCACGATCGAGGACGGACTCGTCCTCGTGGATCAGAACAGGGCACAACGCCCCGACGCGATACTGGTCGGGATCCCGCCCTTTGGCCGCGACCTGTCTCCTGAGTTCGGTGATGTATTCGGCGGCATCGTCCGGAGTGGCCCACACGCACGGTGCCGCGCCCGCAAAACCGTCTCCGAGACTGGTCGACATGTCCAGGATCTTGGGCCCACCACCGAGCCCCCACAGTTTGGGGCGATGGTGTTTGGCCGCGCCGAGAAACGCCTTGTCGAGTGTCCAGTGATTGCCCTCGTGTGAGATCGGCTCGTCACTCTGCATGAACTTCTGGAAGACGTTGTACAGGTCCTCCAGCCGCGACAGTCCCTGGGAACGCTTCCAACCGAACGGGTTTATCTGCTTGACCTCGCCTGCGCCCACCATGAACGTGGCGCGCCCTTCGGTGATCTTGGCGAGCGTCAACATCTGGTGAACCAGCTGGGCCGGCCCGTTGCGGATCGAATCGGTGAGAAGTGTCAGATTCATGCCGGGGATGGCTGCATAGACGAAGGCAGCGAGGGCGAATGCGTCGTCCATCGAATCGGGGTCGGGCATCAGTCCCGCCAACGGGGAGTTCTCGACGGTCCACAATGACGGCGGAATGAAGTTCATGAGCTGATCCGACATGGCGATGCCATCGACGCCCGGGCTGGCGGCCGCCGCTTTGGCGGCGTCCACGGTGACTGACGCCGGTGCGTTCCTGTCGCCCCACAAGAAGATCGCCGTCTCGGCGATTCGGGATTCCCGCGATGTCATCGTGATCTCCTTGATGGTCCTCGGACACCGAGCCGACGTATGCGCGGACGACGCCTCTACTGGCAAACATTTCGAATCGCCGAACCGGCACCGCGAGGAGCGAACTTCTTTCCCCGGTTCGGGCGCAGGGAATCAACTCGGTCGACGTTGTATTCGAACAGTATGTATGCCCCGATGATGTGTTGTCAATCACAGATTTGGCGTCGGTGTGATCCCTGCGCCTCGAACGCCGCAGCCGCACCGCACCCGTAGGGAACCCCGCCACTCACCAGGGCGCCGGCACTGCAGTCGGGCATCGCACTTCCCGGCTGTTTCACGACTTCAACTGTGGCAGAGTTTATTTCATCGCGCGCTTGGAACGGTGCTCTCGCTCGACAACTATTTCCGCCGGCGCGCAATTCCCGAGGACGAGCCGAACTCGACGAATGTCGTGCACGTCGGCGCCGACAGTCAGAATAAACACCGGACGAGCGCGCCACCCCGCCGAGCATGGGCACGGCCACAGAAAGTCGCCACGGTATGCCACCCTTGACAACTGGATTCTATTCCATATTAATAACACCATCCACCGTCAGGAGCAAACCATGTCCAGCCCGCCGGACACTGCAACCAGGCAAGCCGAGATCCTGAAGCTCTTCGAGGCCGAACAACAGGAGCCACCACGGTTGCGCGGCCGCGCGGACGTTCCGGGGTCGCCCGACGGGCTCACCACCGACTGGCTCACCGATGCGCTGTGCTCGGGGCACGATGGTGCCCGGGTTGAGTCATTCGAACACGGAACCCAGTACAACGGAACGACTTCCGGTCGACGACTGCAGATTCACTACAATCGAGCCGGGAGTGACGCCGGGCTGCCCGAACGACTCTTCGCGAAATTCTCGCCCACCGTGCAGGCCCGGTGCCTGGTGGGGATCAATGGAAGCTCCGCAGGCGAGGTCGCGTTCTACAACGACATCGCCACCACGCTGCCCATCGAAGTGCCGACTTGCTACTACGCGGCTTTCGAGCCGCGGTCCTGTCGAACCTTCCTGTTGCTCGAGGACTTGGCCCAGACCAAGAAAGCGCGCTTCGGCACATCGATCGACCTCACCATCGACCGCGCGCAAGCGCAGAGCATGGTGTCGCTGCTGGCCACCCTGCACGGCGCATTCTGGGGCGAGGGCAACGGCCCTGCCTACCCCTATCGGACGTCGCTGGTCTATCAGGAGGACTTCAACGACACCCTGGGATTCGAACCACTGATGGTGGCCGGTCATGACATGGCGCTCGACGTTCTACCGCCTGCGCTGCACCGGCGTCGCCTCGACTGGCACCCCGCACTGATGCGGTCGATGGAGCTCAACGTCGCAGCGACACCGACTCTGCTGCACCAAGATACGCATCTGGCGAATTGGTACGCCCTACCGGACGGCTCGATGGGGCTCGCCGACTGGCAGTGTGTCGCGCGCGGTCAGTGGGCACTCGACGTCGCGTACGCCTTGTCGATCGGGCTGTCCACCGAGGATCGGCGCGCCTGGGAGCGCGAACTGATCGCCGGCTATCTGGATCAACTGGCCGAGACGGTCTCGGATACACCGACTTTCGATGAAGCCTGGCTTGCGTACCGGCAACAGATGTTTCACGCCGTGTCATTCTGGTTGGCCCCGTTCGGCATCGGCGAGGGTGGGCCGGTGGCCGCCGACGTCAGCCTGTCGAACATTCGACGCGCAGCCCAGGCGATCCACGATCTCGACTCGTTCGACGCGCTGGATGCGAGCCCGGGAAGCACCCGATGAACCGGAACGCACAGCTCGCATGCGCGTGGAGCGGTCCGATCATGGTGCTGATCTGGGTCGGCAGCTTCGTTGCTCTTGCCGGTTTTATCCCCCCGCCCGCGCCACTGAGCGGGGAGGCCGAGATCCTCCAGATGTTCACCGACCATGCCATGCCGATCCGGCTGGGTCTCATTCTGACGCTGTTCGCCTCAGCGCTGCTGGTTCCCTGGTCGGCGGTGATTGCCGTCCAGATGAGCCGCATCGAGGGCAAGCGTCCCGTGCTGGCCATCACGCAGGTGGCCCAGGCATCGCTGCTCTCGCTGGAATTCATCATCCCGTTGATGGTGTGGCAAACCGCAGCCTATCGCCCCACCCCTGAGCGAATTCACCTGGTGTACATGCTCAATGACATGGGTTGGCTGATGTTCGTCGGAGTCATCTCGTCGGCTGTGTTGCAGTGCCTCAGCCTCGGCATCGTCATCCTCATGGATAGCCGCGCGCAACCGATCTTCCCCCGTTGGACCGGTTATCTCGCCATCTGGACCGCGATACTGCTGGCGCCGGCCGGCGTGGTACCGCTGTTCAAGGACGGCCCCTTCGCTTGGAATGGTGTTTTCGGCTTCTTCGTTCCGCTCTGCATCTTCTGCGTCTGGGTGAGCACCACGACCTGGTTCCTGATCGCGGCGATCAAGCGCGAGGCCGATGAGGAGGCCGAGTTGCCGGCCTTGTCCTCGGCGAACCGAGTCACTCGACAGCTGAAGGACGAGATCGCATGAACCCCAGGCTGCGGATCCTCGGAGTATGGAGCGCTGCCGCGTTCTTCCTGCTCTGGTTGGTCGGCTTCGTCTTCTTCGCGCAGTGGATACCGCCGATACCCCCGTCGGCCGACGCAAACGAAGTCGCCGGCATCTTCGCCGCCAGGTCTGTTCCCATCCGGATCGGCATGGTGTTGATGAGCTTCGGCGCCGTCTTCTATCTGCCGTGGTCGATGGTGCTCGCCGACCTGATCAAGGAGCGGGAAGGGCGGTCGAATTTCCTGTCCGGCACCATGCTCGCGGCAGGTGTGCTGTGCTGCGTGACGTTCTTTCTCCCGGCGTTTCTGTGGGCGACCGCGGCGTTCCGACCCGAGCGAAACCCCGAGATCACCCAGGCACTGGTGGACCTCGGCTGGCTGTTCTTCATCACCCCCATCGCACCGTTCATCCTGCAGTACGTGATCCTGGCCGCGGTGACGTTCGGTGACAAGCGGGCGGCACCGATCTATCCCAGATGGTCCGGGTACCTTCAACTCTGGGTGAGCGTGTCGTTTCTGCCCGGCGTCGTCGCGATTTTCCTGAAGACCGGACCGTTCGCATGGAACGGACTGCTGGTGTGGTGGGTGCCCTTCGCCACCTTCACTGCGTGGTTCTTCATCATGATCGCGCTGACGAGGAAGGCCGTGCTGCGAGCCGAGCAGCCTACGCCTACAGACGAACTCGCAATCGAGGCCCGGTAGCGGGCGTACTCACTGCGCCCGCTCCAAGACGGTGACAACGCCGGCTGCGCCGTCGACGCGAACCAGGTCTCCATCGCGAAGATCGGTCGTGCCGGTGGCCGTGCCGATGACGCAGGGCACGCCGAGCTCGCGGGCGACGATCGCGCCATGACTGGCGGTGCCACCGATGTCGATCACCAGGGCCCCGGCCAGCATCATCAGCGACACCCAACTCGGGTCGGTGACCGAGCACACCAGGATGTCATCGATGTCGACGTCGGTGTCTGCGCCCGCGTCGAGCACGATCCTGACCCGTCCCTCGACGGTGCCCGGGCTGGCGCCGATGCCGCTGATCTCGGTGACCGTCGACGTAGCCGCTGTGGTGATCTCTCTCATCGCCGGGTTGCCCTCCCAGGTGTTGGCGACCATGTCCAACCCCTGATGGCGCACGTTGTCGGCGCGGCGGTCCGCGACCAGGGTCCGTAACTCGCGGTCGGTAGCGTCGAGCAGTTCCTCGACGAACAGGAAGAACACGTCGTCGACCCGGTCCAGTACACCCGCATCCACGAGTTCGGCACCGACCGCCCGTGCGGCGGCGCGAGCGCCGTCCAGCGACATCACGAAGGCCACTTTGCTCCGTTCCAGGCTGCGCGCCGCCGTGGGCGTCAACCGCAGGGCGAGCTTGGCCGCGGGACGCTGCCAAGTGGGCACCGCGGCCAGCACCGACTCGACGGCCACGGCCCGCGTCCGGTCGTCGCGGCGCGGGCCCTCGTCGGGCACATCCCGCAGCCGCTTCACCAACCGCTCGATCGGCGCCGGGTTCTCCCGCCAGGACTGGGCGGTGATGTCGCCGGCGTTCGGACCGTGAAATCCGTGGCGGGACAAGAACGTGGCCAGGTCCAGCCGATCCGCGGCCAGTGCCCGGAGGTCGTCGGCCACCGCGGCCTCCTCGAGCCCGCCGGGGGCCGCGAGCAGAGCGCTCGCCAACTCGGGGCGACCGCACTTCTCGGCCAGCGCGACGACCTGAGAACTTGCCCCCTGGAATATCATTCGGTTGCGGCTCTGGGCCACGACCGCATCGCCGAAGTGCGCCACCGCCTCGGCCAGCGCGGTGCGTGGCGGCGTGCCGTCGACGATCCCGTCGGGGCCGAACCGGGTGGACCACCACGCCGTGGTTTCGGACAGCACCATGGTCGCCGCTTTCCCACTACCGAGCAGCGCCACTCCCGCCTTGGCCGCCACCGCTGGTAGCCGCCAGCCGTAGCTACGGTCGACCACCCCGCCTCGCACCGAACCGGCGATATCGCGCTCGACGTCGTCGCCGGACACCCCGGGGAAACCGGACATGATGGCGCGCAAGGTGGTGATGTTCAGCACGGGCCGGCCGTGGAACACCCCGATCAGGTGTTCGGCCACATCATCGGGGTAGCTGGTGTCCTTCTCCGAAATGGCACCGAGTTGGGCGAACCCGCGTCGGGAACTGATATCGGTCAGCGGGCCATAGAACGACCATCCCAGCGGAACGATCACACCGGGAGTTACCTCGGCCATATTGCTTCGTGTCCAGCAGATCTCGGGCGGGGACGAGTAGGTCAGCGGATCGCTCACGTCGCCTCCATGAGGGACCGCATGTACTCACGGCTCTGCTGTAGCGGAAAGAACTCCTGCAGCTCGCCCCAGGCTTGGGTGCCGACTTTCCCGTCAATCCCTTCGATGGACCAACGCACCATGCACCACCACTGGAACGTGTACGGATAGCCCTGCCATCGCAGCCAATTCACGCATTCGCCGTCGACGACGAGATCGCGCCCGAGTTCGTCGTGTCCGCGCAGTTGGATTCGCAACGGTCGCCCATCGGTGCCGCGCTCGGTGACCCTGCGTTCGCCCTTGACCAGCGGGCTGGTCACCCCGTCCTGTCGCTGCCAGCCGAACAGCAGAGTCTCGGTGGTTCCTTCGATCGGGTCGTCCGCTACGGGCTGGTCGGCCACCACGAACAGGTGGAATCCGTCGCCGTTGTCGTCCAGCCCCCACGGGAAGTCGGCCCTGGGCATCGGCTTCGGACGGCGCGGCCCCCAGGAGTGATCCCGGTTCGACCAGCACCGGACTTCGAGCAGCTCACCACCAAGGGTGATGGTGCCCGTCATCCGTCCCGGCTGCTCGAAATGCCCGCTGCCCCACGCATCGGCTCCGCCGCTGCCCCACGTCGAGTGAAAGGGCTCAGCGGTGGCGGTCCACGTCAGGTCTGCCTGGCATCCTCTGCCGTCGTAGGTGATCGAGAATTCCTTCAGCGGCTGCACCATCTTGACCGTCAGCCCGTTGGGAAGCGCGCAGTCGAACATGTCCCACGTGGGATCGAGTGCCCAAAGATCGCCCCAGTCGTAGAAGAGGCAGTCATAGGGGTTCTCCCCGGATGGGTCCCACAACGCGATGCCCCCGACCGACAGTTTCATGTTGGGCCGATGGAATACCATCACCCAGCCGCTGATCAGGCGGTCGGGAATGCTGATCGGGAACCAGGCGCTTTCGTTCCAGTACACCTCGTCGCCTGCGTCGTGCAGCAAATCGTCCTCTGGGCCAACCATCGTCACGGGCACTCCCTATCCGTTGGCGTGCGCAGGCATGCTGCGCCAGCCCCACATGGTGGCCGCATCGTCGAAGCGGACCGCTTTGTCGAGTTCGACCGTGTAATCGGGCATCTTGGTGAGTACCTCGCGCAGCAGTACGTGGAACCACATCCGGAAGAGGCCGGCACCGACACACACGTGTGGTCCGTCCCCGAAAGCGATGTGCGGGTTCGGGGCGCGGTCGATGTTCACCGACGCCGGGCAGTCGAAGACCCGCGGATCACGGTTGGCCCCGGGCAACCAGATCAAGATCCGGTCGCCCGCGCGCAACTGGGCACCCTCGATCTCGATGTCCCGGGTGACGTTGCGAGCCAGGGACACTGCCGAGGACGTCTGCCGGAGAAGTTCCTCGCAGGCGGCCGGGATCAGGCTGTGGTCGGCCGCCAATCGTGCGCGTAACTCCGGGTCGCCGGCCAAGTAGGCCAGCGAGTTACCGATGGTCGCCGCCGGGTTCTCGGCCCCACCCACCAGGAGGGTGAAGATCATCCACATCACGTCATCGTCGTCGAGGTCGAACTCCGGCGACACCAGATGGCTGACGACGTCGTCGGTCGGATTGGTCTTACGCTCTGCCATCAACGCCTGAATGACGCCGATTGCATGACCCAGGGCCTCCATACCTTCCGCCATCTTCGGTGAGCCGGCGAAGTCGGGGTCGGAGGCGAATGGCATCACCTCGAGGGCGGCGTGGATGGACTTGATGAACGGCACCCGTTCGGCCTCCGGGAAGCCGAGATACAGCACCATCGAGCCGGCGGGGATCCGGTCGGCGATATCGCGCACGACGTCGAAATCACCCTTCGCCACCGCGTCGTCGACGGCCCCGACGATCAACTCCTCAAGCTGCGGAGCGATGCGGGCAACGGCTTTCTGATGGAACTTCGGCGTCAAAATCTTTCGTAATGTGCGGTGAAACGGTGGGTCGATCTCGGCCGGGATCAGCTTCGGACCGATCATCGTCGGAATCGTGACCCCACCGGTCATCTCCGGCGTCTTCAGCGACGAGAACACCTCCGCATCGCGCAGTACCCGCTTCGCCAGCGCGTGAGAGGCCACCACCCAGTAGCCGCCGTGCGCTTCGGTCCAGAAGATCGGATGGTCACTGACCTCGGCCAAGACTTGATCCCGCTGGTGCGAAGCCCGCACCGAGTGGTGATCGAAATCCAGTGTCGGAACCCGGATCACGCTGGTCATCGTGGTGTCTCCCCTAACCGATCGAAAGTTGCTGCGGCATTCGGCACCGTCACGCCTCCCGAGAATGGTAGCCGAACATAGTGTCCGAACATAGTGTTAAGTCGGAATGCCGGTCAATCGATCTGTCAACCGCGGGCGGCGATTTCGCGAGCCAACTCGGCGCGCACGGCATCGACTCTGGCTTCGACGAGCTGTGCAACGCGCTGTTCGACGGCGGGGCCGAGGGGCCATGACGTGCTGTCGTCACGAGGCGCGCGGCTGATTGCCCGGCGGACGACCAAGAGCATGACCACCATCCACAAAAAGAAGACGATGAACGGAATCCACCAGGGGAAGAGACCGTCCCATGCCAGCGGACCGGTCTTGAAGAACACGCAGAATGGGCCGGGCAGGAAGAGCAGCACCGTCCAGACGTTGAAATAGCCCACCCAGCGCGCAAAGACCCGTTCCCGTGACCGATCTTGGAATATCGCCACCGCGATCACCGCGGGCTGCAGGATCGCAGTGGCCCCCATACCGATGAACATCAGCCAAGGAATGTCGTCGAGTGCCTGGATGATCTCCGGTGAGCGGTCCGGACGGAACGCCGCAACCTCCAGGAACAGGGCCGGAATCATGAAGACCAGGACAGTCAGGCCGCCCAGAACGAGCTGCAGATCAGCCAGTACGGGATGGACCCCCGGCATCCGCTTCATCTGCGACGCGATCGCCGCGGACCACGACGCGTAGAACGGCGAGACGAACAGCGTCAGCAGTATGCCGAATCGAATCCCGGTGGTGTTCTCCCGATAGAACTCGGCAATCTGCGTCGGGTCGGCGGCCGGCGATGGCGGTGGCACGACGTGGGCGAAGGCAAGGAATCCGAACGCCCACAGCAGCACGAATACCGCGCCGCTCCAGTTGCACCAATGGAGGGTAATTCTGTGCGTCGACACGCTGCGCTCCTTCTTTCGAGGCCGCGTCCAAGACAGGACGTGATCGCGTCGCGCTCGAAGCGCGTGAGCTGGTCGTCGGCCGTCTCGACCAGTCGCCCAGCACAGGAGCCACTCCAAACATAGTGTCCGAATATAGTGTTACCCAAGCCGCCCGCGGGTAAGCGCTGTCGGGCTTGGGATCATCTCGGCACCCATCACCGCGTTACCCGGGTTCCACGAGGTACGCGATGAGCAACCGGCCGCCGTGGCGCCGGGACGTGGCGACTTCGCTATCTAATCAATGAAGCGGCGCACCAGGACCGGTGTGGACGAACATCAGTGGCATGCTCGGTGGACCGAACGGCAAGAGCAGGCCGGCGGCTCATACCGGGTCGGCCTCAACCGATGTCTGCCCGTTGCGGTTCGGGCGCACCGACTTCGAGGCGGCGCGAGCGTAGAGCGTCTCCCACACGACCGTCGTCATTCCGTCGAGACGGTCGGCGGCAGGGATGTCGCTGTCACTCATCAGTTGGTAGAGGCCGCGCTCAATCATCCACGCCAGCCACGGTGCGACACGTTCGAGGTCCAGGTCGGGATCGATCAGCCCGCTGAGTTGCTGCTCGCGGAAGCTGGCAGACATGTCGCCGAAGCGGCGCTCCATGACGCCCGCATACTGGGCACGTACGCGCCCGTCGTACGCGGCGGCTTCTGCGACCGCGGCCAGCATGTGCCGATGACGGGCATACTCGGCGACGATCTCGCCCAGTGCCGCCCTCAGATCGTCGCGGGTGGCGCCGGGCTGGAGCGAAAACCACGAGGAAGCCGCCTCGCCGACCTGCCGCGTGACACGATCGGCCAGCTCAAGCACGAGTGCGCCCTTGTCCTCGAAATACACGTAAAAGGTCGATCGGGCGATTTCGGCCCCGGTGATGAGCTGTTCAACACTGATCGCCGCGAAGCTGACGCCATCCACGATCTGCCGTTCCGCGGCAGCGAACAGTAGCGCGGCGATTTCCTCACGCCGCGTCGCCCGGCTGACTCGCGCCTTCCGCGGGTTGATTGGCATCGTGCGTCGCGCCTGTCTGTCGTTGATCCTCGCAAGTCTGGCTCTCAGACTATTCCGTTGAATGTCCACCGGATCAAGACGTTCGACCGTACGACCGGCGAGTCAACTTGGACAGGGAGCCTACCCGCATCCCATCGTCGTCGACATCTGCGATAGGCCCTCTTACTGATCATTCTCCGCAGAATCCGGCCGAGTCCGGCGCGTTCGTTTGTGCGTCACCGCTGTTCTGCGTCGAGAATTCGGAGCCGCTCGGATGACGAGGGTGATCAACACCGGAAGCCATGCGTCACCGAACTGCTCTCACCGGTTGCCGGGTACGAAACGAAAAGATGTCCGCGATGTCCCCAGGTGCGGCGTCCAGGAATCGCCCCCGACGAGCTCAGCGGTACTGGATCGCTGGTCTGTCCCACTTTGCGATTCAGGAGAAAATCTAGCAAGGATTAAGCGGCGATCGAGTCCACGGCCTCGGCCATTGCGGCAGCCTGTGGTTCACATCGCGAGCGGCGCGACCACTATTTCTCTGCGCGGGCGACCACTGCTGGGCGCCGTGCGCATATGATCCGGCGATGGCTAAGAAAGTCGCGAGCGCAGCGGCCGGTCCGGACGGCGACACCAAATCGCAACGCACCAGGGCGCGGATTCTGGATGCCGCCGCGCATGTACTGAGCGTGAAGGGCTTCGCGGGTACCCGGCTCACGGATGTCGCCGATTACGCCGAGATACAGGCACCGGCGATCTACTACTACTTTCCCTCCCGGGAAGACCTCATCGAGGAGGTCATGTTCTGTGGCATCAGCGACATGCGCGCTCACCTGCGGACCACCTTGGACGCCATGCCCGCCGACTCAACGGCGATGGACATGATCATGACGGCCGTGGAGGCTCACCTTCGGCATGAACTCGAGCTCTCCGACTACACCACAGCGTCGATTCGCAACTCCGGTCAGATCCCCGAGCACCTCCGTACCAGACAGAAGAAGGAGGAGGCTGCCTATGGCAGGATCTGGCAGGGCTTATTCGCCAACGCGCTCGCCGATGGGGACATCCGCAGCGACCTGGATCCAAGAATGGCCCGTTTGCTTGTGATGGGCGCCCTGAACTGGGCCGCAGAATGGTGGGACCCGCGACGTGGCTCGGTGGACGCCGTCGTGTCCAACGCGCAGATCTTGGTCCGCAGTGGTCTCAGCCCGTTGCCGGCCGCGACGCCAAAAAAGCGAGCAGCCCGGCGTCCCACAACCAGCTGATCCGGCGGAAGTCTCGTTCGTCCGGACGGAGTGACTCCCGACGCTTGGCAGTTTTTCTAGTATAGATTAACCTCGACTGTGCTTACCCAGACGATCGACGGTTGGCCGCTGCTCCCCAGCAGGCCGGGGCCCGTTGGCCTGTCATCCGCATTCTCGCTAGCAGGCCCAAGCCTCGCGCCCGCGATAGGAGCCCAACTTGACCGAAACATCGACTGCCACCAAACCCCTGGCGGGGGTGCGTGTCATCGAGATCTCGAGTTTTGTGGCGGTGCCCCTGGCCGGCATGACGCTTGCACAACTGGGCTGCGAGGTGATCCGCGTCGACCCGGTGGGCGGAGCAGCCGACTATCACCGCTGGCCCGTCGCCGAGAGCGGAGCCAGCATCTACTGGGCAGGCTTGAACAAGGGAAAGAAATCGGTGGCAGCCGATCTTCGAAATCCCGAGGGACAGAACCTGGTTCAGCGGCTGATCGCCGAGAGCGGGCCGCATGGGGGCATCCTGATCACCAACGTGGTGGGCCGTCAGTGGCATTCCTACGACGCGCTGGTGACGTCGCGGCCCGATCTCATTCATCTGGAGGTTTCCGGACGCGCCGACGGCGGCACCGGAGTGGATTACACGGTGAACGCCGGCGTGGGTTTTCCGCTGGTGACCGGGCAGCCTGATGAGTCGGGGCCCGTCAACCACGTGTTACCCGCCTGGGACGTCGCCTGCGGGCTCTACGCCGCGCTGGGCATCACCGCGGCTCTGCGCCACCGAGAAGTCACCGGAGAGGGCAGCCGGATTCGACTGCCGTTGGAAGACGTCGCCCTTGCCACCGCAGGGAACCTCGGCTTCCTGACCGAGCCCATGGTGAACCACACGCAACGTCAGCGCCTGGGCAATGCCATCTACGGTCAGTACGGGCAGAACTTCACCAGCGGCGACGGCATCTCCTTCATGGTCGTCGCGCTCACCGGACGGCACCTTCGCGATCTGGCCGAGCTCACCGGAACCACCACGGCCGTCGCGGCACTGGCCGAGAACTTCGGCGCCGACTTCGCCGACGAAGGTGATCGCTACCGGCACCGCGACGCGCTGAGCGAACTGTTCTCCACGTGGTTCGGGGACCACTCCGCCGACGAGATCTCGGCGGGTCTCGCCGCAACCTCCGTGCTCTGGGACCGCTACCGCACCTTCGCCGAGACCGCCGTGGACCCTCGTGTGACCGAGAACCCTTTGTTCAGTACCCTGCACCAACCACGCATAGGTGCGTACCTCGCGCCCGGCCTTCCACTGTCCATCGACGGGGCACACACCACGGCGACCGCCGCGCCCGCACTCGGCGATGACACCGCCGACGTCCTCACGCAACGACTGGGCATGACACCCGAGGACGTGCACGCTCTCCATGAAGCCGGCGTCGTGGCAGGTTCGTAGCGCCCCCGCTGCGGCCGGTGATGCTCTGCGGCGGCCGTCAGGCCAGGTACCTGATGACGGACTCGACCACCGCCGCCGGCTTGTCCGACCCTTCCACCTCGATCGTCGTCGAGAAGGTCCCCTGCACTCCCCCGGAGACCTCTGTGACGGCGGTGACCTTCGAGGCGGCCCGCAGGCGGGAACCCGCCGGCACCGGCGTGATGAATCGAACCTTGTTGAAGCCATAGTTGATTGCCATCGAGACCTTGTCGACGCGATACAGGTCATGCATGAAGCGCGGTAACAGCGACAGAGTGAGCAGGCCGTGCGCGATGGTGCCGCCGAACGGTCCTTCGGCTGCCCGCAGCGTATCGACATGGATCCACTGGTGATCGTCGGTGGCCTGGGCGAACTGGTCAACCCTGGCCTGATCGATCGCCAGCCATTCGGTCGGACCGAGTTCGGCTCCCGCGGCGGAGGCGAACTCCGTCAGATCGGCGAACACCGTCATCGGGTGGTGGTCAGTGGTCACGTGCTGCTCCTCATGGTCTCGATACCGTCCTCAAAGCCCCAGGGCTTGAGCAAGTTTGAACTTCTGCACCTTGCCGGTCGGTGTCTTGGGCAGGTCCTCGGCGCGACAGAACACCACCCGTTTCGGCACCTTGAACCTGGCGAGGTTCTCCCGACACATCGCCAGTACCTCATCCTCTCCCAGCTCGGCGCCCGGGACGAGAACAATGACGGCACAGCCTATCTCGCCCCACCGATCGTCCAGCAGTCCGATCGCGAACACTTGACTGATGTTGTCGTGATGCGCCAGGAGATCTTCGATCTCCTTGGGCATCACCAGTTCGCCGCCGCTCTTGTAGAGTTCCTTGCTGCGTCCCGTGACCCGCAGGTAGCCGTCCGGCCCGACGACTCCGAGGTCGCCCGAGTGCAGCCAGTCGCCACGCAGCGCTTCCGCAGTCTGTTCGGGTCTGTTCCAGAAACCCAGCATCACCGTCGGCCCGCGGGACACGAGCTCACCCTCGCCTCCTGCGGGCAGGTCGTTTCCCGTCACCGGGTCCACTGCCTTGTAGGTGGCGAGCTCGCCGGATCCGGGGATGCCGGCCACTCCCGCAATCTTCGGCCGCCCCGCCGTCTCGGTCGTGAGCTCCAGCGGGTCCTCGGGACGCGTAAGGGTCATGCAGCCACCGCATTCGGTCATGCCGTATCCGGTGACAATCTCATGCACATCGAAGTCTTCGGCGATTCGTGGCCACAACCAGACCGGCGCGGGTGCGGATCCGCAAAGAATGGCTTCGAGAGAGGAGAGGTCGTATTCCTCCCGCACCGGGCTCTCCACCATGGCCACAGCCATCGTGGGTACGCAGAGAATGTCGGTGGCACGGTGGCGTTGGATACCCGCGAAGTACCCTTGTGCGCTGAACCCGGTCTGGAGGATGACCGCGCCGCCGACATACATCGCCGACAGCAATCCTTCGATGTACCCGAACATGTGATAGCACGGCAGGGAGAACAGGATCCGACGGCCGTCCTCGTAGGCACGTGTCAGCGCGGAGGCGTACGCGGTGCGCAGGACGGCATCGTGCGAGGTGATCACCCCCTTGGGTGTCCCGGTGGTTCCGCTGGTGTAGAGCATGTCCGCGGGATCCTGGGGGGCGGGCTCGACACCGTCTTCCCATCGGCGTTCGGTCCGCGAGGCGGACAGGCTCGCCACGGTGCGGACGCCGCCGCGGGCGCGACCGTCGGTGTCCAGGAGTACGACGTGCCGCAAGGCGGGTACCCGGTCGGAGTCAGACGGCGGACGATCCGCAAAGCCGGTCGAGTCCCAGCCGCCACAGATTCCGTCCAGCATCTGCTGATAGTCCAGGCCCTCGAAACCGGTCATCGTGACCAGGACGCGACATCCCGAATCTGCCAGCACATAGGCGAGTTCGTCTTGTTTGTAGAGGAAGTTGAACGGTACCGCGATGGCGCCCACACGCGAGATCGCGAACTTGACGGTCACGAACTCGGGATGATTCGCCACGACCACGCCGACCCGATCGCCGGGTTCGATTCCGAGTTGGCGCAAACCGCTCGCTATCCTTCGTGATTCGTCCGCCACATCACGATAGGTGAGCGTGCGGTCGTCACAGATGACGAACGGCCTGCTGCCGAACTGCTCGGTGCACGTATCGAGAAAGCCGTGCAGCGTGGTGGGTTTCCACACCGGGTAGGCGACGCGCAGAGCATCGCGTCGGGCATCGATGCGCTGCACCCTGATGGATGGCGTCATGGCTCAGAGCTCCTGCAGCTGTCCGCGCAGGATGGCCTCTCGCAGTTCGAACTTGCGCACCTTCCCGGTCGGCGTCACCGGCATGGCATCGGCGATGAACCATCGTGACGGCATCTTGAAGGGTGCGAGGTGGCCCGCGACATACTCGGTGAGGTCGGCCTTGAAACCCTCACGCAGGTCACCTTTGATGTGAATCGCCGCAGCGACGATCTCACCCCACCGTTCGTCGGGCAGTCCGACCACGCATGCGTCGATCACGGAGTCCTCGCCGATCAGCACGCGCTCGATCTCGGCGGGTGAGATGTTCTCGCCTCCTCTGATGATCAGTTCCTTCAGCCGGCCCGTGACCTTCAGGTAGCCACGTTCGTCCATGATGCCGAGATCGCCGGTGTGCACGTATCCGTCCGCGTCCACGGTGCCGGCTGTCGCGTCATCGTCGTGGAGGTACCCGACGAACTGTTGGTACCCGCGCGCACAGATCTCACCGGGTTCGCCGACGGTAAGCGTCTCATTGGTCGCGGGATCGACGATCTTGCACTCCACCCGAGGCAGCGGACGTCCGACGGTCGTCAGTTGATCGTCGCGCGAGTCCGAGGGCCGGGTGGCCGAAAGCACCGGCGCCAGTTCGGTCTGTCCGAACAGGGTGATGACGGACGCGCCGAAGATGGATTCGGCGGCCTCGATCATGCTCGCCGGGACGTCGGCGGCACCGCCCATGACGACCTGCAGTCGGGGTGCGGGAGTGGTCGCGCTGCGTTGGCATTCCAACAGCGCACCCAGGATCGCCGGCACGTGGAACAGGACGGCGACCTGCTCGTTGCGCAGTGCCTCCAGCACCGGCGCGGGCTGGAACCGTTTCACCAGCACGGTGGTCCCACCGATCCACAGCGGACCAAGCGTCGCGATCACACACCCGGCGGTGTGGAACATCGGAAGCGGATTCAGGCATACCGAGCCCGCTTCGACCTGCACGGTCTCGAGAGTCAGCTTGGCGACGTTGACGAGGGATCGGTGTTTGAGGAGCACTCCCTTGGGCTTACCGGTGGTCCCTGACGTGTACTGAAGCATGACCACATCGTCGGGATCGGTCGGAGCGTCACGAAGCACCGCCGCGACGATGGCGGGCGACTGCCACTGCTCGCGCTCCGATAGCGAGATGCAGTGCAGGTCAGGCAATGTCCGACGAACCGAGCCGACGACGCCTGCCATGTCGTAGTCGCGAGAATCGTCGGCGTAAAGCAGGACCGCCGCGCCGGAATGGGTCAGCGCATACTCGAGCTCGGCTTCGCGCAACGCCGGATTGATGGCGACCAGCACCATTCCCGCCAGCGCGGCCCCGTATTGGATGATCGGCCATTCCACAACGTTCGGCGCCCAGATGGCGACGTAGCTGCCGCGCTCGACAAGCTGGGCCAACGCCGTCGCGACGCGACCCGCCTGGTCGAAGAGCTCCGTGTAGGTGAGCCGTACCTCGGTGCCGTCGCCGTGGCGAACGCCGACGACGGCGAGGCGATCAGCGTGGCTTGCCGCCCGCAGTGCCAGCAGCCCACCGACCGTGTGATCGACGAGGTCCGTACTGTCGTCAGCGGGCCAAAACGCCTTCTCGAGAGGAGTTTCCCTCGCCGCGCCGGACGCCATCGTCAGCGACCGAGTTCGCGACCGACGACGGAAACGAAGGACACCAGACCGCCGGGGCGCCCGCCGAGGTTGTGGGTCAATGCCGTGTGGGGGTCTGACAATTGGCGGTCGCCCGCGGCACCACGGAACTGGAGCCACGCTTCGTAGAGCATGCGTAGCCCGCTGGCGCCCACGGGATGGCCGAACGATTTCAACCCGCCGTCGGGGTTGATCGGGAGACGGCCGTTCGCGTCGAAGTTCCCGCCGAGGACGTCCTTCCACCCGTGCCCCGCGTCGGAGAACCCGAGATCCTCCATGAGCACGATCTCGGTCGGGGTGAAGCAATCGTGCACTTCGGCCAGTGACAGCTGCGCGCTGGGGTTTTCGATCCCCGCCTGTGCGTAGGCATCTCGCGCGGCCTTGACCGTCTCAGGGAAGGTGGTGTAGTCGAACGCCGGGTCCATCGAGCCCCGTGTCGAGCCTGCGACCAGGGACAACCCCTTTACGTACATGGGGGTGTCGGTGTAGTCGAGCGCCATGTCCGCGGGCACGATCAGCGCGCAGGCGGCGCCGTCCGACACACCCGAGCAGTCGAACACGCCGAGGCGTCCTGCGACTTTCACCGCTTTGTCGATCGTTTCGGTCGAGACGGGTGAGCGGAACTGCGCCTTGGGATTTCGTGAACCGTTATCGTGGTTCTTCCACGCCACATGGGTCATCGCGGCCCGCATCTCATCGGGATGCACGCCGTGCTTGGCGCAGTAGGCGGGATCGAGGAGCGAAAACGCCGCGGGAGCGGTCATGGACAATTCGGGCGACGTGCCGTCGCTCGGCGGGTCGGTGCGCATGAGACCGGAGAAGCCGGAATCCTTGAGCTTCTCCACACCGACGGCCATCACGACGTCATACGCTCCCGATGCCACCGCGTAGCACGCATTGCGAAAGGCCTCCGAGCCGGTGGCGCAGTAGTTCTCGACACGGGTGACGGGCTTGTCGTCGGTCGAGATCGCCCGGCTCAACGTCAGGCCGGACTGGCCCGAATTGAGTGTGCCCAGCCAGTACGCGTCGATGTCGTCCTTGACGATGTTCGGCGTCGCCTCGATGCACTCGCCGAACGCCTCCAGGATCAGGTCCTCGGTGGAGCTGTCCCAGCGCTCGCCGAAACGGGTGCATCCCATGCCGACGACTGCGACCTTGTCAGTGATCCCGCGGCTGGCCATCGGTCTCCGATCCGGTGTCGAGGGGGTACGACTTCCAGAAGTAGTCGTGCACACCGCCTGCGGTGAACAGTCGGCGAAAGGTGAAGGCGACCCGTGTACCGACATGCAGCTGTTCTGGATCGGTGTCGGTGATCTCGATGGTGCAGCGGCCGCCACCATCGACGTCGAGGACCGCCTGGATCATCGGCGGCGAGGGTGAATAGGCGAGGTGATCGACGGTATAGGTGACAATGGTGCCGTACAGCGACGCGGCCGGCGCGGCGTCCATCTCGTCGGTTGCCCCACAGCTGCGACACACGCGCAGTGGCGGAAGGTGCACGAATTCACATCGGCGGCAGCGTGTTCCGGTGAACCCGAACTTCCATTCCTCGCCGCGAGCGGCAGGGGGTGCAGCGGGCCGGTCGGGTTCTGGGCGCCGCGGCGGCTCGAGTTCCACCAGTCCGTGCCAGGACAGATAAGTCAGATGGGGCACCACACGCCCCCCGGCGCGCTGCGCGCTGACGGGAATCGATTGCCGGCTGTGTGGCAACTGACCGGTGGTGCGCAGCAGCACCGTGTCGCAGCCGTCGAAGGCCGAGACGACGAGGATCGTCTCGTCGGCTCCGGCGACGTCGAGCGCCGCGGCCAGGGCGATACCCGCGTCGGCCGCGCCGGAGAAACCGACGGCCGATGTGTGGGTCGACTTGAGGGCCTTCACAAGCGTGCCGACACGTTTGGTGATCGCACTGTTCGGACACGCGAGGACCACGTGGTCGACCTCCGCCACGCCCGTCTCGTCGAAGATCTGGTCGACCGCGGTGCGGATCAGCGCGGAGTAGCGGTCCGCGCCGAAACGCTCCTCCCACTGCTCACCGGTCACCGACCTGGGCGATCGCCAGCGGTCGAGGAACTCTGCCGTGTGCGACGTCGTCGCGACGATGTCAGCAATCGCGGGGCCCGAGCCGAACAGCAGTGCCGCGGCGCCGTCACCGCCGAGGCGTTCGTCGGCCGAGCCGGGGCGACCGACCCTGATGTCCGAGGTCAACGCCAGACCGCCGGTCACGGCCGCGGCGCGCCAGGCGGCGATACCGCTGCGGCCGGTGCCGCACAGATCCGTGGCGAACGACGCGGGCGGGAGGCCCAGGGCGGAGTGGATGGCCGACGCGTTGTTCTTGTCGGCGTAGGCGGGGCTGCTGGTCGCGAAGTACAGGTTCGTCGGCCAGGAGTGCCCGTCGAGCGCCCTGGTGGCCGCCGCGACCGCCATCGTGGTGCTGTCCTCGTCGTAGGACGCGACGACACGGTCGCCGCGGCGGAGCCCGATGTCGCTGCCGGACAGCCTATATCGCGGCACGTAGGTCGCGTAGCCGATCAAGGATGCCGTCATGCCGACACGCCCCGGAACAGTGCGGCGAGACCCTGACCGCCGCCGATGCACATGGTCTCGAGGGCCAGTCCTCCGCCTCTACGCCGCAATTCGTGCAGCATGGTGGTGAGGATGCGTACCCCGGTGGCACCGATGGGGTGGCCGAGTGAGATCCCGGAACCGTTGACGTTGAGTCTCTCGTCGACGTCCTCCAGCTTGACTCCCCACCCCGAAAGTACGGCGAGCACCTGCACCGCGAAGGCTTCGTTGACCTCGATGAGTGACAAGTCGTCGAATCCGACGCCGGTCCGGCTGAAGAGCTTTTCGACGGCGCCGACAGGACCGATGCCCATCCGGGACGGCTCACATCCCACGGCGGCCCAGCCTTCGAGGTAGCCGATGGGTTCCAGGCCGAGTTCGTCCAGCTTGTCCTCGGCAACGACCAGACACGCCGCGGCGGCGTCGTTCTGCTGCGCCGCGTTGCCTGCCGTGACGGTGCCCCCGGGCGTGACGGTTCGTAGATTGGCCAGCGTTGCGGTGCTGGTGTCGGGCCGGATGCCCTCGTCGCGATCGAAGATGACGGGGTCGCCGCGACGCTGCGGTACCTCCACGGCCACGATCTCGTCGTCGAAGACTCCGGCCTGCACTGCCGCCGCCGCGCGCTGGTGGCTGCGGGCGGCGAAGGCGTCGGCGGCCACGCGGTCGATACCGTAGTCCGAGGCAAGATTCTCCGCCGTCTCGATCATTCCGCTGATCTCACCGAAACGCCATGCGGGTTGCGATCTTTCGCGGCCTCGATCGAGACGATCGTAGAGAATCTGGTTACCCGAGCGGGCACCCCACCGCGCGGTGGTTGTGTAGTGCTCGATGTTGCTCATCGATTCGACGCCGCCGGCGATGACGACATCTGCCGCGCCCGTCTGCACCGTCATCGCGGCGGTGATGACGGCCTGCAGCCCACCCCCGCAGCGGCGGTCGATCTGTAGGCCGGGCACCGCGATCGGGAGATTGGCGTGCAATGCCACCCAGCGGCCGATGCACGGGGCCTCGGAGTTCGCGTAGGACTGGGCGAAGACGACATCCTCGATGCGGGCAGGATCGACGCCGCTGCGCTGCACCGTCGTTTCGACCACCTTCGCGGCCAGATCTTCGGCGCGCATCGGACGCAGGCTGCCGCCGAAGGTGCCGACCGCCGTGCGAACCGGCGCGACGATCGCCGCGCGCCTCATTCCTCACCACTCCAGCGGTCGGCCGACGGGTCGAGCAGTTCCGTCAATCTTCCTGTGGGTAGCCAGATCACGGCTTCCAGATCGAGCGCGTCGAGGAAACGCACCCGCCCGGTCCGGAGATCCTCCAGGCGCAACCGTGGCGAATTCCCTTCCGCGTCGATGTTGACGGAGATCTTGGCGAATTCGCTCTCGACCACCGGACCGATACCGGGCACGTCGACGGGTCCACGGAAACCGAACTCGATGCTCATCAGATCAGGAATCCCAAGGTGGGAATCGGCTTGTCCTTATCCACCAGGACCACCTTCTTGTAGGACATCCGCAGCGCCCCATCGACACGGCGGAGCCGGTACGTCACGCGCCCGCCCCACAGGTGATTTCCCCGGGCCCGCGATTCCAGCAGCAGCATGTTCGCACCGATCTCGACGTCGGTGTCGCCGGTCGGCGTCAGCCGGCCCCCGAGCATCTCGATATTCGAGATCGACCGCCGCAGGTTCGATGGCGGCGCCTGGGCATAGCGCCTACCGGTCCGAAGCTGCTTCAGCCTGGTGGAGATGCGACTCCGGTTGTCGTACATCACCGACATGGACTGCATAGGGTCGGGACTGTCGTTTCCGGCCGGAACCCAGTAAAGCGCGTCGTCGGTCCACAACTCCTCCCACGAGTCGTAATCGCTTTCGTCGGCGAAACGCGCCTCGCGATACAGGAACTGCTCGACGTCGCGGATGTCGTACCCCTCGGGCACCGCCGTCAGCGCATCGGCCTTCGCTTCGACCTTGTCGTCGGCCCCCACGACGTCGGTTATGGTGCCGTCGGTCACGGTGCCTCCATCATCGATGCGTAGTGGGACCAGAAACCGCGCATGCCGGTCTCGTCCGTGGCCATCCCGATGGTGAAACCGTTGTCGTCGATCCGTTCTCGGTGCAGGCCGCGACGCACGTCGAGCCATTCCGGTTGCAGCGACTCGATGCCGAGCTGGTTGCGTTCGTACATCTCGGTGTCGTCGGCCAGCAGCATGCCGGCCGGGCCCACCGATCCGACGCACTGCGACACCATCCGCTTGTTCAATTCCGGTGCGCCGGCGAGTTGGACCGCCGTGGAGTACTGGACGCAATGATTCACCGAGACAGGCTGGATGTTGAACACCTGGATCTCGGCGATGAAGAGGTTGGGGAAGATCATCACGTGCGGTGCGCCCTCGATGAGGATCTGCTCGGCGGACTCCCCGTGTAGTTCGCGCATCGCCGCGACGTAGTTGGGCACCCGTTGTTCGGTGGTGCCGAACCAGCGCATCGGCTCGGCGAACTTGCGGAACTCAGGACGAAGATCGTTCTCACTGTGGCCGTTACCGAGGTTGCGCGTCACCGCGGTGGAGGCGTCGCTGTACAGCGGGCCGATCGTGCTTCCGGTCACCCCGAAGATGGAGCCGTGCACGAACTGAGGGTGATAGCCGTCGGTCTCGTTCTCCGCCAGCAGCTTCCAGTTGGCTCCGGTGTCATGCTGCAGCCAGCCCGCCGACAGATCGACGCGGCCGAGCGGTGACAGCCGGACCAGCCGATCGATCTCCCCGGCGGCGGCACCGAGGTGCTCCTTCAGGGTGGGCCCCTCTTCGGCGAAGCTGCCGAAGACGAACCCGTGGTAGGACTCGACGCGGGGAACGCGTCCCATCGCCAGGTCGAGCTTGCGCGTGTTGTACCCCTTGTTGAACGGAAAGCCGATCAGCTCGCCGGTGTTGCGGTACGTCCACCCGTGATAGGGGCAGCGAAACGTCCCCGAGTTGCCCTTGAGGTCGTCGCACACCTGGTTTCCGCGGTGTGCGCAGCGGTTCAGCAGCAGGTGAACTCCGCCGTCACGGTCGCGGGTCATGATGATGTCCTGCAGGCCGAGCTTCTTGCGCACGTAGTCGCCGGGCTGCGCGACCTCACTCTCATGGCCGACAAAAACCCAGGTGCGGTACCAGATCTTCTGCAGCTCCTCGGCGAAGATCGTCGGATCAGTATACAGCGAGCCGTGCACCTTGTCGCTCTTGATCAGGGCCGAGAAGCGGCTGGTGCTCTCGGCGCCGAGATCCGGTGGCTTGGTGCCCGTCAATTCTGAAGTCATTCTCGAACTCCCTCCTTGGCGCCGAAAACGGCGCGACGCTTTTCCTTGAACGCCGTGATGCCCTCGACGAAGTCGTCGCTGCCGAAGAGCGCGGCCTGATGAGTGGCTTCGCGGTCGAGCACGTCGAACGGCGACAATCCCGGCGCCACCGCCAGCAGGGACTTGATCACCGCGAGCGCATCGGCGGGCCCTGCGGCGAGGCCGGCGGCATCTTCGAGTGCATCGTGGAGTGCCGCGTTCGGCTCCGTAAGCGCATCGACCAGCCCGATGCTAAATGCTTCCTCTGCACCGATCACCTCAGGCAACATCAGCATCTGGCGCGCACGCGCGACACCGACGCGGGTGGGCAACGACGTGTAGGCGCCCATGTCCCCGGCCAGACCGACCGCGGTGAAGGTCGTCGCGAACTTGGCATCGCGGGCTGCCACCACGCGGTCGCACGCCGCCGCGAGGGCAGTCCCGGCGCCGAACGCCGCCCCCTCGACCGCGGCGACCACCGGCTTGCCCGTACCCCAGATGGCCCTGATCACGCGCTGTGCCAGCTGTGCTCGCTCAAGAGCCGCCCCCGGAGCCATTCGGTCCATCGAACTGATGTCCCCACCGGAACAGAAGGACCTACCCGCTCCCGTCAGCACGATGGCGCGCACCGACGCGTCGCGGTCGGCGGCTTCGATGGCGCCGGCCAGGGCCAGCCGCAGCGGGATGTCGATGGCGTTGAGCTTGTCGGGGCGATTCAGCGTCACGACGGCGACTGCGTCGATCTGCTCGGTCAGCACCAGTCCGGCAGCCTGGTCTGGTGACTGCGGCGAGCTCGTCATTTCTGGAACCTCGGCGGCCGCTTCTCGATGACGGCTCGCAATCCCTCCAGCGCGTCGGCCGTGCCGGAGAGCTCCGAGACGGTTCTGGCTTCCTCGGCCAGGCGCTGTTCCACCGATGCGCCGACGCCACTCCACACCAGCCGCTTGGTGGCGGACAGCGCCTGGGTGGGCAACTGGGCCAGTTGCCCGGCCAGCTCCTCGGCGCGAGCCTCTAGTTCGCCGTCCGCGGTGACCTCGGTGATCAGACCGATGTGCAACGCCTCGGCGGCGGTGATGGTCGGATTGGTCAGCACGATCCGCAGCGCCTGCCGCAACCCGACCAGTTGGGTAAGCGTCACGGACACCCCGCCGTCGGGTGCCATCCCGACGCGCACGGCCCCGGAGAAGAACTTCGCGGATTCACCCGCGATCACGATGTCTGAGGCGCACACCAGTCCCAGCCCACCACCACCGGCGGCGAAGCCCTGCACCGCGGTCACCACGGGGACCCTCAGCTGGATCAGTGCCGCGGAGGCCAGCTGTAGCCAGGCCGTCGCCTCCCTCAGGTAGTCCGGGAGGTCAGCGCCCTTGGATTCGAACGTGTGTATGTCGCCGCCGGCACAGAAGTTCCGGCCCTCACCGGTCAACAGCACGACGCGGACCCTGGGATCGGCGTGGCAGGCCAGGATCGCCTCGTGCAGGGCCTTGAGAAGCTCCACGTTCAAACCGTTGGAGACCTCCGGCCGGTTCAGTCGCAGACGGGCGATTCCGCCCTCTACGTCGAGTGCGATTGGCGCCGCGGGGCTGATCGCCGTCACCGGTTTCCTCCTCGTTCAGTGAACGCCAACGCGCCGTTGCGCCCGGCTCCCTCGCTGATGTGCCGTACGACCTCGACGAGTTCCTCGTCCAAGCCATCGGCGAGTGGTCTCTTGAGTCCAGTGACCACCAACCGCTTGATGGCCACGAGGGCGCTGCGATCTCGTCCGGCCATCGTGGCCACGAAACTCTCCGTCGCCTCGTCGAACTCCGATTGCGGGAAGCTGCGGTATGCCAGTCCCAGCCGCGCGGCGTCCGCGCCGGACAACCGGTCACCGCTGAGCAGCAACCCCATTGCCTGCTGCCCACCGACCAACCGGGGCAGCCGCTGCGTGCTCCCCCCGCCCGGGATCATGCCGAATCGGATGTGGTTGTCCGCGATCCTCGCGTCGTCGCTGACAAGCACGATATCCGCGGCCTGCATGAGCTCGAAGCCTCCCGCCGCCGCCACACCCTCCACGGCAGCGACTACGGGAACCTCGACATCGGCGATGGCCTCACATGCGGCCCGGAAGGCTTCGAACAATGTCCGCAGCGCCGTCGGTCCTTCGCCACGAAGTCGCTCAACGTCGCCGAAATCACCGCCGGCAGAGAAGTTTCCACCGGCACCTCGGATCAGCACCACGTTCACCGCCGGGTCTGACCCCAGGAGTCGGATAGCTCGCTCCAGTGCCACGCCCAATTCGACGCTGATCGCGTTCATGTGTTCGGGCCGGTCGAGCGTTATCCGTCCGACACCGGCGGACTCGGTAACCGCTACCGGTGTCATATATACCGGCCTCCGCCCACCTCGATCACCGTGCCGGTGATGTAACTGGCCAGGTCGGAGGCCAGGAAGACCACGGCACCGGCAACCTCGGCGGGCTCTCCGGCGCGCCTCATCGGCACCGCCGCCTCGCGTTCGGCGAACACTTCGGGCGGCATGGCGGCGGTCATCGGCGTGCGAATGAGACCCGGCTGGACGGCGTTGACCCTGACGTTGTGGTGGGCCAACTCCTTGGCGGCGGCCTTGGTCAGTCCGACGATTCCCGCCTTGGCCGCGCTGTAGTTCGTCTGCCCGGGGTTTCCGGACTTACCGGACAGTGAGGAAATGTTGACGATACTTCCGGACTTCGCCTCGCGCATCGCGGCCGACGCCTCGCGCACCCCCAGCCAGGTGCCTCGCACGTGCACGGTGACGACGGTGTCGAACTGGTCCACGGTCATTTTCTTCAGGGACGCATCCCTTGTCACCCCGGCGTTGTTGACGAACACATCCAACCGGCCGAACTCGGACAAGGTGTCGGCGACGACCGCACGGACCTGCTCTTCCGATGTGACGTCGCAGGCCAACCCCAGGCCCCCGACGTCGTCGGCGGCGACCTTGGCCGCATCGCCGTCGATATCGACCAGCACCACGCTCGCGCCGAAGGACCGCAATGACCGGGCGATCTCGCGGCCGATACCCTGTCCGGCACCGGTGACGACGGCAACGCGGTCCGAGAGCATTTGATCAACCATGAGCGCCTAACTCCGATCATAAGCGAGCAATTTCTAATTGATATTAAACTAAATACCGTGACGATTCAACCGTCCTGGCTGGGACATATCAGTAGATCTCACGATCGGCTGGCGAGTTCCTCTGATTCCTCGCCAAGCGACGGTGCGTCTGCTGACGCCACGAGCTGTCCATCAGCTGTGCAGGCCTCGTGCAGCCCCACCCATTCATCCGCTGCGCCGAGTGCGTCCGCCGCCAGGACAGTTGCGCAAACTCTGCCCCGAAGGCATCCTCACATCGCGGACGCCGCAGTCGCCAACTGCGCCGGCTTCGCGCCGGAATTGACGACGTCGTCCGAAGCCTGCGACCTGTTGACGATGCGTCGCAGAACCGGCAATCTCGCTGCGCCTGAAGACATTGAAACAATCATCCGCCTCGCTGTTTGATCGGGTGTTGACGCCGCCTGACTAGTTTCCGGGCTCGCGCAGCTGCCGCCACGGAGCCGAGTCGTTTCAGAGTTTTATCGGTCGCGTCCGGGCAGCGCCGTGTTCATCGCGACTCGCTCCTGAGGGCTTGGCCAGAGCACACGCGAATCGTCATTCGCTACGGGTTGTCGACTTTCGGTAGGCAACGCAGACTGGCGCGGATCTCGCCGATGGCGTCGCCCGTCAACGCAGCTATCGCCGACATGTCCTGACCAGTGGCCTGCATGAGCTTGATTGCCGCACCAGCCTCCCCGCGGTGGACCGCACGGCGCTTGCCAGCCTCGGCGCGCACCTGTTCGGTTACCGCAGCCATCCGTTCGGTCTCCCAGGCGTCGACTTCGGCCAGCTTGGCTTTAGCCACCATGTAATTCGCGGCATACTCGATGTTCGCTCTGTCCCGGGCTGCGCGGGCATCGTTTGCACGCCTCGTCGCCTCGCGTGCCCGTCGGTGAGCTTCGATTTTCGAGGTGCTTGCGGATGTCATTCTCGGGACGATAGATCGCAGGCGACACATGGGTCCACCACCAGAGCCACATTCGCTGTCTGCCATATTTTCGGCCCTTTGCAGCGGACCCGGACGGTCGTGGTTGCGCCGTTCGGCACCGTGTCCCACAGCTGCCCCTGTATAGCCGCATTCGGCGGCCCCCAACGCATCACACACCTCTTGCACTCAGGGGGTAAGTGTTATCTAACAGGCAGATTGAGAGTCTCTTAGTCGCTCGCAGACACGTCTTTTGGGCAAGTGATCCACCCCGGCGTGTCCGGAGAGTTCGTCCGTTGGGAAGGATGGACACGTGGGATCGAAGTCATCGAGGCGGTATCCAGACGAGTTGAAGGCGCGGGCGGTGCAGATGGTGGTCGATCTGCGCAGCGACACGACCTCGGAGTGGGAGGCGATGGGCAGGGTTGCTGACCTGCTGGGTGTCGGGACAGCCGAGACGGTGCGCAAATGGGTCCGCCAGGCCGAGATCGACGCCGGTGGTCGGGCCGGGCAGACCAGCCAGGAATCCGAGGTGCTGCGCAAGCCGCGCCGGGAGAATGCCGAACTCAAGCGGGCCAACGCGATCTTGAAGGCGGCATCGGTTTTCTTCGCTGCCGAGCTCGACCGGCCCTCTCAGTAGTCGTGGAGTTCATCAGCGCCCACCAGCACCAGCGGGTGGGCGCTGATGGTCTCAAGTGGGGTGTCGAGTCGATGTGCGCCGTACTCTCGGAGTTCGGCGTCACGATCGCCCCGTCGACGTATTATGCCCACCGCGCCCGCCGCGGCCCCTCGAAGGCCGACTGGGCGGATGCGCAGGTGATCGACGCGATCTACCGGCTCCGTGCGTCCAATGCGCTGTACAAGATTCTGGGTGCTCGCAAGACGTGGATTGTGTTGCGCACCGATGGGCTCGATGTCTCGCGGTGCGTGGTGGAGCGGGTGATGCGGGAGATGGGTTGGCGTGGTGCGTGCAAGCGGCGCCGGGTCCGTACTACCGTTGCCGACCCGGCCGCGACACGGGCACCGGACCGGGTGGCTCGGCGGTTTGTCGCCCAGGCGCCCGATCGTTTGTGGGTGGCCGATTTCACGTATTGCCGAACCCGTGCGGGGTGGGCGTACACCGCGTTCGTGATCGATGTCTATGCCCGCAAGATTGTCGGCTGGAAGGTGGCCACCGAGATGACCCAGAAGCTGGTGACCGATGCGATCAACCATGCGGTCGATGCTAGAAAGCGTTCCGGTGCAACAACATTGAACAATCTCATTCACCATAGCGATGCGGGATCTCAACGCGGATTCAACTGGTCGACGCAACAGTATCCTCGATCGAGGATAGTTCATCGCGCATCAGTTCGGCGGGTGTTCGCCACTTGAGGATCTTGCGCGGACGGTTGTTCAATGTGTCGGCAACAGCTTGCAATTCTGTTGATGTCCAACGTGATAAGTCAGTCCCCTTGGGGAAGTACTGCCGAAGGAGACCGTTGGTGTTCTCGTCGGTACCGCGCTGCCACGGGCTGTGCGGATCGGCGAAGTACACCCGCACACCGGTCGTATCGGTCAACGCGGTGTGAGCAGATAGTTCCTTGCCTCGGTCCCAGGTCAGTGACTTTCTCAGCGGCTCTGCAATTTTCGTCAGCTCCGCTTCCAGCGCGGCGTTCATGGACAACGCACCATAGCCGCCGAGGGCCGGGCCGTTCTTGACCGGTTTACTCACCCCCCACCCATCCTTGCGTGGCAGGTGAACAAGCATGGTGTAGCGCGTCTTGCGCTCGACAACCGTGCCGATCGCCGAGCGTCCAAGCCCGATGATGAGATCTCCCTCCCAGTGGCCGGCAACGCTGCGGTCATCCGCCTCCTTCGGCCTGTTGCTGATCACGGTGTCCTCGGTGACATGCGCCCACGCGACTCGCTTTGAGCGGGCTCGCGGCATGCGCAACGCTCGACCCGTGCGCAGACTCAGGATCTCGTCACGGTCGAGGCCACCGCGGCCCTCGATGTATAAGGCCTGGTAGATCGCCTCGTGGCTGATCCGCATCGATGGATCATCGGGAAAGTCGATCGTGATCCGGTTCGCGATCTGCTCTGGGCTCCATGCCTGCACCCAGCGACGATCGGCCCGATGCGGCTTGTTGCGGCCGGTCCACTGCCCGACCGCGGGTCCGGCGACCACGTTGCCCTCGGCATCATGAATCTGGCCAGACAGTCGTTGATGGACGTACTCGCGCAGCTTCGGGTTGGTCTCCAGCTTGGTGGCCTTCGGTCGGCGGGCGAACAGTTCTGCCTTCCATTGAGCTACCGACGCCCGGTACTGCAGTGTTCCGCTTCGGGTTGCTGCGTTGCGGCGCAGCTCCCGCGAGATCGTCGATGGACTCCGTCCCAAAGCCGAAGCGATCTCTCGAGTTCCTTTACCCTGCACGCGAAGTAATGCGATCTCTTCTCGCTCGGGAAAGGTCAAGTAGCGACCTGAAGGCGCCGGCCAAGAGTACGGGGACATGCCCCCACCTTGACGGAACCATCGGGATCCCACGACGCCCGACACACCGACGGCCACCCCGGCTTCCGAAGGCAACATCCCCTCGGCCACCTTGTCCCAGAATCGACGCTCCAACCCACGATGGTGACCGGGATGCCCCGGCGACCGCAGCGGCCTGCGCCCGGTAACCTCACGAACCCAATCTGACGGACGTCCCACAGCACCCTCCTGACCTCGGGTGTTGCGTCCACCGGTTGAGCCTGATCAATACACTGCGGTGGCCTTCACCGAACGGTTGGCCGCCGAAGGGATTCTCCCGTCAGTCGGATCAGTGGGCGATAGTTTCGATAACGCTCTGGCCGAATCGATCAACAGCAGCTACAAGACCGAGCTCATTGACCACCAACCGCCCTACCCCGGCGCCGCCGAGCTGTCCCTGGCCACCGCCGAATGGGTCGCCTTCTACAACCGCCAGCGGCCCAACGGCTACTGCCAGGACCTCACGCCGGACCGAGCCGAAGCGCTCTATTACCATCGCCAGCGGCACCCTCAGACCGAGGAGGCACTCAGATAAGAGAACCTCCCGACATACCGGGGCGGATCAACATCGGAAAGGGCCTGCTCGTGAGTGCGGTCGATTTTGTGTCATTCCTTCTACGGGTCATTCTTGGCTTCACCATGGCTGCCCACGGCTACAACAAGTTCTTCGGGGGCGGTCGGATTCCCGGCACCGCAGGCTGGTTCGACAGCATCGGTATGAAGCCTGGGCTCTTCCATGCGCGAGTCGCAGCGTCGACGGAAGTCGCGGCAGGGGTCGGTTTGGCACTCGGGTTGTTCACACCGGTCGCTGCTGCAGGGTTTGTGGCGTTGATGCTCGTCGCGGGTTGGACCGTACATCGCAGAAACGGCTTCTTTATCGTCAAAGAGGGTTGGGAATACAACCTCGTCCTCGCCGTCGCGGCCGTTGCCGTATCCGGGCTGGGCCCCGGTCGAATTAGCCTGGACCATCTGGTTTTCGATGACACAGTCCTGCATCATTACTTGCAGGGTTGGGTCGCGCTTGCTGTCACTGCCGGCCTCGGGTTCGCTGGTGGCATAGGCCAACTCGCGATCTTCTATCGTCCAGGCAAACCTGCGTAAAGGTCGTGAGGGCTAACCTCAACACGGTGCCAGGAGACTTGCCTTTCAGCAGCTCGTCAGGAGCGCACAAACAGTAACGCAGAACGCTCTCTGTGGAGTTGAGAGCCAAGATCTGTTGGGACCCTTCAAAATGGCGCGCACATGGTCATGCCCCCAGACGAACCGCATATCCTGCGATAGCCCTGATGCCTTCAGTTCCGCTCGTATGAATCGTTTTTCATGCTGGTTGGCCGTACACGGCGACCACAACGCTGCGATCCACACGGTTCTCGGACCAGACTCCGATCCGGGTGAATGCGCAGTTCGAGATGATCGCCATGTAGTCGGGCCGAAAGTACCACTGCCGTATGATCTCAATTCCACTGATAGCCAGCGCAGGATTAATGGCGACTGTTGTGGCGCCGATTCCCTGGAAACCGGCGTTGGCCACGCGTTCCTGCGTCGTCGAGCCGTCGGAACCGATGTCGCCGTTGAGCGCCCGGTTGTTGAGAACATCGTTGGCGTGCCACTGCGCCGCGAGTCGCAGCTTGGGGTCGATTCTGATACCTGTCTTACAGCCGTGCTGTTGCTGAATCGTATCGACGTTCACGACAACGCTCTCGTTCAACCTGCGATTGTCCGCCTGGGCTGTCGGCGAGTTGACGACGGTGACCGCCAGACATGCGGATAAGAGCGCAATCGCAGGCCCCCCAATCACACCGGATCGAACGCCGATATCAGCCATCTCCCCTCCTGTTTGTTCAGAGTGACTCTGACACTCGATGCGGTACTCGTCGGCGGCTCTGTACCAATGCTCACCGATTGGTTGACAAACAGCAGGACCACCGCCTCAGCGGGGCTCGCCGATATCGACGATGCCGCGGGAACCGACGCAACCGTTGTAATCTGACGCTCCTTCGAGCCAGGAATGACCACCTCGTCTATCAGCTTCTGGTATTCCCCCTCGAAGGCTCCAGTCATGAGTTCTCGTGCCGCATGCAGCTCCCGATCCGCCGTTGCTGGCGTGTACGACAGCATCTTTACGGCGCCCTCGCTGGCAACGCGCACAGATTCGACTACGGCCATGTGTGCAGAATCTGCTGTGTACGAACGCCAAAACGCTGATGCCGCTAGAGCACTCACGAGCACCGCGATGACCGAGAGGCCTAGGAAAACTACCGGAGGCCTTCCACTCGAGGTGGCTGTCGCAACAGCACTCTGGTCCGGAGTGGTGTCAGCACCGTCGGTGCTCGGGACATCTACGGGTCTGCGTTTTGTGAACCTCACGACACAAAATCCACCTTCGACACCATCGGCACGTCTCCCTGTTTCTCAATGGTCACCCGCATCCGCCACAACCGAGGCTGCGGTTCGGCGGTACCGGCGTTTGTCGTCTGCACCGAAGTGGTCACCAGGATCTGGGCGCTGCGACCGTCGACCGACTCGATACCGGCCGCAGTGACCGTTCCGATGCTCTTGGCCTGCGCATTGCGCACTACATCGGCGAACCCGGCAGCGCTCTTCTCGAACTCGGCGCGGAAATCACCCGTCGACGATTCGACCACCCGACGGATGTCTTCGTCAACGCTGACAGCATCAATTGTTGTCAGATGCGCCGCCATTGTTTTTCCGGCGTCGAGGAATTGCTGGTTCCGATCATGCACCGTGTTCGATTGCAATGCCTGATACCCGAACCATCCCGTAGTTGCAGCGGCCACCAAGATGACGGCTGCCAGGAAGGTGAACCCGATACCGGCGACCAGCCGCTGATGTCCGGCACTCTCTAACGGCTCATCGTGTTCGCCGCCCACGCTCACGGGCTGCTCCGTCTGACCGTCGGGGGAAACACTCGACCTGTCTAGTTCGCCGATGGCTCCATCCGCATCCGACGTCAAGGACGCTCCCTCCCGGTCGCTTCTTGGTTTGATGGGTTCAGGCGGTGGATGAGCTGGTCGATGAGCGCGCTTACCGCATCCACATCCGTGTTGCTCTCACAAGCGAGAGCGGTCGCCAGATCTGCGTCTTTGCGGAACACCGCGGAGACACGCTCCGCGGCGGGAAGCACATTCGTATCGAACACTGAGAGAGCAAAGCTCGCTCCTGAGCCGTTGAGGCAAGTGCGTTGCAGCGCCGTTCGTTCAAGGCTCAATGCTTCCCCGAGTCGCAATGCGGTATCCACGACAGCCATGTTGGCGATGCACATGAAGTTGTTGACGATTTTCGATCGCTGACCGTCACCGACGCCGCCAACGTGAATGATCGGATCGCCATAGCTCCCGAGTATCGGTCTTACTCGATCGAGCACTTCCTCATCACCGCCGGCCAGAACCAGTAATCGGCCCGCCAATGCTGCCGCACGGCCGCCGGATACCGGGGCGTCGAGCAGGTGGACTCCGCATTCGTCGGCGGCTGTCGCGATATCGGTGCAGGTCCCGGGCGATACTGTGGAATGAATGATCAGCACTGCCCCAGGACGCATTTCATCGAGTAGAGCAGACTTCTCGACAATCTCTCGAACATCTGAGTCGCCGGTCACGCATAGGCAGATCACTTCGCAATTGCGCGCCAACTCCGCAGCCTGCGCAACCGTCGACGCACCGCGACGCGCGTAGTCTCGGGCGACTGCAGCCCGTCGCGCCCAGATAGTCAGATCGTGGCCCGCCCGCATGATCATTTCGGCCATTGGGCCACCTTGATCGCCAAGGCCAATAAACCCAACCCGCATGCCGCGACCCTAACGCCGATGTGATCGAATGAAAGTCGTTTCTACACAGACAATTCCTCGAATCGTATGCCAGTTATCGCCCAGGCTCAAGACAACGATTACTTCGATAGCTATGTCGGCTAGACTGCAGCAGTGACAGCAGAACCGGCGGCGCACTGCACAACACTCGCATCCGCTGCGACAACAATGCCACCGCTAGCCGGTGCTGTGGGCCTATCGGAAGCACCTTCTTGGTTCACGAGTGCATTGGCGATGCCATTCGATCGGCACGTTCTCGACGTCGACGGCTGCCCCGTACATTTCCGCACTTGGGGTGACTCGACGCTCCCCCCAGTCGTTCTCATCCACGGAGCCGGGGCACACACAGGCTGGTGGGACCACATCGCACCATTGCTCTCCTGCACACATCATGTCATCGCATTGGATCTCAGCGGTCACGGCGACAGCGGCCGACGGACCGATTACAGCTTGCGCACCTGGGCCCGGGAAGTACAGACGGTGACAGCGGCGTGCAATCCCAAGGACAAGCCCGTACTGATCGGCCACAGCATGGGCGGCTGGGTGGCAACCACGGTGGCAGTCTGGCACGGCGCCGAGATCGGCGCCGCCATCGCCATCGATTCCATCCCGCAGCTGCACAAATCGTCCCGTACTTACGGCCGGACCCATAGCCGCCGTCCACAGCCACACCCCACGCGAGCTGCCATTGCGGCTCGCTTCAAGGTGACACCTGATCAGCAGTCGAAACTGCCCTTTGTCTTCGAACACATTGTGGCGAACTCGATTCGGCAGGACTCGGACGGCTGGCGATGGAAGTTCGATCCGCTCGTCTACAACATCTCCGACAACGAGTTCGACCTGATCGAAGCGGGCACGCTCCAGCAAGTGCTGGGGAAGATAGCCTGCAGGATAGGGTACGTGCGGTGTGAGCGCGGCACGGTTGCGACGGACACCGCTCACCGTATCCGTTCTGCATTGCAGCACAAGGGCTTCTATGTGGAGCTGGCCGAAGCCGGGCACCATCCGATGCTCGACCAGCCACTTCCTCTTGTTGCGACGTTGCGAACACTGCTCAGCATGTGGCGCGACTCGTGAGCCTCACAACGCGAATCGGTTGACCTCATACGCGAGCATGCCGTCGAGATCTGCGGCCGGTGGCTCGGGCAGCGCGACCTCAGACTCCCGGGTGGGCAGCAGGACCACCGCTGTGCCTGGCGTGGTGATTTCACCGCGCTGGTTCTCACACCACACCCGTAGATGAACCTCGTTGCGTCCGTTGATCCGCAGTTTGTCTGTCACCTCGCCGCGCACCCAAGTGAGATCGCCGATGTAGTTGAACTTTCGATGTTCACAACGCAGCTTCCAAAGCCATGCGTCGTCACCCATCCAGTCGGTGATGAGATGCGTCAGCCAGGTCTCGCGTAGGCCCCCGTAGTCGTACGAGTTCGGCAGACCCAACTCTCGCGCACGTTCGGGCTCCCAGTGGAGTCTCTGGACGGTGTCCGGAATGTTGAGCCCATTGCGAGGGTAGAGCCCCGGAGCCTTGCGGCGGATTCGGGCGGCGATACCGAAGTTTCCCGGCGGCGTCAGCTGCATGCCCCAGCCCATGTGCCAGATGACGATGTCAGTAGTCGTCAACGGCCCCTTCACGCGAGGCTGCAGCTCTTCACCCACTGCGACGTCATCAAAAAAGCGCGGTTGCGCCCCTCGTCGGGTCTCCGCTGCATAGCATGCGTCCACCTCCGCAAGTTGCTCATCGGTGTATGGCTGCTGCTCGAGCTTCTCCTTGGCGCGTTTCTTCGACGTATGCCGCTCTGCGTTGATCCATGTTCCCCGCTGGAGAGCATGGAGCTCTCCGCGGCCATTGGTGAAGATGTAGTCGTGCGTGATGTGCACCGTACGGCCGCCGAACGTGCTCGGTTTTGGCTCGACACCTACCTGCGCGTGCAGAACGCGGCAACGATCACCCAGCGTCAACGGCCGCCACCACTCGAACTCCATGACCGCCTGGTAAGACCCCAACCCGGCGAAGGGATCTCCCTTGAGCAGCGCTTTGGTTTCGGCATCCGGCCGGGGGGCCGCATCCTCCCCCATGGTGTACAAGAAGTTCGGTTGTGCGATGAGTGTGCCCCAACGCGTCGTAGCCGCATACTCCGGATCACAGTAGAGCGGATTGTCGTCGCCGTACCCGTAGCCGAAATGGCGGGTGCCGTCAGCGGTCACCTCGTAGTTATGCGGTGGATTCAGCTCCGGTTGCGGGATACCGAGGCGAAGTCGAGACCGCTCGATCGCTTCATCCGTCAGAACTCCGAATTCCTCGGCTCCTGCTGCTGTGGTCATGACGCATTCCTCACTGATGCTCGAATCGTGGGCACATGAGACTCAAAACCGTGCTTCCCAATGTGCTGTCCAACATAGATAACTACGTAATCTATGTCTAGACTGTGTACAGATTATGCGACCACGCCCGTCGGCCTGTCGGACCACCGCATCTTCAGGATGGCCATGGCCGCCGCGACCTCACCGCGAGAGCTTCCGCCACTTGCTGATGGGCCAGACGTCCTGATCCTCGCCGTGAATTGCCATTCCGTCAGCGGCGGCAAAGGTCAGCGCGGTGTTGACACAGACATTGGTGGCACCGGGTAGGATCATCCGACTCTTGGCGACACCATCGAAGTTCAAGACACCACCGGCCTCGTCCTGCACTTCCAGTCGCATCCCTGTTATCCACCCGTTGGCAGGGTCACGTTCCACGGTCCGAGTCCCACTTCGGACATAGGACACCGTGTCGGCACGCCGAACGTACCCGGCGTACACCTCATCGTGGTCGTGGCCCTTGGCTGGGCGTGAGTAGAGCAACGCAGACCACTGCTCACTTGCCATCCACGTGTAGCCCATGGGATGGAAGCCACGTTCGCGGCGGCCTCCCCAGGACCGGTCCCGCATTGCATAGCAGTCGATGTCGATGCGCTCACCGTCGAGTACCAAGTGTCCGACCACACGGCCGGTCTGATCGAAGTGGGATGCCTTGGGGTAGGGCGGGGTGCCCGCACGCAGCGGCACCGGAGGTTCCACCGCGTCAAAACGCAGATCGACCTCGAGCCGGTCACGGTCGGTGTATCCGAGTTGATAAGCGGTGGTCGGCTCGATGGTCCGCACCGTCATGCCCGTCGGAAACGCGATACCTGCTGCGGTGCCGGTGGGGAGCTTGAGCCAGTGATACTGCTCGTAGAACGGGATCTCCCAAGGGTCGGTGCCGCTGGGGTCCCATATCCAGCATCCCCCCAGGGTTACGCCGGCGTGCGGTCGTATGCCGGCGTACAGCCATCCGCCCAGGTCACGGTCAGGGGCGAAGAACGAGTACCAATAGGTCTCGGTGAAATAGAAATCGGGGTCCGGCGCGTGGGGAGCATCGTCCTCCGCGGTGAACACGTCGGCTTTGTCCGTATTCGTGGAGTCGCCTGTCTGCATTGCGTCTCGATTCAGTGGTGGTGAGGAAATCCGGTGCCAGGTCAGAGGTGAGCGAGGCTCTTGGTCTGAAGGTGCTGTTCGAAGCCTTCGTGTCCGTTCTGCCTACCGATACCGCTGAGTCGGTATCCGCCGAAGGGTGCGTCCGCGCCATAGATCATCGCGCCGTTGACAGAAACGGTGCCTGCGCGGAGCCGCCGCCCCACAGCGAGCGCCCGCTCCGGTGACCCGAATACCGCTCCGGCAAGGCCGTAAAGAGAGTTGTTCGCCAGCGCAACGGCGCCGTCGTCGCCGCCGTCATACGGCGTCACGACAAGCACGGGTCCGAAGATCTCCTCCTGGAAGACACGCATCTCGGGTGTGACATCAGCGAGGACGGTGGGCCAGACGTAGAAGCCGCGGTCGAGGTGCTCTGGGATGCCGCCCCCGACGGTGACACGCGCACCCTCCTGCCGCCCGATCTCCAGGTAATCCAACACCCGCTGGCGCTGTTTCTCCGAGATCAACGGGCCGCAGAATGTCTGGGGATCAGTGGGGTCGCCCACCGCGATGCTCGTGTACGCAGCGGTGGCGAATTCGAGGGCCTCTGCGTACATCGCCCTCGGTACAAGCAGTCTGGTGAACAGCGCGCATCCCTGGCCGGCATGGGTTGCTGCGGCGATGCAACCGGGCAGAGCTGTCTGCAGGTCCGCGTCATCGAGCACGACGTACGCCGACTTGCCGCCGAGTTCGAGCAGGTTGCGCTTCATGGTGCCGGCTGACAACTGTTGAATGAGCTTGCCGACGTGGGTCGATCCAGTGAACGACACCATGTCGATTCGGGGATCATCGAGCAGCATCTGCGCCACCGAGTTGTCCGCCGCGGGCACGATGCTGATGACACCCGCCGGGATATCGGTCTTCTCAGCAATGATTCTCCCGAAACGCAGTGCGCTCCATGGTGTTTCCATCGCGGGCTTGAGAACCATCGTGTTGCCGGTGGCGAGTATCTGCCCAATCTTGTTGCTGACGATCTCGAACGGAAAGTTCCACGGTGTGATCGCTCCGACCACACCGATCGGCTCCTTCACCACCTTGCGAACCGACGGCACACCCAGTTTGTCGTCTGCCTCCAGCGGACGTTCCCACGGAAAGGTCGAGATGTATTCGGCCGGCCATCTGATGGCGTCGGCGATGGGCCAGTCCAGGTGGAACATGTGGGTGGTCAGCACGGTGGCGCCCGCCTCGGCGATGAGCTCCTGTCGAAAGGCCTCCTTCTCGGTCTGCAGCGCCTCGTGCAGCTGCATCAGACAGCGTCGGCGGAACTCGTGGTCAGTGGACCACCCGGTCTGATCGAATGCACGCCGAGCTGCGCTCATCGCCTCATCCATGTCTGCGGCGCTCGCATCGGTGACCGACCCGATGACCTCGCCGGTTGCAGGGTTGACGTTCTCCACCCGATGTCCGCTCGCCGCTTGACGCAGCTTCCCGTCCACAAGCATCCGGGTCTCGGAGGGAAGCTCGACAGCATTCAACTCGGTAGCGCTCGTCATGGCACATCCTCTCGTTCACCGACTCTGGTGGCTCCCGATTCCCATCGCGAGCAGAAGTCTAACTATGTTATCGAAGTCGCATTTCGTCAAGACCTGGGCATGAAACACATTGCATCACAGACGATCACATCGATGCTGAAGCCAGGCTTTCCGGCACTCTGCAACGATCGGGCGTTGCCGAACCAGCTCCGAGTGGTTGACATCACAGCGGAACTTTAGTGAAGTGTCCTTCACCACTTCGTTTAGATCGTGAGGTCCCCATGCTGACAGCATCCGAAGAGCTCATTCCGCCCGTGACCGCGGACCCAGCCGCTGCCTGGGTGTTCAACTGGGTGATCCCCATCGTCGGCAGCGTCTTCATCGTGCTGGCCGTCATCGACGTCATCCGTCGGCGTCGTCTCACCTGGGGTTTCCTGTTCATCGTCAACAGCATGGCGGTCTACTGGATGGAAACCATCGGCGATTGGGGACAGCAGCTGTACTACAGCCCAGCTTTCGCCGAGCACCACCTGCTGGACTGGCTGCCACTGAAAACGCCCAATGACCCGATCTTCATGCCGTTCGCCTACGCCGTGTACTGGGGTGTGCACGCGTTACTGGCGCTGTGGATCAGCCAGAAGATTTCGGCGCGCACCAACTGGAGCATGCTCAAGTCGATGCTCATCCTCGCAATTCCGCTCAACTATGCGTGGGACTTCCTGGTCGAGGGGACCGCCGCCTACTTCGGCTGGTGGACATACGATCCCGGTATCGGCCCGGTTCTCGAGTGGAGCACCGGCGGCCGCATCACGTTGCTGTGGACCATTGGCCTCATGTGCGTATGGCCCAACCTCATCGCCTACTGGGCGGGCAAGCCCCCGGTCGGCGGCCTCAACCACATGGAGCGCTTCTTCCGACTTGAGCGGTTCACTATTCCGAAAACGCCGGGCAAACCGAGCAGCGCATCGAGCCTGGCCGCCGGCGAAGGCGCACTGGCGACAAGACAAGTCCGCCGGACCAAACAGCAGGAGTTCGACGACTATCTCAACTACGATGTGACGATTCCGCGCTGGAAGTTCGAACTGATGCGATTGGGCGCCTGGTTTATCGTGTTCCAGGTCAGCTTCTTCTTCTTCACGGTGTTCCCGCTGGTCGTGCTACGCATTCTGCTCGGGGCCGACAGCGTGTATCTCCCGCCTCAACTCTGACGAGCGCATCACCGACACAACCTGCCGCAACCGGCACTTCTCCGTTCGAAAGGAACATCAATGGCCGTCGATGATCAGCCCACATCAACCAAGGAGATTCCGCCGGAGTTCTTCCTCCCTCCCGCCGATAACGCCGAACTGTGGCGGGAGACGCGGATGTTGCTGGCGCTGTCGGTCGGTTTCATCGTTGCACTGGCGGTACTCGTGGCCCTTACCCAAGGAATCGAGTTCAAGCTGTGATGAGACCGGTGCGGCGCACGGTGGAATTGGTTGCTGCCACGTTGGCCACTCTGATCGCCTATCCGGTCGGGACCGCATCGGCCGAGCCCGTCGAGCCTGGACCGCCGTCGGGAAGCTGCGATTTCACGCTCTCGGCACCGGTGGCAGCCGAAACTTCTGGCGGGACGCGGACTGCCTCGGCATCGATTCAGGCCGGCGCTTGCGCGACTGGCAACCCGACGAGTGTCACCGTATGCATCGCGCTGGAGAACGGGCGATCCGAGTGCGCCGACGCTGTGGGCTATACAGCGGCCACAGTGAACGTGACGGGTTCAGCCCTTGGCCGGACAACAGCCACCGGAACCGGCTGTTGGCGACCTGCGCTCGCCCAGCCGTTCCAGTGCTCGTCGCTGGGACCGCTATCCAGCAATCTCTGAGTGCGCGGCCGTGGTCGCCGTGCTCACGTCTCGTCGCCGGCGGCATCGGCCGGCGGCAGGCTGGCGAAGATGTCGGCCAATGCCTCCCTCAGCCACTCGAAACGCTCTGCGCCGATGATGTGCTCCACTTCCGCATCCAATGCGACGCTGATGGCCAGGTTGTCCCGCAGCACTCCGCGCCCGCGCTCGGTGTAACGAACGATCTTCGCACGCCCATCGACGGGATCGGGCGCGCGCTCGACGTAGCCGAAGGATTCCAGCTCGGTCACCAACTGACCGACCGCATTCTTGGTGACACCAAGATCGGCCGCGAGATCGCTCACCCGACTACCTTCCCAGGCCAGGAACACCATCAAGCGAGCGTGCGCGGGCCGCAAATTATGATGGCCCGAGCGTTGCAGTCGCGCCAAGCTGGTGCGGGTCATCCATTCGCCGAACCCAATCACATAGCGCTGGAACGACTTCGCCTGATAGTCGTAGAGTGCGTCGCCATCCAAGTCAACATGTTCTCGCCCAGCCACCGAAACGATCCTCCTCGCTCTCCGAGCCAACATCGACCGAACACCCGGACCGTGTTTCGTCACTCCCAACCCTATGGTGAAGGTATCTTCACCATAGGCGCCCGGTCGCAGTCGCCTCCACAGATCACCCGAGTAATTCTTCGCCCGCCGAGGGGATTTTCCGATGACCTACAGCTCTACCGGACGCAAGCTTCCACAACCGACACTCGCCAGCAGCGAGTTCTGGGCATCGGGCGCCGACGGCGTGCTGCGTATCGCTCGATGCGGCAACTGCTCGGCCTGGTTGCACCCCAAGCCGCCCATCTGCAATCGCTGCCACTCACGGCACATCGAGATGGCGCCGACGTCGGGTAAAGCGCGCATTCTCGGCTTCACCCGCAACGAGCAGCAATGGCTTCCGTCGATGACTCCCCCCTATGTCATCGCTGTCGTCGCGCTGCACGAAGACACATCAGTGCATTTGACAACCAATATTGTCGATTACGATCCGTCTACTATCGGCATCGGAGATCCCGTAAGGGTCACGTTCGAACGTGGAGCCGAAGATATCTGGATTCCACTGTTCGAACCGGATCCTGACGGTGAGAGCACCGCTGTGCTTCCTGAGCCGGAAGACACTGCCCGCCATATCCGTCAGCCGGTCTCGGACAAGCGGTTCGAGGACCAGGTGCTCATCTCCGGTGTCGGCCAGTCGCAGGTGGGGCGACGGTTGATGGTCGACCCATTGAGCCTCACCGTGGACGCGTGCCTGGCTGCCATCGCCGACGCCGGCCTGAATCCGTCCGATATCGACGGCTTGGCGACCTATCCAGGAGCCGCGCCGGCCGGCATGTCCGAAGGTGGGGTCATGGCGCTCGAGGAAGCACTGCGCCTCCGTCCGACATGGGTCAATGGCGGCGGAGAAACCCCGGGCCAGACTGGGTCCATCGTCGCCGGCATGCTCGCCGTGGCCGCCGGTCTATGCCGCCACGTCCTGTGTTTTCGAACGGTGTGGGAATCCAGCTATTCGGCACTCACCCGAAGCGGCAAGTGGCTGCCCAGCGATGGACCGGCCACCGACATGCACGAATTCCGGGCGCCGTTCGGCGCCATGTCCGCCGCAAACTGGATCGCTTGCAACGCATCACACTATCTCCACCGCTACGGCGATACACGTGAGACGTTGGGATGGATCGCACTCACAGAGCGCACCAACGCCGGCGATAACCCAGAGGCAGTGTATCGGGAACCGTTGTCCATGGACGACTATCTGTCCGCCCGGATGGTGTCGACCCCGCTCGGTCTGTATGACTGCGATGTTCCGGTGGATGGGGCGGTCGCGGTGATCATCTCCGCACGGGAGACAGCTGCCGACCTCCGGAGCACACCCGTGCTCGTCGAAGCGGTTGGCACCCAGATACTCGAACGACTGTCCTGGGATCAGGGCACCTTCACTCACCTACCCCAATCCCTCGGACCGTCACGCCACCTGTGGACGCGAACGCAGCTGCGTCCCGACGACGTCGACGTTGCGCTGCTCTATGACGGATTCACCTTCAACGCCTTGTCCTGGCTCGAGGGCCTCGGCTTCTGCGGACTCGGCGAAGCAAGCGATTTCATCGACCAGGGTCGTGGCATTGCCGTCAGCGGACGACTCCCGCTGAACCCACACGGCGGTCAGCTCTCCGCCGGCCGCCTCCATGGGTACGGCTTCATGCGGGAGGCGGTGCTGCAATTGCGTGGGCAGGCTCCCGGCCGGCAGGTCGCGAACCCCAAGACAGCAGTCGTCTCCGCGGGCGGCGGCGTGCCCAGCGGCGCAATCCTGCTACGTGTGGACTGAGGCTGCGGCGACATGACCACGACCCATGTGCAGTATCAGAACCAATCGGGCGTCGCGATCGTGCAGTTGGACAGGCCTGATCGTCTCAATGCCTTCACCGATCACATGGAGCAGCAACTGATCGACGCGTTCGACCGCGCCGACGGCGACGATGGCGTGCGGGTGGTGGTGCTGACCGGTGCCGGTTCGGCCTTTTGCACAGGCATGGACCTGAAGGACTCACGTGACCCTGGCGACGCATTTGTCGATTGGCGCAGCAGCCCTACAGCGCCACCCGGAACCCAGTTCGATGTCGGCACCGAACTACCGATGCGCAGAGACGGCGGCGGGCGAGTTTCGTTGCGAATCTTCGAATCAACCAAGCCGGTGATCGCGGCAATCAATGGCCATGCGGTCGGCGTCGGCCTCACCATGACCCTGCCCGCGGACATCAGAGTCGCTTCGGCGAACGCGAAGTTCGCACTGCCGTTCACCCGCCGGGCACTGGTGCCCGAATCGTGTTCGTCGTGGTTTCTGCCCAGAGTCGTTCCGGTGCAGCAAGCTATGGAATGGATGCTCACCGGCCGGACATTTGGCGCCGACGAAGCGCTTGCCGGCGGATTACTGCGAAGTGTCCATCCCGCAGACGAAGTGCTCAACGCGGCAATGAACATCGCGACCGAAATCGCCGAGAATACAGCCTCCGTGTCCACATCAATGGCCCGCAGGTTGCTGTGGCAGATGATGGCGGCGCCACACCCATCGATCGCCCATCACATCGAGACAAAGGCACTCAATCTGCGCGGCCTCAGCGCCGATGCGCGCGAAGGTATCACCGCATTCGTTGAGAAGCGTAAGCCGGTTTTCACCGACCGGGTGACGACCGATACGCCGGACGTTTTCCCTGATCCGAACGTCACGCCTCTGTGGCAGAACCTCTTTGACTGATTCGTTCGCGTGACGAAACTCATAGACGGTCACTACACAGACCTTGTAACCTACACATCGCTTACTTCGTTTACTTAGTCTGAATTTCGCGTCGATCGGTATCTCCGAGACGGCGGGAGAGGAAATCCACATGCTGATTCAGGATTCGGTGGCGGTTGTCACCGGTGGGGCCTCCGGGCTCGGCCTGGCGACCACCAAGCGCCTGCTCGACGCGGGCGCCTCGGTCGTCGTCATCGACCTCAAGGGTGAGGAAGCCGTCGCCGAGCTGGGCGAGCGCGCCAAGTTCGTCGCCGCCAACGTCACCGACGAGGACGCGGTCAGCAAGGCCCTCGACGTGGCCGAGTCGCTCGGCCCGGTGCGCATCAACGTCAACTGCGCCGGCATCGGCAACGCCATCAAGACCCTCGGCAAGGAAGGCCCGTTCCCGCTGGACGGATTCCGCAAGGTGGTCGAGGTCAACCTGATCGGCACGTTCAACGTGCTGCGGCTGGCCGCGGAGCGGATCGCCAAGACCGAACCACTGGCGGGCGAGGAGCGCGGCGTCATCATCAACACCGCCTCGGTCGCCGCGTTCGACGGCCAGATCGGCCAGGCCGCCTACTCGGCGTCCAAGGGTGGGGTGGTCGGGCTGACCCTGCCGGTCGCGCGCGACCTGTCGCGCAGCCTGATCCGCGTGGTCACCATCGCGCCGGGCCTGTTCAAGACCCCGCTGCTGGGCTCACTGCCCGAAGAGGCGCAGAAGTCGCTGGGCCAGCAGGTCCCGCATCCGGCCCGCCTCGGCGACCCGGACGAGTACGGTGCACTTGCCGTGCACATCGTGGAAAACCCGATGCTCAACGGCGAGGTCATCCGGCTGGATGGCGCTATCCGTATGGCTCCTAGGTAAGGATTGATATGGCACTGGTTACCAAGTTCACCGAGGCCTTCGGTGTCGAGCATCCGATCGCCCAGGGCGGTATGCAGTGGGTGGGTCGCGCCGAGCTCGTGGCCGCAGTCGCGAACGCGGGCGGTCTCGGGTTCATCACCGCGCTGACCCAGCCGACCCCGGCCGATCTGGCCAACGAGATCGCCCGCACCCGGGATCTGACCGACAAGCCGTTCGGGGTCAACCTGACCATCCTGCCGTCGATCAACCCGCCGCCGTATGACGAGTACCGCCAGGTGATCGTCGACTCGGGCATCAAGATCGTCGAGACCGCGGGCTCCAACCCCGGCCCGCATCTGCCGATGTTCCACGACAACGGCATCAAGGTGCTGCACAAGTGCACCTCGGTGCGTCACGCGGTGAAGGCCCAGACCCTCGGGGTGGACGGCATCAGCATCGACGGTTTCGAGTGCGCCGGGCATCCCGGTGAGGACGATGTGCCGGGCCTGGTGCTGATTCCGGCCGCCGCCCGCGAGATCGAGATCCCGATGATCGCCTCGGGCGGTTTCGGGGACGCCGGTGGTCTGGTGGCCGCGCTGGCGCTCGGTGCGGACGGCATCAACATGGGCACCCGCTTCATGTGCACCGTGGAGTCCTGCATCCATCAGAACGTCAAGGACGCCATCGTCGAGGGCAATGAGCGCGGCACCGAGCTGATCTTCCGCAGCCTGCACAACACCGCGCGGGTGGCGTCCAACGTCGTCTCCCGTGAGGTGGTGCAGATCCTCAAGGACGGCGGCCAGTTCGAGGACGTCAAAGATCTGGTGGCCGGCGTGCGTGGCCGCCGGGTCTACGACGAGGGCGACGTCGACGCCGGCATCTGGACCGTCGGCACCGTCATGGGCCTGATCCACGACATCCCCACCTGCGACGAGCTGATCAACCGCATCGTCGACGAAGCAGAGGACATCATCACCGGCCGGCTGGCGGGCATGGTCGGATCCAAAATCGCTACGGCCTAGGGCGTGTCTGCTTAATGTGAACGATGTTGTGCCTGATGCTGTTTAAGTGTTACGGACTGATGTGATTTCTGATGACTTGTGGTCGGTGATTGAGCCGGTACTGCCTTCGGGTCGACGGCGCGGGCGGCCGTGGAACGATCATCGGGTGACGCTGGAAGGAATTATCTGGCGTTACCGGACTGGATCTCCGTGGCGCGATCTGCCCGCGCAGTTCGGCGCCTGGCAGTCGGTGGCTGAACGTCACCTGCGGTGGTCCACCGACGGCACCTACGCGCAGATCTTCGCAGCGATCTCCCGTGACATCGATGTCGATGACGCTGACGCTGAGCTGGTCGAACTGCTGCTGGCGGTGGATTCGACCAGCGTGCGTGTACATCAGCATGCCGCTGGTGCCCGCCCTGGTCGCCACACAGGGGGATCTGTCGAATTACAACAAACACCCCGATGAGCCCGATGACCATGCCATCGGCCGTTCACGCGGCGGGCTGACAACGAAGATCCACGCGCTGGCCGATCAACGCTGCAGCGCGGTCACCATGGCACTGTCGCCGGGGCAAGCCGGCGACAACCCGATGCTGTGGCCACTGCTGACTGCCCATCAGGGCCCAAAGTTTCGGCTACTCGCCGATAAGGCGTACTCCCATGACTCGACCCGAGCCCGACTGCGCCAGCTCAAAATCGCCCACACCATTCCCGAGCGCAGCGACCAGATCGCCCGCCGAAAGAGCCGGGGAAGCAAAGGCGGACGGCCACCGGCGTTCTCCGGGCAAATCTATAAGCACCGCAACACCGTCGAGCGATCCTTCAACCGCTTCAAGCACTGGCGAGGTATCGCCACCCGATACGACAAATACGCGCTGAGCTACCTCGGGGGCGTCACCCTAGCTGCGATCATCATCTATCACCGCGTCCGCAATTAACAGACACTACCTAGGCCGTTCGGCACGTAGTGGGGGCTGTGAAGCGCACGGATTTCCGGCGTTTCACAGCCCCTTCGAGTTTCGCGCTATGGTTCAGGACATACCGGTCGGGGATCCCTATCTAAACCTTGTCGGCCGCTTGACGGCCTTGTGATCGGGTTTGCCCGCACCTGCATTGCCTATATGAGTGTAAGACAGGCCGTGGCGCGCTGCGACACTCGGCGGCAAATCGCGCGCCTCCCACATTGCGCGAACAGTACCCTGGATCCCTTCAGGTCGACGGCTCGCGATCTCTGCAGCCAACTCAGCTGCCCTGGAACGTAGCTCGCCATCGGGAACCACCTCGGTCACCAAGCCGATCCGCAGTGCGGTGTCTGCACGGAGTCGCTCCTCATTGCCCATCAGGGCCCAGCGCATCACTTCCCCGTAGGGAACACCGAGTGCCAGCATCCCCATCGGTTCGAGTGCCGAGACAATGCCTGCATTGGCATGGGGGTCGAAGAACTGGGCCGACTCTGCGCAGATCGAGAAGTCGCATTCGTTGACGAAATACATTGCGCCTCCGGCGATGATTCCGTGCAGGGCCGCGATCACCGGTTTCCAGACCAGATGAGCCTTGGGACCGAGCATGGTTCCTGGATCTTCGTGGTTGAAGATCGGTTGGTCGAACCACCACGCGCCCTTGGAAACATCGATGCCGGTACAGAACGCGCGATCTCCGTTGGCTTGCAGCACCGCCACCCGGATATCAGCGTCCTCGCGAACGCGCGTCCAGACACGAACAAGTTCGCCGGCCATCTGCTCGTCGAAACTGTTCATCTGAGCAGGCCGGTTGAGGCTGACGGTCGCGACGTGGTTGGCGACCTCAAACTCGATGGTGGTCAGGTCGTCCAATGGGTCCATCAGGTGCTCCTTCGATCTCTTGCCGCATCGCGGTACGCAGCCACCGCATTGCGGAACTCCGGTGTCCCGGCCAGGTCCGTCTGGCCGGTCAGTTCAATTGACTGGACCTCTTCCAACGCGGACATGGTGCCGGCCCGCATGGCACGCTTGATCCACTGTAGGGAGGGGCCGGACGTCGCATTCAGCGCAGAGACCACTGAAGCAAGTTCCAGCTCGAATTTCCCATCTTCAGCCAGGTGCGTGATCATCCCCCACGCGTAGGCATCGGCGGCCGAGATCTTCTCGGCAAGCATCGCCATGCGGGTGGCCCGAGGTCGACCGATCGCCGCGGACAACAGGGCGGATGTTCCACCGTCTGGCATCAAACCGACTCTGCTGAAAGCCAACTGGAAGTACGCAGACTCGGCCACCACCGTGAGATCGCAGGACAGGGCGATCGGGCATCCGACCCCGGCTGCGGCGCCGTGCACTGCGGCGATGACGGGCTTAGGTGATTCGATGATCGCCCGCACTACATCGTTGGCGAGTTCGCCGGCCCCTCCGGTGTTCTTGCCGGACAGATCACCTCCCGAGCAGAACGCCCGTCCCGCACCACCGATCACGATTACTGACGTCAGATCCTCAGCGGCCGCATCGAGGAGTCGTTTCAGCTCAGCCAGCATCGGCGCGTTGACCGCGTTCAGTTTCTCCGGCCGGTCAAGGACGATATGCAGAACCCGGCCCTCTCTGCGGGCCGAGATCCCATTCACAGTCCCAGATCGCGGCCGATGATGTCCTTCATGATCTCGGTGGTCCCGCCGAAGATGGTCTGGATACGGCCATCGCAATACTCTCGCGCGACCCGGTACTCCATCATGAATCCGTACCCACCATGCAGCTGAACACAATTGTCGATGACGCGCTTCGCCATCTCGGTGCACCACCATTTGGCCTTGGCGGCCTCAACGGCTGTCAAATCCCCGTCTACGACCGCCTGCAGGCACCGGTCGATGTACTGCTCACCGATCTCCAGTTCGGTGTCCATTTCGGCCAGCAGGAATCGATTGTGCTGGAAGCTACCGATGGGCTGACCGAAAGCCTTTCGGTCCTTGGCGTACTGCAGTGTCTGCCGCCATGTTTCGCGTGCGCTGGCCACGGCACCGATCGCGATCGACAACCGCTCCGAGGGCAGGTTGTGCATCAGATGGTAGAAACCACGACCCACCTGACCGAGGATGTTGGCATTCGGGACCCGAACGTTGTCGAAGTTCAGCTCGGCGGTGTCCTGGGCGTGCAAACCCATCTTGTCGAGTTTGCGGCCACGAGTGAAGCCAGGCATATCGCGTTCGACCACCAACAGCGTGAACCCTTTGTGGCCCGCCTCGGGATCGGTGCGGGCCACCACGACCACCAGATCGCTGTTGAAGCCGGCCGAAATGAATGTCTTGGCGCCGTTCAGGAGCCAATCATCTCCATCACGGACCGCAGATGTCCTGATACCGGCCAGATCGCTGCCCGCACCTGGTTCGGTCATAGCCACCGCCACGATCAGCTCGCCACTGACGATGCCCGGCATCCAACGTGCCTTCTGCTCGTCGTTGGCCAACGATTTGAAGTACGGGCCTACCACGTCGTTCTGCAAGGAGAGCGCGGGAGCCGGCAGGCCGCTCTTGGACACCTCTTCGACGATCACGGCGTTGAACCGGAAGTCCTCTGATCCTCCGCCCCCGTACTCCTCAGGCATGTTGAAGCCGATGAGGCCGTACTTTCCGGCCGCCACATAAGCGGATCGATCGACCAACCGGTCCTGCTCCCACTGCTCCGCATGCGGGGCAACCTCCCGCTCCAGGAACTGCCGTGCGGTTTCGCGCAGCGCCTCGTGTTCTTCGTCGAAAACTGTTCTCTTCATCTCAATCACTCCCCGTGGATTCGGCGCATCTCTGCGCCCACCTGGCCGGCTATTCTGGATACGATGCCGGCACCTCGCCGGCGGAGGTCCTCATCTGGCGCCGGGAGGACCACGGCGCCACGTTGCCGCGACGGAAGCAGCACCTTCGCGGTACCACGAACGGTGTTCTCATCGCGTTGCGTGGTACCCAAGACGTCGAGCGAAATGACGTCTTCTGGAGTTTCACTCTTCTGGACGACGGTGGCTGTCATGCGGTGAATGTCGCCGTGGTAGTTGAATCCACGCAATTGCAGATCCAGCTCGGCCAGCCAACCGTCGTCGCCCACCCAGTTGGTGAGTAGATGCGATGCCCACGCCGCACGCATCTGCCCATAGTCGTACGGTGCGGGAATGCCGAGGGCCTGTGCCCGCGCCGCGTCCCAGTGCAGACGCTGCACCACATCCGGCACACCATACTCATCGGGCTGATAGAACGCAGGCATCCGCTTACGCAGCTGGTGCGCATACTTCAGCGGCCCGACGCCGTAACCGCCCCAGCCCCAACCCATATGCATGCTGATGACATCGACGACGGTAAGCGGTCCCTTCATCACTGCAGGCACGGCATCGCCGACGTTGACATCCTCCCACCACTGAGGTTCGGCGCCGCGGCGCACTTCCTCGTCATAGCCCTGCTCGACCTCGGCGAGTGACTCCTCGGTCCAGTGCTGCCGCTCGATATGGGAGTACTTCCCGGACTTCTTGGAGCCCTGACGCTCGGCGTTGATGTACGACTCGTCACGAGTGGCGAGCGGCGTGCCGTCGACGTCGACGTACAGGTAGCGGAAGGTCTCCTTGACCGACCGACCGCCGGAGAACTCGCTCTCCTTCACCTGAACGTCGAGGGTGTAGTTCTCTGCCAGCACCAGACGATCGGCGTACAGCGGCTTGTACAGCGTCCACTTCACGCCGGCGTAGTACTTTCCTGTCCCCCGAAACAGGCCGCGGAACAGCTTCTTTCGCTCTGGATCGGTGAACCGCGGCGTCTGATCGAGACCGGTCGAGATGGGGAAGGTCGGTGGAGCGATCTGACCGTGCCACCGTGTGTTGGCTCCGTACTGCGGATCGTGAAACAGTGGATTGTCATCACCGCACCCGAAGGCGAAGTGACTGATGCCGTCGGCGCTGGGCAACCGGTGCCACGCCTCATCGCGCTGATTGACCGGAATCCCGATCTGTGCACGCGCCCGTTCGATGTCCTCGTCGGTGATCCGTCCTTCGACTGCGGCGCTTTCGGTGCTCGTCATACCCGCCTCAGAACTTCAGCATCGCGCCGGCATCAACCCTGAACTGGCTGCCGGTGAGGTAGCGCGACTCGTCGGAGGCCAAGAAGCACACGACATTCGAGATGTCCTCGGGTTCCACGTACGGCACCGGCATCGCCTGCATCGCCGGGAACGCCGGCAAGGCGTCTTCGCGGGTCGGGTTCTCCAGATCAGGGCGGAACTGCCGGTACATCGGGTCACTGTTGAGCATCGGGGTGTTGACGTTCGTCGGATGCACGACGTTGACCCTGATGGATTCCGGTGCAAGGACAGCGGCCAATTGCGTGGTGTAGGTATCCACCATCTGCTTGGCCAGGTTGTAACCGGCGCCGCCCGGTCCTGAGGGCCCGGCCGCTGCCATAGGAGGCATCTTCGCGGCAATCAGTCCGGCCACCGATCCGGTCGTGATGATCGAGGCCCCCGACTTGAGGTAGGGCAACGCTGCATGAATTGCGTTGACGACGCCCAGAAAATCCACGTCGAAGGCATCGGCGAACGCGCCCCGCGGCAGACCGGCACCCAGCGGGCAGATCCCAGCATTGGCAACGACCACATCGAGTCGGCCATCGAACTCTGCCACCGCGCCGGCGAGCGCGGCGGTGACGGCGGCCTTGTCGCGCACATCGACCTCAGCGGTGACAGCGCGCCGCCCGGTCTTCTCCACCTCCAGCCCTGCCTCGTTGAGATCGAGGGGGGTAGCCAGCGGGTACTCGTTGGTCTCGATGTCCTGACAGATATCGAAGAGGATGATGTCGGCGCCCTCCTCAGCGAGTTTTACTGCGTGACTACGTCCCTGCCCGCGCGCGGCGCCGGTAACCAGAACAACTTTGTCCTGCACTCTTCCCATCAACGTGCCTTCCAGATCGGGGCCCGCTTCTCGGCAAAAGCCCGCGGACCTTCCATTGCATCCTCACTGCTCAACAGCGTGCCGAACTCGGATTCGGTGCGGTCCCAATCGGGCTCCTCCCGGGCGATCACACCCGCATCGACCCCCTGGGCCACCCGCTTGCTGGCCCATACCGACAGCGGTGCGTTCGCAGTGATGCGCTCGGCGAGTGCTAGGGCTGCGGTCAGTGCGGTGCCATCGGGCACGACCTGATTGATCAGTCCCCAGTTCTTGGCATCGGTCGCGGTGATCGGGTCGCCGGTGACGATCAGCTCCATGGCGACCTTACGCGGCAATTGGTCGACCAGCCGGAAGACTCCGCCGGCGCCGGCGATCAATCCGCGTTTCACCTCGGGAAGGCCCAGCACTGCGCTCTCCTCCGCGACCACCAGGTCGCTGGCCAGCACGAGTTCGGAACCGCCGCCCAATGCGGTGCCATTGACCGCCGCGATGGTCGGCTTGTCGACGTGATGCCGGACGTAACCGGCAAAACCCCATTCCGGATGCACCGGATGCATCAAGTTCTCACCACGACCGATGGCCTTCAGATCCGCGCCGGCACAGAACGATTTGTCGCCGGCTCCGGTGATGACGATGGCGCGCACATCCGGGTCGTCCTGGGCGGATTGCAATGCGTCTCCGACGGCAGCGCTCACCGCGCCGTTGACGGCGTTGCGTGCCTCGGGTCGGTTGATTGTGATGACGAGGACGTTTCCGCGACGCTCGGTCAGGGCAGCTGGGGCGGCCTGATTCTCCACGGTGGTCACAGCAACTCCAGAATGGTCGCGTTGGCCTGGCCGCCGCCCTCACACATGGTTTGCAGTCCATACTGAATTCCATTGTCGCGCATGTGATGCAGCATGGTGGTCATGATACGGGCGCCGGACCCCCCGAGCGGGTGGCCCAGCGCGATGGCGCCACCATTGGGATTGAGCCTTTTCTCGTCGGCGCCGATGTCTTTCAACCAGGCCAGCGGCACTGGCGCGAAAGCCTCGTTGACCTCGAAGACGCCGATATCGTCAACCGACAGCCCAGATCGCTTGAGCGCCTTCTGTGTCGCCGGTATGGGCGCGGTCAACATGATCACCGGGTCGGCGCCGGCCAGAGTCGCAGTATGTACCCGCGCGATCGGCCTGATCCCCAGAGACTTTGCCTTATCCGCGCTCACGAACAGCAGAGCGGCCGAGCCGTCCGAGATCTGGCTGGAGTTACCGGCGTGGATGACGCCGTTCTCCCGAAAGGCGGACTTGAGCTGTGCCATCTTCTCGATGGGGGTACCCCGGCGAATGCCTTCATCCTTGGTGATCGCGATGTCATTGCCGTCCGCGTCCTTGGTTTTGATACCGACGATCTGGCCATCGAAGACACCGGAATCCTGTGCTGCCGCGGCCTTCTCGTGCGAGTCCAAAGAGAATTGGTCCAGCATGGTGCGATCGAAACCCCATTGCTGAGAGATCATCTCGGCACCGATGCCCTGATTTGGCGCCACGCCGTACCGCGTCATGAAGCTGTCGGGGAAGGGGTTGCCGCCCGACGCGGTCGACGCCCCCATCGGGACTCGCGACATTGCTTCCACGCCGCCGGCGACCACGACATCATAGTGCCCGGCCGCCACACCTGCCGCCGCGAAGTGCACGGATTGCTGGCTGGATCCGCACTGGCGATCCACCGTGACACCGGGAACGGTTTCGGGCCAACCTGCTGCCAGCAGGGCGGTACGCGCGATGTCGAGGGCCTGTTCGCCGACCTGCTGGACGCATCCCCAGATCACGTCGTCCACCAGCCCCGGATCGATGCCCGCCCGCTCTACCAGCCCGTTGAGCACCTGGGCCGACAGCTCAGCGGGATGCACCCCGGACAATCCTCCGTTACGTTTGCCGATCGGGGACCGTACTGCCTCGACAATGACCGCTTCTGCCATGGACGTCTCCTCCATTTTGTTCAAGGGGTTTGCTGCGAGCACCGGGTCGGGCCGCAGGACGATCAGTTTCGTAGTTCCTCGATGATTTTTGTCAGTCCGCGACGATCGACTTTCAGCGCTGCTCCACGCGGCAACTGATCTACGATGTACACCTCGGCCGGCACTTCGTATGAGGTCAGCATCAACCGACAGTGCTCGCGGAGTTCCTGTGGTTCGGCATGTGCGCTCGTCCTGAGTTCGACTGCAGCGATCGGAATCTGACCGAGTCGTTCATCTGGCACGCCCAGTACGGCGGCATCCGCCACAGCTTCGTGCCGTCGAAGTGCGGCACTGACAGTGTCTGGCGCCACCTTGAAGCCACCTCGGATGATCACGTCGTCGGCACGACCGTCGATGTACAGGAATCCGTCGGCGTCGATGCGGGCCAGATCACTGGTGGTTATCCATTGTCCGTTGACAGAACCCGCCTGTGCGGTGGCGACCTGTAGCCTCCCTGGATTCCCCGGGCCGAGCTCGCACCCGTCATCATCGACAGCCCGCAGCATTACACCGGGGAAAGCCTTTCCCACGCTGCCGCGCTTATCTTTCCAGTGCGCTCGAAAGTCGGGTAGGTTCCATCCGGCGACCGCTCCGGAGAATTCCGTGGCGCCGTACACGACGAGAATCGGGATGCCGAAGCGTTCGAGAAAAGCGTCGATCAGGTCCGGCGATACCGGACTGGTGCCGGCATTGATGGCGCGAACACTGGACAAATCCTCTCGAGTGATCTCGGAGTCGAGCACCGAGCGGATCGCCGCCGGCGGCAAGCCGACCAGTTTCGGACGGTGTTCACGCACCACCTCGATCCAGGTGTCTACCGAGAAGCGTTCCGCCATAACCATCGGCCGAGCGGTGGTGAGTGCTTGCAAGACACCCCAAAGCCCGCCGATATGCACGATCGGAATGATGACCAGAGCCACTGCGCCACTGAACGGCGCACGGTCACGACCATCTGACCGGTCATGGTGACTCAGCGCCGCCGACAATGAGGACTCCAACTGGCACCTGGTCAACGGTATCCGCTTTGGGGCACCCGTTGTGCCTGAGGTCAGCATCTCGATCTGCACTTCAGAGGTGGCCTCCCCCGCCACCGTCGCACCGCGACTGCACTCCACGACCTGGTCGTCATCGACACTCCAGGACGACGCGTTCAGCGCCACCACCGCTTCGGTGAATCCGCGGTCCTCGAAGCTCGCTGCCGGCCCGAGGACATACCCGACGCCGGTTGCCGACAGATCCGCGGCCAGCCTCTCGCTGGGCTGCATCGGATTCAGCGTTACCAATATCCAGCCATCCACGATCGCCGACACCAGAGCGGCGACGGATTCCGGCCGATTGCCCAACACCACGGCAACCCGTGCCCCGCGGCCGGCACCAGCCTGCGCGAGCGTCGCACCAATGCTCTCAGAGAGGCTCCTGATGTACCCCCAGGAATACCAGGCGCCCTTGAACTGAAGGACTTTGGCACCTTCATCGGCAGTCCACAGGTGTTTGAGCGCATCATCAAGTGTTGTCATCGCGGCTTCCCGAATCGACGGATGCGGCTGAGCCGCAGCAAACCTTCCCCTGAACGTAGTAGACATGGTTTACTAGGTCAACCTACAAGGAGGTAGATGTTGTCGCTCTCACCAGAGCAACGTGAACTGGCTCGCGCAGAGCAGACGTGGCTCGAACAACACGACCCGGTCGATCGAATCCGGGCTTGCATCGACACCGCGCCCATCACGGTCGATCCACGGGCAGCAGAGCACGCGGAGACCTCGGGCCTCCTTTCGCTACTGACCCCGGACGGTGGCGGCGAACATTGCGACCTTGCGGTGCTCACCGAGGCCCACGGTCGGGCGGCCAGTTCGCTTCCCATCGCCGACGTAGCTATCGCTCAGTGGCTGCTTGCCACAGCGCAGCAGCACAGCGGTGCGGACAGCCTGCCCGACGATGAACTCATCGGTGTCGCCCTGCTCCGGCCGACCGGACCCACTCCGGTACCTATGGCAGCCGACATGACGGCGCTGATGCTGGTCGGCCACGACGAATCCGGCGACTACGCAGCGGTCCTGCGCGATTCGATTCTGCAGCCGATGTCCACCTTGGATCTCTCGCGGTCGTGGGCACGGATCGAACAGGAAGCAGCCGACCATCAACGAGTCTCCTTGCCGGACGGAACCGCCGACCTGGTGGCCGATGCGCTGGCGCTGCACCGAGCGTGGGATGCTCTCGGAGCAGCAAGCCGTCTGTTCGAGATGACGGTCACCTATGCGGGTCAACGTAAGCAGTTCGGCGCTCTCATCGGTTCGTTCCAGGCAGTCAAGCACCACTGCGCGAACATGGCGATCGCCGTCGAAGCTTCTCGTGCTGTGCTGTGGTCGGCGTCGCAGGCGATCGATTCCACAACAGCAGCTGATTCCCGCAAGCAGATCGTCAGCTCTGCAGTCGCCTACGCGAAGAATGCAGCGTCCGACGTCGCGAGCACGGCTCTGCAGGTGCACGGCGGAATCGGGTTCACCTGGGAACACGACCTGCACCTGTTTCTGCGTCGGATCAAGGTGGATCGCGCGATGAACGGGACCGTGGAAAGTCACAGGGCCGCTCTGGTCCCGGTCTGACGATCGGACATGCCGAAAGGGAGCCTGCGGGATTTTTCCGCAGGCTCCCTTTCGTCGTGGTCAGTGCGTTACTTGGGCGCAAAACGCTGGGCACCGTCCAACCGCAGGACTTCTCCGTTGACATAGCCATTTTGCAGCAAAAACGCTGCGGCATCGGCGAATTCGGCAGGCTCGCCCAGCCGTTTCGGATACGGGACTGCCGATGTCAGCTTGGTCAGCATCTCTTCACCGACGGACTCCATGATGGGCGTACGCATCGTGCCCGGCGCAATCGTGTTCACCCGCACACCGACAGAACTGAGATCCCGCGCGGCGGTCAGTGTCAGGCCGATCACTCCGGCCTTGGCAGCGCTGTAGGACGACTGGCCGATCTGGCCCTCGAATCCGGCGATCGACGCCGTCATCACCACGGCCCCGCGCTCACCATCAGGCAGTGGCTCCCCTTTCGCGATCCGTGCAGCCGACAACCGCAACACGTTGTAGGTGCCGTTCAGGTACAGGTCCACAGTCTTGGTGAACCCTGCAAAGTCGGCTGGGGATCCGTCGCGCCCGACGATGCGTTGGTTGACCCCGAAACCACCGTGAGCGATCACCGCGTAGCGGAACTGGCCGAGCCCTGATGCCGCATCAAGCGCGGCGGTGACGCTGACTTCGTCGGTGACGTCGGTGCGGGCGAATACCGCTCCTTCGCCCAGTTCATCAGCCAGAGCCCGGCCCGCGTCTTCGGAGAGATCCGCGATCACCACGCCGATGCCGTCGGCATGCAGACGCCGCACGGTGGCGGCCCCCAGTCCGCCGGCTCCGCCACTGACGATGGCTGAGGAAGTTGTTGTCATTGAGAGTCCCTTCGATATGGCCACGGAATAGGCCGAGGTTCGATGTGTCAATCGCTGGCAGGCAGCGGCTTGGCTTCTTTGAGGACGAGCGGAACGTCCCCGATGGACAGCGAGCCTGCGCCGGCCTTGGTCACCAGCACCTCAGCCCCGGATTCGTCGACGTAGCGCTTACCCATGAATGTCCCGGACGCATGGTCGGCGGCAACCGCCAGACCGGCAGCAACAGGTTCGCCGACAGGCACCATCGGCGATCCACCTGCCTGCAAGCCGTCAAGGGCGTCGGTACTGCGTACGACAATGACCTGGGTATCACAGACTTGGCTCTGCAATCGTGTGCCGTTCTTGATCATGCTGACTCCTTGCTCGCATTCAATTCGGTGACAAGTTCGCGCCGTAGCACCTTCCCGGTCGCATTGGTGGGCAACTCGTCGCGGAAGACCACCCGGTCCGGCGTGCGCGACCCACGTAACCGGCCACGCACGTATTCCCGGAGGTCGCCTGGCTCCGGCTCACAACCCGGTTCCGGCACGACGACGGCGACCGTGACCTGCCCCCATTCGGCATCGTCGACGCCGACCACAGCGCAATCGCGGACGTACGGGTGTTCGACCAGGACATCCTCGATCTCCGCGGGCGCGATGTTCTCGCCGCCGCGGATGATCGTGTCGTCGGAGCGGCCGCCGATGTACAGGTAACCATCGTCATCCAACATCGCGACATCTTTGGTGGGAAACCATCCGTCGGCATCGAGGACCGATCCGATGCCGGTGTAGCGGCCAGAAACCTGTGGTCCGCGCACGAAGAGTTCCCCGGTGACGTTGGGACCCAAGCGACTTCCGTCTTCAGCACGAATCTGCACTTCGATGCCGGGGACCGGCAGCCCGACGGAACCCAGCCTGCGCAACATCGACTCATCGGCCGCGGCGGCCAAGGCAGATCGGTGGTCCTCCGGCGTCAACACGGAGATGGTCGAACTCGTCTCGGTGAGACCGTAGGCGTTGACAAAGCCGACCTGCGGGAGCAGCTCGAGCGCTTTGCGCACCAGGGGGAGCGCCACCTTGGCACCACCATAGGCGAGGGTGCGCAGTGTGGGCAATGTGGCCGCCGAGGACTCCAGTGCGTTCACGATGCGATCGAGCATCGTGGGGACCACCGTTGCCGATGTGACCTGCTCGTCGTTGATCAATCTGATCCACTCTTCGGCATCGAAGTTGGTCAGGTATACGATCGTTCGTCCCGCGTAGATGTTGGACATGGCGGCGCCGATACCTGCCACGTGGTAGGGCGGAACACAGACGAGTGCGGCGTCTCCAGGTTCTGCGGACGCGAAATCGACGGTCCCCATTACGTAGCTGGTGAGATTGTTGTGGGTCAGTTCCACAGCCTTGGGCGATGACGTGGTGCCGGAGGTGAACAACACCACGGCTACCGAATCCGGATCCGCGAAGATCGGAATCTCTTCTGTCGGCTCCGCACATCGTGCGGCCGCCAGAAACTCGGAGACCATCTTGACCCGGTCGCCCGCCCCGCCCAGATCACCCAGCAGATCCCGGTATTCGTCGTCCACGACAACCAGCGGTTCGGGCAGCCGGGCAATGAGTGCCTGCAATCCGTCTGCGGACAGCCGGTAGTTCAATGGCGTCACCGGCACAGCAGCCCGCGCAGAAGCGAACAACAGCGTCGGTAGCATCGTGCCACCCGCCCCGATGTAGGCCACATGTCCGGCACCGGATGCGGCGATGACGCGCGCACCCCCGTCGACCGTGGCGCTCAACTCGGACGTGGTGAGCCGGACGTCTCCCGAAACCACGGCCACCCGGTCCGGTGCCGCCGATGCGGCCATCTCCAACAGCAACGAAACACTCATGTCTTACTCCGGTTGACGGTGGAACGCGTTGTCATCGACGGGTTTAGCGCGCCAGCGACTGCTCAAGCCGCTTCTCTTGTAGCGGCGCCAGTATGTGGGCAGCGGCTCGGTCACGGACAGAATCCGGCTGCCCCACCATTGCCACGGCGCTCAACGCGCGCCGCAGCGCGAGATGGATCAGGTGCTCCCAGGTGAATCCGATGCCGCCATGGATTTGTAGTGCCTCTTCGGCGGCCCGCACGGCGGTATCGATCGCCGCAGCAGCCGCCAGATCGACAGCAAGTTGCGAGGTTTCGTCGTCAAGCGGCAGGTCTGCCGCAGCCATCACCAAGCTTCGGGCGCTCTCCAACCCGACCAGCATGTCCGCGCACTTGTGCGAGATCGCCTGGAAGCTGCCGATCGGCCGACCGAACTGTTCGCGGTCGCCGGCCCACTCCACCGCCAGTTGCAGCGCTCGGGCCGTCACGCCGACCGCATCGGCGGCGACTGCTAGCGCACCGATCCTGGCAGCGGTGGCGAGACCAAGCACGAGCGTGTCCCCGGACGCCACACACGTCGAGACGACGTCGGAGGCCGTCAGAGTCGCGACAGTGGACGTCAGGTCGAGAGGTTGCTGGGGATCCACCCGCAACCCATCGGCGCCAGGTTCGACGAGCACGAGCATCGGTTCGCCTGTCACCGCGGCCCGCGCAAGGACCAACAGCACCTGCGCCACCGGCGCGCCCGGAACCACGGGGACTACACCAGTGAGACGTCCACCGTCCCATACCGGCAGTTCCAAACCTGAAGTGAGCCAGCCCGTATCGTCAGCAGGGACGGCGAATGCCGCCGTGTGGCCACTCACGATCCGATCGACGACTTCCTTGGCGCCTACTAGCTGCGCAAGATGCAGGGCTGTGACCGTCGGCACCAGCGGCGTGGATGCTAAGGATCGCCCCGCTTCTTCGAGTGCGACACACAACAACTTCATTCCCGCCCCTGCGCCGCCGTCCGACTCCGCAATGGCCAGCCCGGGCAGGCCGAAGTCGACCAGGACGTCCCACACCTTGCGATCGGTCGTGTCGAAAGGCCGTGCCGGGTCCAGCACTGCCGCAATGTCGACCGTGGAATGCAGTGCGGAGGAAAGCACCTCACGCATCTCCTGCTCACCAGGATCAGCCATCGCCAGCGGTGAGCCGGGCCGGATCGGCGCGGTCCGGGTACCTTCTGCGCGGTGCGACGGCAGCCCCAGAACAGACTCGGCAATGGTGTTCCGCTGAATCTCCGCGGTGCCGGCACCGATGGTCGTGGCCCGGCTCATCAAGTAGCCGAAAGTCCAGCGGCCACCGTCGATTGCCGATGGTGCACGGCTCCCCAGCGCCGCATGCGACCCCAGCACGCGCAACGCAAGGCGGTGTAGACGCTGCTCGAACTCGGACTTGAACAGTCGGTTCACCGACGCCACACCGCCAGGGTCTTCGCCGCGGAGTAGCGCTGCCAGCGCACGTGCACTGTTGGCCGCGATGGTGCGCACGTCGGATTCCAGCTTTGCCACCTGCTGCCGCACCAAGGGATCCGTGTCCTTCGACTGGCTCACCACAAGCCCCAGGACCTGGTCGACAGTGCGTCGATACTTGAACTCATCAGCCAGAAAGGCTGTCGCGCGCTCATGCCCGAGCGAGGTTCGCATGATGGACCAGCCCGCACCCTCGTCGCCCACCAGATTCTCGACCGGGACCCGCACGTCATCGAGGAACACCTCGGCGAAGTGAACCGCACCGCTGATGTCGCGCAGCGGCCGGACCGTGATACCTGGGCTGTCCATCTTTATCAACAGATAGCTGATACCTTCGGCGCCCCGCCCCGGACTGCCCGTCCGGACCAGAGTGAACATCCAGTCCGCGCGGTCCGCCATCGAAGTCCAGACTTTCTGCCCGTTGACCAGATAGGTGTCCCCATCGCGAATCGCGCGCGTCGACAACGACGCCAGGTCGCTGCCGGCACCAGGCTCGGAGAACCCCTGGCACCAGAGTTCGTCGGCTCTGAGCAGTGGCTGGAGGTAGCGATCGCGCTGTTCCGGTGTGCCGTGCTTGATCAGCGTCGGCGCAAGAATGAACGACAGCGGGCACGGATGCGGCGGCGCGCCAGCCGCTGCATTCATCCGGTAGTACTCAAGCTGGTCTTCAACCGAAAGGTCCATACCACCAGCCGATTTGGGCCAACCTGGCGCTGCAAGGCCGTTGTCGACCAATAAAGCCTGCCACTCGCGCGCCAGCGCGAACCGGTCGATCTTCACGCCGTCGGACTTGGCCATGCTCATACGCTCTCGGCGGACGCCCGCGAAATCGGACAGCAGTTCTTTCAACCGAGGCTGCCAATCATGCCGGCTATCATTCACGTCCACACCACCTACATAGTTAACTTCGTTTACTTGGTCAGCCAGTCTTACGGGTTTACATGGCTTTTGCAAGCACCTCAGTGGGGTTCGTCGATGATGAACAATGCACGCTCCGGGCAGGCGTCGACACCCTCGCGGATCGCAGCTTCATCACCGGGGACGACGTCATGGTCCTCCAGCGTCGAGTACCCGTAGTCATCAAGCGGGAACAGGTCCGGCGAAACCGCGCTGCATTGCGCATGACCGACACACTTGCCCCGTTCGAGTCCAACCCTCATGCCACACCCCTTCAGATGGTCAAGGCACCGCTTCGCTATGGCACCACACAAACATCGGTAACTAGGTTAACTCTGGCGACCCTGATGGAACAGATCACTTCTCGGGCACACCCTCGGGCCGGCCGCCATCGCCCTGTCGCCAACGACGGCGAACTGCTAGCTTGAGTCAAACATAGATTACTAGGTACTCTATGTTGGCAAATTAGGAAAGGTGGTAGGCGATGAAGTGGGGTTTACCCTGGCCGGGCGCGTCCACAGCGACCGTTGCCGAGTCGGCGGGCGCATCAGCCTTCTGCGCAGGTGAGTTCAGCGACCAGAACGCCTACGTCACGAGTACCGAGATGGCGACGTCCGCGGCTTCGGCAATGATCGGCCCCGGTATCGCATATGCCTTTGCACGTTCGCCCTTTGTGCATGCCTCAGCCGTTCGCCATCTGCATCGCATCGCCCCCAACCGGGTATTCCTCGGCCTCGGGTCGGGAACTGCACGGATGAACCGGGACTGGTTCGGGGTGGATGCGAGCCGGCCGGCGGCGCGGATGGGCGAACTCGTGGCGGCGATCCGGGAGTTTCTGAACGCCGAGAATGGCGATTCAATCCGGTTCGACGGCGAGTTCTACAAAATCAAGGCAGACATCATGGCCCCGGTGCACGGCCGACTCGATGTGCCCATTCTCATCGGAGCGTTCAACAAAGTCATGCTGCGCACCGCCGGACGAACTGCCGACGGGGTCCTCGGCCACGGCATCTTCACCGATCGATGGTGGGCCGAGGTCGTTGACCCGGAACTGGCCCACGGCGCCACGACGGCGGGACGGGACCCCGCAGCGCTGCAGCGGTGGGGATGGGTCATCACCGCGATCGATGACAACGATCCGGCGCGGGCCATTCGAGACGCGCGTCAGCAGATCGCGTTCTATCTCACCGTTCGTACCTATGACACGCTGGTCGAGCTGCACGGCTGGCAAGACGAGGTTGCGGCGATCCGAACGGCGTTCCGTTCGGGGCGGCCGGAGACGATCGCTGACCATGTCAGCGACGAGATGCTGTGGTCGATCGCCATCTGCGGCAGTTCGACTCAGGCCGCGGAAATGGCACGGGCCCGCAAGAGGCTTCCCGAAACCGCATTCCTGGCCACCCCGAGTTTCCTCGTCGGACGCCGCCGGCGTGCCACATACGACTCTTCTGCCATCGCGTTCGGCCAGACGTTGTGAGGTAAAGCCGCGAGCAATTCAGTGCTGACACCATTCGCCATGGTTTACATGGTTTACTGTGTTTCAGAAGATGCCAAAAACCGGAGGAGGCTCTCGACTTGGTGCGCCAGGCGTCGCTGCCCGCCATTCCCATCCCCGTCGCGGTACAGGGCGGTGTACGCCCGCCGAAGGCATCCGAGATCGTGGCTCGTGCGCTTCGTCGCATGATCGTCGAAGGCCAGCTCAAGGACGGCGATTATCTGCCGTACGAGTCGGACCTGATGGAGCACTTTCAGGTCAGCAGGCCCACCTTGCGGGAAGCCATCCGCGTGCTGGAGTCGGAACGCCTGGTGGAGATACGGCGCGGGTCGCGAACCGGTGCACGGGTGTGCGTTCCAGGTCCAGAAATCGTGGCCCGGCCCGCGGCGCTGGTACTCGAGCTGTCGGGCGCCACGTTGTCCGATGTGATGGCAGCGCGGGTCGGTATCGAGCCCATCGCAGCACGGTATCTCGCGGAATCGTCCACGCAGCGGACCCGCAAAGAGTTGCGTAACTTAATCAAAGCCATGCCCTCGGCAGCGGAAGACGGCCAGCTGGCGAGCGCCTCAGCACGGTTTCACCGCCGGATGGTCGAACTCTCCGGAAACGCGACCCTCGGCATGATCGCCGGCATGCTCTACGAGATCACCGAGCGGCACACACAGTCGGCGATCTTCAGTGCGCGCAACGTCTTGCCGCCAGGGGCATTCGACCGGCTGATGCGGTCCTACACCCACCTGGCCGATCTGATCGACGAACGTAACGGCGACGAAGCCGAAGCGCACTGGCGTCGACATATGCTCAAGGCCGGAGCCGACCTGCTACGCGGCATGGAAAAGACCAAGGTGCGCGATCTGATGGAGTGATGCGCCATCCCGCGCGGTTCACCCTTGCTCTACCCGCCACTCTCGGCTGAACAACGCACGTTCGAGAACCTGGACCAGCAACTCGGCGATCCCGTAATCGCTCACGTTCGGATGGCGCGATATGGCAGTTTCGCTCAAGCGACCGAGCACCGCCAGGAATACCGCCGCAGCAACCTCGTTCGACAACTCGTCGGGTAATCGGACCCGGCCCACGACGGCCATTGCGGCATCGTGGAACGGCTTCTGGCCGTATCCGGTCGGATCGTCGGGAAGCATCTGCACGGTGTCACCGTCGTGCCATGCCCTTATCACGCCACCATAGTTGCGGTGGAATCGCGCGTACCTGCCGAGCCAGCCCAGCAACGTGTTGCGCTGGATGCCGTCCACACCGAGGACGAGAAGTTCGTCGGCGAGCCGGACCCCTTCGAGGGTGGCCCACTCGCTCAGCTCCTCCAAAAGTGCCAGCTTGGAGGCGAAATGACGGTAAACGGTCGCTCGGCCCACCCCAGCGGTCACCGCAATATCCGCCATCGACACATCGTGGAAGCCTCGTTGGGAGAAGAGCGTCGAGGCAGCCGACAGCACATCCTGCCGAATCGGCGAAACCTCGGCTGCGTTCGGGTCGATGGTCGGCACCGGACTCGACAGGGGTACGCCTGCGGGTATCTCGAACTGGTACTCGGCGACTCCGGTCGGAGTGTCCGGGAACAACATCAGCTGCATAGCCACCGCCAGCGACCGGCTCACGGTCGGCGAGGAATCCAACTCGAACATGCCCCGCGATCGGTAGACGTTGACCATGTGCACGATCCGCAACAAGGCGAGCGCCGTCGACTCCGGGCTCGCGCTACCGCGAACGTCGGCCGCGCCGACCGCACGCGCCACCGTGTTTAGATACCGCTTCGACACGGCGTCCGCCGGTGATGCGGGCATGCCTTGATCGAATCCGATGGCGGGGAACTCAAGAAAGACCGCGGTGTGCCGGTCGTAGAGTTCGCTGAGCTCCTGGAGCCAGTCGGCCATCAACTCGAGCCCGGCTGCGTCCGGGCTCAGCGGGCCGAGATGTTGCGCGTGTTGCAGCAGCTCGGTATCGCACGCCTCGATCAGCGCCGACCGGATGTCGGCCTTATCCTCGAAGTACTGGTACACCACCGCGCGGGAGCCGCCCGCGGCCTTGGCGATGGCCTCGATCGACGTACCGTGAAACCCATGCGCCACGAAGAGGTCGTTGGCTCGGCGCAAGATGCGTTGGCGGGTACCCCGGCCCTTCCGACCCACCGCATGGGCATGGTTCTCCGGAACATATCCCGGACGCCTCGTACGAACCGGTTCTGTCACACCCACCTGCCTATGCAGGCCTCACGAGTTCGGCCCATCGGCCGACCCTAACCCACCACCGCCGGGGATGTTCCGGCGCGCTTTTCCGGGGTAGCCGAAGAACTTCTCGAAATTGGCATCGTTGATCCCACCGGCCTGATTACGCAGGGCCGCGCGCGACAGCGCGGCAAGGCGCTCCCGAGCTGCCGCCAATTCATCGCCGCCGGCGGCCTCGAGTTCTGTGACCCTAGCCTGGGCTGTGGCGATCTCGCCACGCAAACGCTCACCCGCTTCGGTGAACGTCAGCAGATCGTGATCGTCCTCGTCCAGGCGCTCGCGCTCATTGATTGCTCCGGTCTCCGACATTTCATTCCTCCCAACGCTGGACTGCTCTCGACGCCAGCCTATATTGTGTGAGACACGGTCGTCAGAAAACGAGATTGAACCGTCAGAATTAGGAGTCGAGCGATGCCGCTACAAGACCATCACCAGATCGTTTCGGTGGACGACCACCTCGTCGAACATCCGCGGGTGTGGCAGGACCGCCTGCCCGAAAAATTCAAGGAAGCCGGCCCCCGCATTATCGAGCAAGACGGCAAACATCTGTGGACATACGAGGGTCAGGTCTATCCCACCATCGGCCTGAACGCCGTAGCCGGTAAACCCCGCGAAGAGTGGGGCATGGACCCCGTGCGCTACGAGGACATGATCCCGGGGTGCTACGACCCCAAGGCCCGGGTTGCCGATATGGATCTGGACGGCGTGCAGGCTGCATTGTGCTTCCCGTCCTTCCCGGGCTTCGGAGGCGGAATGTTCATCCGCGCCAACGATAAAGAACTCGCACTGCATTGCGTGAAAGCCTGGAACGACTTCTACATCGACGAATGGTGCGCCACCGCGCCAGATCGGTACGTCCCACTGGCAATCCTTCCGGTTTGGGACATCGAGGCGTCGGTAGCCGAGGCGGAGCGAGTAGCAGCAAAGGGGGCCCGCACCATCAGTTTCCCCGACAGCCCGGTACCTCTTGGCCTGCCGTCATTCCATTCCGATCACTGGGACGGGCTGTGGCGGGTGTGCTCCGAAGCCAAAATGCCGGTGTCGCTGCACTTCGGATCCGGCGGTTACGTACCCGGGTTCTCGTTCTCTTCGCAACCGGCCGCGGTGAGTTCCGGTGAGCTGTCCTTGCCGGATGCCCCTTTCGCAGTGGCGATCACGCTATTCTCCAGCAACCTCATGTGGACGACCGTGGATCTACTGTTCTCCGGTAAGTTGCAGCAGTTCCCCGATCTGCAGTTCTCACTCGCCGAAGGTGGAATCGGTTGGGTGCCTTATATCCTCGAACGGTCAGACTTCGTATGGGAGCGCCACCGCTACTACCAGCCCATCGACTTCGACAGTCGACCCTCCGACCTATTCCGCCAGCACTTCTGGGGCTGCTTCATCGATGACGAGCACGGCTTGAAGAACCGGCATACCGTCGGTGTCGACCGCATCACGCTGGAGATCGACTTCCCACACTCGGATTCCAACTGGCCCAATTCGCGCAAGCGGGCCGCTGAAGTGCTTGCCGATGTTCCAGACGACGAATGTTCACTGATCGTGGAGGAGAACGCTCGGCGCATGCTGAACTTCCCGCGGATGGACTCCACCGCCACAGCCGCCGCCAGCTGACCCAAGAAAGCACCGTGGGCGCCCCTCCGCTCGGAGGGGCGCCCATTTGCCGCTCAGGGGACTTCCATCAGCCCCGGGGTAGCGCCAATCCGCGCTCGGCGATCATCGTCCGCATGATCTCCGAAGTGCCGCCGGCGATGGTGAAAGCCCGCGAGTACAGCCATTCGTCCTGCCAACGACCAGCCGCCAACACATCCTGGTCGCCATCGACCAATACACCGAGCTCACCGGACATATCAACTGCCAGAGAAGCGATTTCGACGTTGATCTCGCTGAACATCAGCTTCGCCATGGCTGCGTCGTGCGGCCGTTCGGCACCGCCGAGCCAACGATCGACATTGGCCCGGGTCAGCGCGGCCAGCGCGCCGACATCGGCGGCAAGCTTGCCGATACGGTCACGAACCCATCCCGACTCCAGCGCAGGCCGACCATCGACGTCGACCTCGCGTGCCAGGTCCACCAGCGCTTGCACCCCAGCCTGGAGCTTTACCACGACAGCACTCACACTGGTCCGCTCATGAGCCAGGCTGGCGTTGGCGATCTTCCATCCTTCACCCGGTGAACCGAGGACCGCATCGGCGGACACCACCACGTCATCGAGATACACCTCGTTGAAGTCCGATGTTCCGGTGATCTCACGCAGCGGCCGGATATCGATACCCGGTAGTGACATGTCCAGAAGAAATGCGGTGATGCCCTTGTGCTTGGGCGCGTCGCCATCGGTGCGGGCCAGAAGGTAGCCGTACCGCGCCCAGTGACCGTCGGTCGTCCAGACCTTCTGTCCACTGATCACATACCGATCACCGTCACGAACAGCCTTGGTACGCAACGAGGCCAGGTCGCTACCGGCCTCCGGTTCGCTGAACAGTTGGCACCAGATGTCCTCCCCCGAACTGATGCCGGGCAGAAACTTGTTCTGCTGTTCGACGGTACCGTGTGCGATCAGCGCCTGCGCGACCAGTGATCCGCCGCCCTGCACGCCGGGCACCTGTGCCCGGGCCAGTTCTTCGCCGACCACGATCGCGTGCAACGGACCGCGGTCGGTACGTCCGCCCCACTCTTGAGGCCAGTCGATCCCGGCATATCCGGCGCTGTAGAGTTTCTGCGTCCAAGCGCGCAGTTCATGCAGTTCGGATTCATTCTCGGCGCTTCGCACGCCGGCCCGAGGCGGTATCGACGGAGCGTTGTCGTCGATGAACTTCCGGAGCTCGGCTCGAAAGCTGTCCAGGTCCGAATCGGCGAGTTTCATTTCATTCACTCCGGATCTGCAACGCGTATCGCGTTGCTTCGTCTACTGATTAACTTAGCTTACTAGGTAAGTGTTGTTATCCAACTTGCACGTGGCTCAACTTTCCGGCGGCGTCAGCATGTCCTGCCACGTCTTGTCCGTGGGGGCGTTCTGGGCGAGGTCAGCCCTGGTGTGCAGCAAGCCGTCCGGGCCGAGGTAGGTACCGGTGGCGGGGTCGTACTCCGCAATCGTCACCGGCACCGGCGGCTGAACAGGGGCTGCCGCGGGCGCAGCGTCGCGCGGGGCGCCAGCGGGCAACTGAGGTATGTCCTGACCCGACAAGGTCGCGTTCGGATCCCCTTTCCAGCTGAAGCCGTCGTTGAGGGGCACGTATTTCTCATCGCTCTCGCACATCTCGACGGTAGGAGCCCGCTTACCGGGACGTGTCAAGCACGGGTAGTTGCGCACCCCGCGAACATTATTCGGAGAGTCCTGCGGAATTCGGCAGTAGATCGATCCCTCCGGCCGGTCGGGGCTGTCGACCTCGGCCGGATTGCGTCGCTGTTGAGCCGGCAAGAATCCGGTCGTGCACGGCGGCGGCACATTGACGTTCAAATTGAAGCTGAGGAAGGCCCCCAGATAGTCCTGACGCGTCCCGCGGTTGGGCACCGTCGTGCCCTGGTGGACGGCCACACCCTGCGGCAGAAGCACCAGAATCTGCTCGACCGCAGGCGCATAGTCGACGAGAACCGGTGCGATGCTGGCCATGTTGGCCAGCAATACCGGCAAGGTCGGCTGTACCCGGTCCAGCAACTGACGGGCCTGATCGGCGGCCTCCGGGCCAGAGCGCAGGATGTTCTGTAACGCGGGATCATTGTCGCGAAGTTGGCCAGTGATGTCAGCCAGATTGGACGCCCAGTTGCGGATGGATTCGGCCGTATCGGTCTGCGTGTCGAGCAGCGGTCCCACGTTGTCCACGACATTCGTCACATGCCCGAGGTTGTGATCGGCGTCGATGGCCAGCGCGGTGGATCCTTTGACGAAGCGGGAGATCTCGGGCCCGAGACCGCCAAAAGCGGTGTAGCCCTCATCGATGACGGTCGTCAGGTTGTCACCGGGGATCGCCTCCAATCCCGTGTTGGTGGCGTCGAGCAAGGCGTTGATATCGGGTGGTGTCGATGTGCGGTCCCGCGCGATCACGTCGCCCTCTTTGAGAAAGGGCCCGTCGGCGACGCGCGGTGTGAGCTCGACGTACTGCTCGCCGACCGCCGACGCGCTGTGCACCTCGGCATCGAGGTCAGCCGGCACGTCAATATCTGACCTGAGATTCAGAACAGCCTGCACTCCGGTCTCGGTCAGGCCGACACGGCTGACAGTTCCGACCTCGGTACCCAGATACGTGACATTGGCACGCTCGTAGAGCCCTGCCGCCTCCGGGAGTTCGAGCGTCACATCGTAGTGCCCGATTCCGAAGGCGAGATTCGGAAGGCGCATGTACTGCAGTGCCATCACGGTGAAGGCAACGACCGATACGGCGATCAAGGCGATCACCTGCAGCCAGATCTGTCGGGTCATCCGCATGTCAGCGTCCTTGGTCCCAGCGATACGGCACGACAAGCGGATTGCCTGCGGTGTATGGGCTCGGCATCTGGCCGATGGTGCGTCCCCATTGCATTTCGAGCTCGGTGAGATTGCCCTCCCACCGTGTACCGGTGAACAATGACGCATCCAGTCGGCTGAGGGTCAGATCGATGATCGCGGTGAGGTTCCCGTAGTCACCGCGCACCCAGTAATCCAGCGTTTCGTTGGGCCACGGATAGGTCGCGAAGTAGCTCAGCGAGCGCGTCATCGACAGTCCGGCATCGGCCAGGCCCTTGAGTGCCGGGTTGAGCTGCCTGAGTTCGGCGACCAGGTTCTCTTTGGTCTGACTGACGGTGTCGGCTGCCAACGCCGAGAACTTACCCAGTGAATCGAGGGCACCGACGAGTTGGTCGCGTTGCTTGTTGAGAACATGCAACGCCTCCGGGATGGTCTCGATGGCCCGGTCCACCAATGGCTTTTGAGCCGATACCTGCCCTGCGAGGTCATTGAGGCTCTGCGTGGCATCGATGATGTCGTCTGACTGCCGGCTCAAAGTCCCCATGAAGATGTCGAGTTGCTGTAACAGACTGCGCAGATCGGCCTCACGTCCGGCAAATGCCGAACTGAGTGCCTGGGTGATGTCCTGGATCTGGCCGATACCGCCGCCGTTGAGTATGAGCGAAAGAGCGGCGAGGGTCCGTTCGGTCGTCGGATACGAGTCACCGGATGACAATGGGATCAGCGAGCCGTCCCCGAGCCGGCCCTCGGGGTCGGTCCCGAGCGGTGGCGCCAACTCGATGTGTTTGGACCCGAGCAGGCTTGTCTGTCCTACCGTCGCGATCGCGTTGGCGGGCAAGGAGACATCGCCGTTGATATCCATCGTCAGCAGCGCGTGCCAACCCTGCCGTTCGATCTTGATGACGGTGCCGACGTTGACATCACCCACCCGGACCCTGGAGTTTCGCTCGATATTGTCCACATCGGGCAGCTGAGCCTGAATCGTGTACGCACCGGGTCCGCCGCCTTCGGTCCCCGGCAAAGGCAGCGAATTGGCACCCTGCCAGCCACAACCCGACGCGGCGACTGCCACGGTCACGGCCAATACGGTCACGGTGCAGCGTGCGGGAGCGATGATCTTCATGAACCGCTCCCTGCCGGAACCATCAGGCCTGGCAACCCGGCCGCCGGATCCGTGGACTCCGCGGCAAACGGATCGGTGCCAGCTGGCGTGGCATCGGGACCCGGGGCCTCGGCTGCCGGCGGCGGGATGTAATCCGGCCGCATCCAGTCCTCGCTGTAGGTGACCTCGTTGGGACGGGCCGCAGCGCCGACGAACAGGTTCTCGCCGAGCGGCGGGAAGTTGTATTGGCGGTTCTTCACAATCGGCGCAAGGTATTGCACGCACAGCTTCGCGGACTCCTCGGCCCCCAGTCGCGACGCGGCCTGGATTGCACCGCAGATGAAATCGATGGGGTTGGAGAAGTTGTTGATGGCGAGCACCCCGGTCAGGGCGCCCTGCGCGGGCTGGTAGATATTCACGAAGTTCTGGAATGCGGTCGGCGCAACGTGCAGCGTCTGCTTGAGGTCACCCAGACTCTCGTACAGCGCCGTCGTGATCGACGCGAGCGATTCCGAGGCCGTACCCACCGCGTCCCGGTTGTCCGCGAGGAACGTCGAGACATCACCGACGACTCCAGAGACATCGGTGAGCGCCGAACCTACTTCGTTGTCATCATTGGCGAGGGCATTCGTCACGCCGCTGAGATTCTGGTTCAGCTTGCGCATGATGTCGGCACTATTCTGCAACGCGGACACCAGAATCGATATGTTCTTGACCGTCGAGAAGATGTCGGTGCTGTGGTCGCCCAGGGCCGAGAACGCCTGCGACAACTGGATGAGTGTCTCGCGAATGTTGGCGCCCTCGCCCCGAAGGTTGTCCGCTGCGGTGTTGATGAACCCGCCCAGCGAACTGACGCCACCGGGACTCGTCGGTTGCAGGGACTCGGTCAGTTTCTCCAACTGCTCGCGGAAATCATCCCATTCGACTGGTACCGCGGTGCGGTCCTCCGGGATCGTCGCATCATCCTGCAACGTCGGACCACCGCTGTACCGGGGAGTGAGCTGAATCGCGCGTACCGACACTAAAGACGGTGAGAGAATCGCAGCTTTCGCTTCTGCGGGCACCTTGAATCGGGAGTCGTACCAGAAGTCGATCTTGGCCCGATTCCCCTGCGGTTCGATGGATTCGATCTTGCCGACCGGAACACCGAGGATCCTTACCTCATCACCGGGATAGATGCCGTTGCTGTTGGCGAAGAACCCGGTGACGTGCACTCGCGCGGACGTCTCGGTATGACGGGTGACGAGCACAATTCCGACAACCAAGATCACCAGCAGAGCGACGGCAATCCTGCTCCGTGTCAGGGCTTTTGACTTGTTCATGGTTGTCCCGTCGACGGAATGGCCGGTTGCGGCGCAGCTTCGCCGGGAGCCGGCGCAATCACCGGTACCGGACTCGGCGCGGGCTGGAGGTCTGCCGGCGGGCCGGGCGGCGGCCCGCCGGGCGCGGGTTGGGGACCCTGTTCCCGTAAGGGGTAGCATCCCGGCCCCGGTAGCGGGATGCCCGGAGGACCGCACTGCCGGTCACCGGGGTTTCCGGTGATGGCGTCCGGAATGGTCATTCGAGGATCGCCCGCTTGGCCGGTCCGCGGGAAGGGCACCGGAAGTGCCGGCGAGGCAGGTTGCCCGACCTCAGGGTCGCCCAATTGCGACGGTAACAAGGTGTTCGGGTCGACGCCCAGATCCGAGAACGCAGCATCGACGAAGGGCTGGACGAACTGACCTGGCAACAGATTCGCCAGATAAGCCTTGAAGAAGGGGCCCGACGATACCGACTCCCCCAGTGACATCGCGTACTGATTCAGCCTCTTTATCGAGACCTGGATCTCCTCCTTGTGGTCGTCCACAATATGCAAAGCACCATTGAGCTTGCTCAACGCCGGACCTATGGAATCTCGATTCTCGTCGATCAATCCCTTCAACTGCTGGACGAGGGCTGAGATGTGTCCAGAGACGTTATCCAACGCCGCACTCTGCGTCTGCAATTGGACAAGCAGTGCATTGGTTTCTGCGATGAGGCCGACCACCTGTTCACTGCGCTCGGCGAGCACCCCGGTGATCTTATTGGCATTGGCGAGCAGATTCCGCAAGTCGCCGTCGCGCTGGGTCAGCGCTTCAGAAAATCTGCCGACACCTTCGACGGCGGCCCTGACGTCGTCGGGCGTGTCCTTGAAGGTCTCGGACAGCACCGAAAGAGACTGCGACAGTTGATCGGTGTCCAGTCCACTGATCGTACTGGTCAGATCCCCCAACGCATCCGGGAGCTGGTACGGCGACTGAGTCCTGGACAGCGGGATGGGGCCCTTCTGCGATTCCTCACCGCGCGGGATCACCTCAAGTATTTTGGCGCCAAGAAGGCTTTTCGTCTTGATCGCCACCTCGGTGCGGTCGCCGAGCTCGATATCGCCGTCGACCTTGAAGGTCACCAGCACCCCGGTGTCATCCAAAGACACACCGTTGACCTGACCCACCCGGTATCCGAACACCTGTACCGGCGCACCGTCGATCAAACCGCCCGCCTCAGCGAAGTAGGCCGAATACTGGGTGCTGGTATTGACGAATGGAATCTTGTCGTAGTTCAGCGCCCCGACAATCACCGCCGCGGTCAAGCCGACGCCGACAGCACTGAGTACCAGTGGATTTCGCTCTCCGAAAGCTTTCACTTGGGTGCACACCTCCCCGTGTCCTGGCCGGCCAACTTGACATAGACGGGTTGCCCACCCTTGCCGTTGACCTTCAGCACGGCATTACACAGATAGAAGTTGAAGAAATCGCCATACAGGCCGAACCGGCTCAGCATCTGATACTTCTCCGGCAACGTCTGGAGCAGCGAGTTCATGTAGTCCTTGTCGGCCACGATGTTGCCGGCTACCCGGTCCGTCTCCTGGACGAAGGTCTTCAGGGGCGGACGTGCCTGGGTGAGCAGGTCGGCGATGCTCGCCGACGCGGCATCGGTGTATGCGATCGAGTTGCTGATGTCCTCACTGCGCTTGGAAAGCGTCTTCATCAACCCGGACAGCGAATCGACCGCCTTGGCGAATTCGGTGTTCTGGTCGGCCAGCGACCCGGTGACTGTCTTCAGATTCGTGATGACATCGCCGATCAGTTGGTTCCGGTCCGCGAGAGTGTTGGTCAAGGTGGCCGTGTGTTGAAAGAACGAACTCACAGTCGCGCCCTGGCCCTCGAACGCACTGACCAGTTGTTCGGACAGAGCGTTGACCTGGTCTGGGTCGAGCGCGCGGAACAACGGCCGGAAACCGCCGATCAGCGCATCCAAATCCAACGCGGGAGACGTGTTCTGGAGCGGAATAGTGTCTCCGGCCCGCAGAGTCCGGACTCCCCCGGCACCTTCTTCCAAAGCCAGATATCGGCCCCCGATCAGGTCGTCGTACCGGATCACCGCACGGCTGCCGTCGGTGAGTACCACCGAATCGTCCGCTGCGAACTCCACGGTCGCCGACCGGGAATCCACAGAGATGGACTTCACCTTGCCGACCTCTACGCCGGCGACCCTGACGAATTGTCCTTCCTCCAGACCGGTCACATTCGAGAACACCGCACGGTAGGTCGTCTCATCGTTGAATCGCAGCTGGGCGAAGACGGCGAACATTGCGAATGTGAAGAAGGTGCAGACAACCAGGAATGCGCTCAGTCGCCATACAGCGGCCGGGAGGTTATCGCGCATCTCGGTCAACTCTCTGTACGTAGCGCATCGAAAGGAACTTCATCGCGGCGCCGCCGGGACCGGCGGTGGCGCGCCGGGAGTGGGGTGGGTGTGAGCGGGGACCGGCACCACAAACGGTTCTGATCCCGGTCTCGGCCCCGGGTCACGGGGCAACCCCGGTGGCGGTGCAGGTGGGAGACCCGGCCAGAGCGGTGCTCCATCCGGCGCATAGAGCTGAGCTCCGTGAGGCGGTGCACCGGGATACGGAACAGGACCGATCGCGGGGCCGCCGGGATTCCGGACGCTCGGCGGCTCGGGCACAGCACGAGTGCCGGGGAAATAGTTGGCGTATCCGGGAAATCCGATACCCGGATTGGGCCGCCAGTCGATCCCGGTTCCCCAGCCGGTGTCGGTGATCAATGACCGGACAGGCCAGTTCTTCGCGACATCAGGTAGCGATCCGCATCCGGGCTTACCGCCGGGTCCGCCCTTGGCTGCGACCTTCGGCAGATTGTCCGGATACCTATAGGCGTCGTCACCGAGGAGAATCGCCACGTCGAGCCAGAGCGAGTTGCGGTTGACCGAGCCAGTGGCGGAATAGCCACCCTGTTCGAGAAACGTGGTGCCGGCTTGCAAAAGGCACGTGTACTCAGGGCTGTACTTATGCAGCAGCCGTGTCGTGGACTCCAGTGCGTTGATCGACGTGACGAAATTGTCCTTGCTCGGCGCAAGTAGGTTTGTCCCCGACGTGGAGAAGCCGATGACGTTGGCCAATAGGGCATCGAGCGCACCGGCGTTGGTGGTGATCGATGTACTCGTCACGGACAGTGCGTCAAGAGCCGCAAGAATGTCCGGAGCCGCTGCCCCGTACGTGTCGCTGAAACCCTTGAGCGACTGCCAGTCCGAGCTCAGCGCATCCGAGCGTGCATTCAAGGCACTCAACACTCGGTTGGCACCACTGGTGGCCTCGCCGATCGCCTGCCCCTGCCCGCGAAGCCCATCGGACAATGCGGTGAGAATTGCATTCAGCTTGCTCGGATCAACCTTGTCGAGGACGTTGTTCAAGTTCTGGAAAACCGTGTTTACCTCGGTGCTGACGTTCTGGGCGACGATGACGGCACCGGCTCGCAACCGATCGGCGGCTGGGTCGGACGGATAGCTCAAGTCGACATACTTGGCGCCGAAGGCCGTCGTCGCACGGATCTGAGCCTGAACATTGGCCGGGATGTACTGCACTTGGTCGGGGAACAACTCCAAAGTCAACGACACAGGTCCGGTGCCGCCTCGGACCGCTTGGACGCGGCCGACCTGGACACCGCGGAGTTTAACCTTCGCACCAGGCTCCATCACGAGTCCGGACCTCTCCGACGTCAACGTCACAGCCACAACTCGGTCGAAGGTACCGGCGAAAAAGCCGAGGCACGTGCCGACGACGACGACGATCGCCGCGAGTAGCGCCAGCCCCCACCATGACCTGTTGATCGGTCGATTCCGCTTTCCGTTGGACATGCCGCTACCCCGAGAGGTTGAAGTTGCCGGACTGGCCGTAGATGGCCAGCGAGACGAACATGGTGATGCCGACGGCGGCAATGAGCGAGGTGCGCACAGCGCGCCCCACCGCTTCACCGACACCCGCAGGCCCGCCACTGGCGTTGAAACCGTAATACGTGTGCACCAACATGACCACCACGGCCATACAGATGGCCTGGAAGAACGACCAGATCAGGTCTGTTGGATTGAGGAACGTCGTGAAGTAGTGGTCGTACACGCCGGTGGACTGTCCGTATACGGCGGTGGTGCCGAACCGGGTGGCCAAGAACGCCATCAACACAGCCACGCAGTAGAGCGGAACAACAACGATGATGCCGGCGACAAGCCGACTCGACGCTAGATAGGCGACCGACCGGATGCCCATCACTTCCAGTGCATCGATCTCCTCGGCAATGCGCATGGCACCCAGCTGGGCGGTGGCACCGGCACCGATGGTGGCAGCCAGCCCGATTCCGGCCACGAGGGGGGCCACCAGCCGCACATTCAGGAATGCCGAAGTGAATCCGGCGAGCGCATCGACACCAACCTGCTGGAGCTGGCTGTAGGCCTGCACGGCGATGAGCGAACCGGCCGAGAGTGTCAGAAAACCGACAATCACGACAGTGCCCCCAATGACCGCCAGAGCACCTGTGCCGAAACTCATCTGGGCGGTCAAACGGACCACTTCGACCCGATAGTGGGTCAACGCCCCCACTATGCCCCGGAAGGTTTGCCCGTAGAACTCTGCTTGGCTGCTGAACCGAAACCAACCGTCGGCCAGGGCATCCGCCCGACGTCTCAGGCGAGGGAATTGGGTGCTCGGGCTTGTGTTGCTCACTGGTGCACCATCCTTGTGTCGGTGATCTTGGATGGATTGCCGATGCACCCGAGGTGCCGCTGATCTATCGCCCTGCTCGCTCGACACATTCGATGTCCAGCATGAGTTCTGCGGAGGCCAGTGGTTACCCGGGGCGCGTTGACCGTCGACAGGGCTATGCGCCACCGAGCGCCGCTCAGTGAGCGAACCGGCAGTCGTGCCCCGGAACCTGCACATAAGGGTGCCTCCCCACTGGGCTTAGCAGCGAGGAGGCTGTCATGAAGTCTGCCCGAAATACCCTGCCAACGGAACCCACCAATGGGCTCACCTGTGGAATCGACTGGGCCCGCGATGATCACGCGGTCTCGATCGTCGATGCCAAAGGCCGCGAGATCACCCGCAAAACGATCGGTCACCACGCCGTTGGGCTGCGTGATCTGCTCACCACACTGCAGCGCGTCGGTGTCGGAGAAGTCGCCATCGAACGCCCCGACGGTCCGGTTGTAGATGCCCTGCTCGAGGCCGGGATCACCGTCGTGGTGATCAGTCCCAACCAGGTGAAGAACCTGCGCGGGCGCTACGGATCGGCCGGCAACAAAGACGACCGCTTCGACGCGTTCGTCCTGGCCGACACCTTGCGCACCGACCGGACCCGGCTGCGGCCCCTGCAGCCCGACAGCCCGGCCACCGTCGCCCTGCGTCAGACCTGTCGAGCCCGCAAAAATCTGGTCGCTCACCGCGTGGCGATCGCCAACCAGCTGCGGGCTCATCTGATGATCGTCTTTCCCGGCGCGGTCGGGCTGTTCGCCGATATCGACTCGCCGATCAGCCTGGCCTTTTTGGCCCGCTTTGACTGCCAGGACCGCGCCGACTGGCTCTCGGTCACCCGGATGGCCAACTGGCTGGCCAGCGTTGGCTACAGCGGCCGCACCCACGCCAGTGAACTGCACCGACGACTCACCGCCGCGCCTCGCGGCGCCACCGGTATCGACGGTGCCACCATCACCGCGACCTTCGTCGAGGTGTTGAGCACTGTGAGCGCCCAGATCAAAACCCTCGACCAGAGCATCGCCGAGCAACTCGACGCTCACGCCGATGCTCATATCTTCACCAGCCTGCCCCGCTCGGGCACCTTCCGTGCCGCCCGACTGCTCGCCGAAATGGGCGACTGCCGCGCACGGTTCCCCACCCCCGAATCGCTGGCGTGCCTGGCCGGAGTCGCCCCCTCCACCCGCCAGTCCGGGAAAGTCAAACACGTCGGATTCCGCTGGGCTGCAGACAAACAACTCCGCGACGCCGTATGCGATTTCGCCGGTGACAGTCGTCGAGCCAACCCCTGGGCTGCCGATCTCTACAACCGCGCCCGAGCCCGCGGACACGACCACCCCCACGCCGTGCGCATCCTCGCCCGCGCCTGGCTCTACATCCTCTGGCACTGCTGGCACGACGAAGTCGCCTACGATCCCACCCAACACAGGGCCCTCCAAAAGCTGATCAACCAGGATCAACCCAGGGCGGCTTGACACAGGGCAACTCATGCGGTCGCCTTCACCGCGACCGCGGTGGCTATCACGTTGATGACGAACAACGCCAAGAAGGTGAACACCACCGTCTCGTTCACCGCGTTGCCTACTCCTGCCGGGCCACCGGCGACATGAATACCTTTGTAGCAGGCGATGATTCCCGCTGTCAGGCCGAAAATAGCCGCCTTGATCAGGCAGACGATGACCTCGGGCGCACCGACCAGCAGTGTGAGTCCGCCGGCAAACGCCCCCGGGGTGACATCCTGCAGGAACACTGAGAAGAAGAACCCGCCGACGATGCCGGTGATGGTGACGACCGACGCGAGCATCACCGACACCAAGGTCGCGGCGAGGACGCGAGGCACCACGAGGGCCTGAACCGGATCGATGCCCAAGACGCGGAGCGCGTCGAGTTCCTCACGGATCGTGCGGGCTCCCAGGTCGGCACACATTGCAGTGGCTCCCGCCCCGGCGATCACCAATACCGTTACCACCGGGCCGATCTGGGTCACCGCACCAAGAGCCGCACCGGTTCCCGAAAAGTCTGCGGCACCGATCTCCATCAACAGGATGTTCAAGGTGAACGTGGTCAAGACCGTGAAGGGAATCGCCAGCAGCAGCGTCGGTGCTAGCGAAACCCTTGCCACGAACCAAGACTGGAGCAAGAACTCCCGCCAGGCCCATGGTGGCCTGAACATCTGGACGAACGTATCGAGCGCCAGGGCGAAGAACTCGCCCAGCGCAGTGGCAGGCTTGATCAGAGCGTTGCTCATCGGGACCACCCTGTGTTCGACGACGCCGTCACGCGACTTTCTATAACGTCAATCACCTCTTCGATCAGCGCACGGAGCACAACACCCACCCGGTGTGACTCAAGGCACAGCGTCAGCGGAAAACATAGCAGCCTCGTGGCGATGTCAGCAACCTCGATATCGGCGATCAAGATCAAGGACTTAAACTACCTAGTTATCGACGTATACTTTGCTGAACTCCGTCAACGCGGCGATGCAATAACCCAAATATGTTGTAGTAACGAGTTTTTGGATCTATAACGGCACTACTCGTAGTTTTGCAATAAACGGGTTGAACCCGTCTCAACGATCTCGTCCAACAGTCTCAGCAATAATCAGCACGATCGACACGCGCGCTCGCGAGGACCGGGTCGAGCACCCGTCCACCACCCGATGTTCGCCACCACCCTGCGGGCGGTAGCGAACATCGCGGCAATGCTGCGGCCCTAGACCTTCCACTGCAGAGGCAGTTTGTCGATGCCGAACACGCCTCCGATGTGTTCGAGCGTGACTTCATCGCCACCGATTTCGTAATCAGGGATCAGCCGATGCCATTCCTCGAGGACGATTTGTAGTTCTTGGCGGGCCAGGTGGGACCCGAGGCACCGATGCGGGCCGGCCCCGAAGCTGATGTGGCGTGGCCTGGGCGCATCGAAGTCGACGGTGCCACCCCGCTCGAATACCTTCGGGTCCCTGCCGGCCATGGCCAACGGAAGCGACACCATATCGCCCTTCTTGATGGGACAGCCATGGAATTCGATGTCCTGCGTAGCCTTTCGCGCACTCTGCACGATCGGATATGCGCGAAGTAGTTCTTCGATCGCACCGGGAATCATCTCTGGGTCATCCACAATTCGCCGACGGTCCGCGGGGTGGGTTGCCAGGTGCCAGAAGCTATAGGACAGCTGAGCCGCCACCGTGTCCAATCCCGCCATGAAGAGCAGCAGCATGCACGAGAGCAGGTCCTCGTCCTTCGGCTTCTCGCCGTCGATGTCCCAATCGATCGCATGGCTGACGATGTCGTCACCGCGACTGCTCGGGTCGTTACGACGCTCGCTGATCAGGCCGGAGAAGTAACCGACCACCTCCATCATGGCCGCTACCTGCTTGGACAGATCCGGGTCCGTCGCCGGATCCGGATGCAGGATCTTGTCCTCCCACTCCATGAAGTCCGGCAGCTTGTCGATCGGAAGTCCCATGATCTGGAGGAAGATCGTCGTCGGATAGATCGCGGCGAAGTCACTGTAGAAGTCACAGGATCCCGATGCACGGAACTTCTCGATGAGGTCGATGGCGAATTTTCGCTGCTGGTCGGCCGCTGTCTTGACCCGCCTCGGCGAGAAGTAGAGACCGAGCAGGTGCCGCCACTTGTTGTGCTCGGGGGGATCCAACATGACCGGTATCCACTTGTACGGCGGGTTCGGATCGATCGGAACCATCACACTGCTGGAGAAGAACTCGGGCTTCTGGAATCCTTCCAGAATGGCATCGTGGTCTGTCATCACCCAGTAGTTGTTGGCCGGCTCCTCCGCACGCAGGTAGGGACGATTCTGCGCCTGCAACCGGTCAAGTCTTGCGAAGTTCGAACACACCGGGTCCTTGCCCGGTCGTAGGAACGTGTAGTCGTCAGCCTCGGTTTCATCGGTCGCCGTCATGCGTTACTCCTTTGCTTCTCTTTCGGTAGCGGGGCTAGATCCTGGTCGATTTCGTCAGGCAGCGGGTCGAAGTGGCGGTCTGCCAACACACCCATCGCCGGTCTCAACAATTCGTGCCTTACGTGGGCGCAGATCCACAGGTATTCCACGTACTGCGAATCGTGCAGGGCCGCATCATCCATCTGGTCTGACACCAGCTTCCTGGCGTCGCGTGATGTCACCGGCCGATACCCGAGGATCGCCTCGGCAGCGTCCAACTCCCGGTCCGAGCTCCAATCCCCGTATTGGTCCACCTGTCGCAGATACTTGACGATTCGGGCCAACCCTTTCGCCCGCAGTGCCACGAACGGGTCCGCGCTGCCGGGCACGACGATCTCTTTAAACTGTGCCAACATCACCTCGAAGAGGTAGTCGTCGGCGGTCGGCGGCACCGCCGGTCGGTCCGGCAGTTGGAGTCGGAGTCCGTACTGTTCGGCCAACGCATCGACGAAGAGTCGGCCGTGCAACCCCTCGAAGCCCAGTCCATTGCCGACCTCGCTGAGCACGTCGATATCGAGCGTTCGCCGGTAGCTGAGAATGACCACCTTCAACTCGGCGAAGATCCGGTAGTAGCGCAGGCGGCGAAGATCGACAGCGATGCCCGACTCGCGCTCGTAGTCGGCTAACCGGTCGGCCAGATTTGTGAACGGCTCTTGCACCGCTCGCAAGGCGAGCCAGCCGAGGTCGGCCATCGGATCCCCGAAGTGCGCCAACTCCCAGTCCAACACCGCAGTCACGCGCCCGTGGTCATACAGGAAGTTCCCGGGGCCGGTATCACCCTGGACGATTACCGGGCGCATGGCGCCGGTGTCGGGCGCATTGGCCTTCAGCCACAGCAGACCGAACTCGATGGTGGGATCTTTGGGCGCATCGCCGAAGCGGTACATGCCCTCCCAACGCGCGATATCAGCCTCCAGGCCGTCTCGAACCGTGGCCCGCGGCTCGTCCAGGTCGACTCTGCTCACGTCGACACGGTGCAGGGCGGCGAGCTTGGTCATGAATTCCCGAGCCACCGCCAGCCTGGCCGACTCATCGGTCAATCGGGAGAACCACGGTTCCCCCGCGACCCGTTCGGTGAGAATCGCCTGGACCGTCTGATGTGAGGCCACCAAGCGGGGTACCGGTACCGCAGTGCCTTCCAGCGCCGCGTAGAACCGCGCCTCCCTGTCGAGAGTGAAAGGGTCCCCCGATGCGGCCGGGTCTCCCCTGTCCAGGCGCATGAACAATTCCTGTGTGGAGCCGTCCTGCATTTCCGCGTCCACCATCCACGCTTCGCGGCGTCCGCCCCCCGGCCGACGTTGTGCACGAATCTCAACCGCCCCGGTTGACGACTTCAACCAGTTGGCAACAACTTCGGGCAAAGCTGCCGAGTCTGACAAATCAGCTTCCAATCGGATCGCAGGGACGCGGTATCGGCATCAAGCCGGGCAATTCAACCCCGCCGGTATCGACGTACACTAGGTTACACATGTGGTGCACGTCTCAACAATAAGCTTTCAGCAGCGTATGGTGAGGCGTCAAGATCACAGACATAGTTTACCTAGTATGTGACGTGCCAACAAACTAGGCGCGGCGCAGTATCGACAGGTTCGACAGTCAAGGAGCGAGCAATGACGCAGAAGCCGATGGACGGTGTACGTGTGTTGGAGGTTGCGCAGTACACCTTCGTCCCCGCGGCAGGTGCCGTGCTGGCCGACTGGGGCGCGAACGTAATCAAGGTCGAACATGCTGAACGCGGTGATGCCCAACGTGGCCTGGTCCGACTCCTGGGTCTGGAGACCTCCAAGGAGGGCACATCGTTCTTTCCCATCATGGAGGGCCCGAACCGGGGCAAGCGCAGTATCGGTCTGGCACTCGACAACCCGGCATGCAGGCCGGTGCTCGAGCAATTGGTCAAGGACAGCGACGTCTTCCTCACCAACTACCTGCCCGCGGTGCGGAGACAACTCGGCATCGAGGTAGACGACATCCGCGCCATCAACCCGAACATCATCTACGTACGCGGCAGTGGGTTCGGACAGCGCGGGCCAGAGGCTGACAAGGGTGGGTTCGACAGCACTGCATTCTGGGCACGTGGCGGCAGCGCCGCCGGAGTAACGCCCCCCGGCGCCGAACGCCTGGCTCGGATGCCGGCCGGCGCCTACGGCGACTCTCTCGGCGGTATGACCATCGCCGGCGGTATCGCCGCGGCGCTCTTCTCGCGAGCCACGACCGGCGAGCCATCGGTGGTCGACGTGGCGCTTCTCGGGGTAGGGGCCTGGGCCACCCAGTTCTCCATCAATCTGGCACTCATGAACGGCGCTCCGCTACCGGCAGCCACCATGCCCAAGCACGGATCGGCCACCAACCCACTGATCGGCCCGTTCAAGACATCGGACGACCGCTGGATCGAACTGGCCATGCTCCAGCCAGGGCGCTACTGGCCCGAGTTCTGCAAACTAGCTGGGCGCCCCGAACTCTGCGATGACGAGCGATTCAGCACGGTCGAAAGCCTGATGGCCAATGCTCCCGCAGCCGCCGATCTTGTCGCGGAGATGTTTGCCCAGAACGACTTTCAACACTGGGTCGACACTTTGTCGCAAGGCAGCGGACAATGGGCTGCAGTGCAGAATGCCTGGGAGGTCGGCCACGATGCTTCGATCCGGGCCAATGGCCTGATAGCTGAGGTTCTGGACGCTGAGGGAAACACCCAGGAACTGGTGGCCAACCCGGTGCAGTTCGACGAATCCCCGCTGCAACTGACCCGTGCCCCCGGGTTCGCCGAGCATACCGATGAGATCCTGCGCGAACTCGGGATGGATGACGAGGCGATCCTGCATCTCAAGATCGAGGGAGCAGCTACCTAGCCTGCTGCGGTGAACACCGCCGGGACAGGCGACTCGGGAGCCGAGGACCGCAAACTGCGGTCGCGAGTCGATCGTGGACCCGTCCTCGGACGCAGAGGACTTGCCACTCGTCGGAGGCTTCTTCAGGCGACGTTGGAAGTTCTGTCCGAGAGCGGAATCGACCGTTACTCTGGCGTGTTCCCGCTGAATGAGTCCAACCAGTTTTAGAGTCCTGTGGCCCGATGTCGGGTCAGAAGGGACGATGAACACATGGCTGGTCGGAAGCGGAACTCCGCGGAGGACATCGTGCGCAAGCTGCGCCGTGCGGATGAGCTGGCTGCCGAGGGCAAGACCGGCGAGGAGATCGCCGCCGAACTGCAGGTCTCGCCGGCCACGCTGTACAACTGGCGGCGCACCTACGGCGGCATGGACACCGACGCCGCCAAAGAGCTCAAGGAGCTGCGCGAGCAGAACGCCCGATTGAAGCGGCTGCTGGCCGATGCCGAACTGGAAAAGGACGCCCTGCGGGAGGTCGCCAAGGGAAAATTCTGAGCCCAGCTGCCAAACGCCGCGCCGTCGACATGCTCAAAGACACGTTGAGCATGTCGGAACGGCTGGCGTGCAAAGCCGTTGGGCTGGCCCGCTCCACCTACCGCCGCCTCCCACTCGGGCAGACCCCTGATGATCCCGACGCCGAAATGCGGGCCTGGTTGCGCGCCTACGCCACCAAACACCCCTGCCACGGGTTCCGGCGTGCCTGGGCGTCTTTGCGCTTCGACGAGCGCCGTGAGGTGAACAAGAAAAAGATCCACCGGCTGTGGCGCGAGGAGGGCCTGCAGGTCCGCGTGCACAGCCCACGCAAGCGGGCCGGGATCTCCTCGGTCCCGCTGATCGTCGCCGATGCGCCGAAGGTGGTGTGGGCGATCGACTTCCAGTTCGACTCCACCATCGACGGGAAGGCCATCAAGATCGCCTCGATGATCGATGAACACACCCGGGTTTCACTGCTTGCATGTGGTGGAGCGCTCGATCACCGGCGAGCGGCTGGTGTTCGAGTTGGAGAAGGCCTTCGCAGCTGCCGGTGGCCCGCCGAAGGTGCTGCGCCTCGATAACGGGCCGGAGATGGTTTCTCAAGCGCTGCAACGGTTCTGCGAGAACAAGACCGGGATGGTGTACATCCCGCCGGGCTGCCCGTGGGACAACGGCTACATCGAATCGTTCAACAACCGCCTGCGAAAGGAGTGCCTCAACCGCAACTACTGGAACACACTGTTCGAAGCCCGCGTGGTCATCGGCGACTTCAAGCACGAGCACAACCACCGACACCGCCACTCGGCCCTGGGCTACCTCACGCCGGCCGAGTACGCTGCAGCCTGCAGGTGCACCCACACCCCGGTGGTCTGCAGCATCAACTGAGAACGGATCACACCAACCCGACTCGAGAACCGGGTGGACTCAGTAACGGGGACTCGCCAACTCGATCGATGCGGTGGCATCACGGGCCGGCGTCGGGCGGGCGACCGCGTATTCCTACTTCGCCAGCAAGGACGCCATCATCGTCGAGTTGGCCGACGCGCTGGAGCGCAGCCTCGAAAGCCTTACTTCACGTATGGGACCGCTGGGCGCGGAACCCTACGGTGTCGCCAACCTACGCTGGTGGATAGGCGAATTCGTCGATCTCTATCTGCAGAACTCGGCACTTTTCTTGTTGTGGACCGAACTCCTACCCGGCCGGCCCGAACCGATTGCCCCGTCGGGCGACCTGGTGATCCGCTTCGCCGAGACGGTCAGACTCCGATCGCGACCTGGCCCAGAACCCCGGGTCCCAGACTCGACCGATCTTCCCACGATCTGCCTGGCCGTGCTGTCGTCGATCGAGCGAATCGGCGAATTCGCGAACCTGGCACCCGCGGTGTCGCAACCGCTGATCGATGCGCTGACCGCCAGCGTGCAGTGCACCCTGTACCCGCACACCACCGCCGAGCAGTTATATTTCGGACTTGGACGGGATTCATTCAGAGGCAGCTAATCGCCGCTGGCCAGAAGTGTTTGTGCACGGGCGATTCCGTCCAGCATCACCTTCATTGTCCGGGTCACCGACCTCGTGTCCGCCGATGACGCACCCGGCGCGCCGACACCGAAGGCGTGGAACGGAAACCGATCGATCAGCGCGTAGATGACAAGAAACGTCGCGTCGGCGTCGACATCGGGACGCGCTGCCAGATGAGAACGAAGCTTGTTACGGGGCAACGCTGACGATTGTGTCGCCATCCGCATCAGGATCGGGTCCTGACGCGCTTCCTCCGCCCAGATCCGCGCGATCCCCGCGTACCGTTGGTAGACCCGCACATAGTGCTCGATCACCAGGTCCTGCTCACCGGCACCTGACACCACATTGGCATACAGCCGATCCATCACCGGAGTCACCTCGTCGGTATAGACCTGCACCAGAACGTGCAACACGTCGCGAAGATCCGCGAAGTACCGATAAAAAGTTGCACGTGATACTCCAGCGGCAAGCAGAACATGCTCGACAGTGATGTCTCGCCAACCTTTTTCGGACAGTTGCCTGATCGACGCGTCCAGTAGGGCCTCGATCGATCTCATCCCCCGAGGCCCAGCCGATGACCGCGCCGACGCGAGCCGCTCGCGCCGGCTGATTGTAGCTGCGTTGGTCGCCATCTACTCATCGTAAACAGCGGTGCAACGGCAGATCCGACATTTATGTATAGATAACGGGAAGTCCACATGCGGCGGCACCTTGGATGACATGACGATTTGCCTGTTCTTGGAGTCGCAGAGTCGCTATCATCCTGTGACAGCCGACAATTCGCTTCCAGCACGTATGGAAGTCAGTCGGCGCGACATATCGATTCTCCGCCATCGCCGATGGAGCCCATGTGACCAACAGCCCCTCCTCCACCGTCGGGACATGTCCCGTCATCCCCGACTTCAACCCGTCCGCGGGTGGACGTCGCCCTTTCGAGTGGGTCACGACATACGACCAACTCAGGGCCGAGCACCGTTGGATTCGGAGCGAGGTGGGCCCACGAGGATTCTTCGTACCCACCCGCTACGAAGACATCCTCGAGGTGTTGCAAAGCACCGACCGCTTCTCCAACTCCGCCGTGACGATCTTCGATCCGGATCCCAGCTACCGGTGGATTCCATTGATGCTCGACCCGCCGGAGCACGCCGAATGGCGAAGGCTGTTGGCACCCTTCTTCTCCCCCAAGGCAATCAAACGGCTGGACGACAAGATTGCTTCCAGGGCAATCGAATTGATCGACCCTCTGATCGCGCGCGGTGAATGCGACTACCTCACCGACTTCGCCCAACTGTTTCCCACCACGATATTCCTGGAAATATTCGGCCTCCCGATCTCCGAGCTGAACCGGTTCATGGGCTGGGTTGTCGCGATCTTGCACGGTGACCCCACCACGCCCGACGGGCACGCCAAGTTCCTCGCAGCCATGGGCGAGGTCGTGTCGTACTTCGAGGAACTTGAGGTGAGCCCTCTGTAGTGGTCCAGTCGTTGTGGGACTCTGTTGCCCGAGTGTTCGGGTAGGAAGAATCGACAACGACATGGCATCGAACAAGCGCCGGCGGCATACGCCGGATCAGATCATCCGCAAGCTCGCCGAGGGCAACAAGCTGCTCGCGTCGGGCCAGGAACTGGCCGAGGTGTGCCGGCACCTGGAGATCGCGGAATCGACGTGGCATCGCTGGCTGGCCCAATACGGGGGCATGAAGGCCAACGACGCCAAGCGCCTCAAAGAGCTCGAGGCCGAGAACGCCCGGCTCAAGAAGCTGGTCGCCAACCAGGCTCTCGACATCGACATGCTCAAGGAGATTTCGTCGGGAAACTTCTGACCCCGAACCGCAAACGCCGCGCAGCGACCATGCTGCGTGAGCGGTTCGGGGTGTCGCAGCGCCGCGCCTGCACCGTGGTCGGTCTGCACCGCTCCACGATGCGCTTGACGCCATCACCGATCACCACCGAGGAAGCCGAACTACGGGCCTGGCTGCGCTGGTTCTCCATCGACCGGCCCCGCTGGGGATGGCGCCGGGCTGCCAAGATGGCCCGCCGAGCGGGCTGGAAGATCAACAACAAGCGCATCCGCCGGCTCTGGCGGGAGGAGGGCCTGCGGGTGCCGCAACGGCGCCGCAAGAAGCGGTTGACCGGCATCGGTGTCGCCGTGGGTGCGATGTCGCCGATTCGCCCGAACGTGATCTGGGCGATGGACTTTCAGTTCGACACCACTGCTGATGGGCGCACCATCAAGATGCTCAACGTCATCGACGAGTTCACCCGCGAAGCACTGGCGATCGAGGTCGCCCGATCCATCGACGCCGACGGTGTCGTCGAGGTCTTGGACCGCCTCGCGCTGGTGCACGGCGCACCGGTCTACGTACGTTTCGACAACGGCCCCGAATTCGTGGCGCACGCGGTGGCTGATTGGTGCCGATTCAACAGTGCCCGATCACTTTTCATCGATCCCGGCTCGCTGTGGCAGAACGCCTTCGTCGAATCATTCAACGGCCGACTGCGCGACGAACTGCTCAACTCGTGGCGCTTCGACTCTCTGTTGGAAGCCCGGGTGATCATCGAGGACTGGCGCCGCGATTACAACGCCAACCGGCCCCACTCAGCCCACGGCGAACTCACCCCTGCCGAGTTTGCCCTACAGTGGTCGGCGACCCACCAACCGAAAGTCGCATAACGGCTGGACCACCAACTGGGTCCCCCTCATTTGGATCTGACTGGTCGCGTTGCAGGACCGAGGCGTCGTTGCTCAGGTGAGGATGACGTCTTGCACGGCGATGCGGTGCCCACGCATTCCCGTCACGTCTGTGCGTCCGCCGCGACGGGCTCGCAGTCCAGACGGCAATTGGGCGCATCGGTCGGTCACATCCTCCGGGTATACGGAAATGTCTACGACGAAACCTTAACGACGGCCGCGATACGCTGCTTGGTAGGTCGCACTCCGCTCAACTTGACTGAATGAGCAAAAAGAAAACACGTATGTGCCAGAAGTCGCATCCGCGAACGACAGGCAATGGATGTGTCCACTCAAACCGCACCATGCAGGCACCACCGTTGAGTCGCGGGGGTAATGTGCGCCTATGCCAGACTCCCTTCCGCTCCATGTGTTCGTCGCCACACCCGGCGACGTCTCCCCAGAGCGAACGCTAATTTCAACCTGCATCGACGAACATAACTCGCGACAGGGGTCAACTGGTGTCAAGTTCAAGATGGTGGGGTGGGGAAGCGTTCGTGGAACAGCTCGAAGGCCCCAAGAGGCAATCAACGAACTAGGTAGTGTCTGTTAATTGCGGACGCGGTGATAGATGATGATCGCAGCTAGGGTGACGCCCCCGAGGTAGCTCAGCGCGTATTTGTCGTATCGGGTGGCGATACCTCGCCAGTGCTTGAAGCGGTTGAAGGATCGCTCGACGGTGTTGCGGTGCTTATAGATTCGCCCGGAGAACGCCGGTGGCCGTCCGCCTTTGCTTCCCCGGCTCTTTCGGCGGGCGATCTGGTCGCTGCGCTCGGGAATGGTGTGGGCGATTTTGAGCTGGCGCAGTCGGGCTCGGGTCGAGTCATGGGAGTACGCCTTATCGGCGAGTAGCCGAAACTTTGGGCCCTGATGGGCAGTCAGCAGTGGCCACAGCATCGGGTTCTCGCCGGCTTGCCCCGGCGACAGTGCCATGGTGACCGCGCTGCAGCGTTGATCGGCCAGCGCGTGGATCTTCGTTGTCAGCCCGCCGCGTGAACGGCCGATGGCATGGTCATCGGGCTCATCGGGGTGTTTGTTGTAATTCGACAGATCCCCCTGTGTGGCGACCAGGGCGGGCACCAGCGGCATGCTGATGTACACGCACGCTGGTCGAATCCACCGCCAGCAGCAGTTCGACCAGCTCAGCGTCAGCGTCATCGACATCGATGTCACGGGAGATCGCTGCGAAGATCTGCGCGTAGGTGCCGTCGGTGGACCACCGCAGGTGACGTTCAGCCACCGACTGCCAGGCGCCGAACTGCGCGGGCAGATCGCGCCACGGAGATCCAGTCCGGTAACGCCAGATAATTCCTTCCAGCGTCACCCGATGATCGTTCCACGGCCGCCCGCGCCGTCGACCCGAAGGCAGTACCGGCTCAATCACCGACCACAAGTCATCAGAAATCACATCAGTCCGTAACACTTAAACAGCATCAGGCACAACATCGTTCACATTAAGCAGACACGCCCTAATCGGCGAGTCGCATTACTTGATTACGATGTTCAAGGAGTCTTGGGGAAGCGAACCAGGGAGCCCCTGGGGATTTACATCAGGCACCGAGGAAGAACTGTTTACCGGATTCTTGGAGCTTGGCCGGCCTGAACAGCCGATGCGAGACGTATGGGTGGCATTTTTGCCCGCCACGTCACCTGATTCAAGAATCAAATCGCTCCAGGACCAAATGTCTGCCAGTCACGCGGTGATGTACGAAAAGCCTTCTGATCTCCGCGACTTGAAGTCCAAAATCGCTGACCGCCTCGAAGGGTGGGCGGTCACCAGCACATCTAGGAAAGTGGCCCGACACGTCGAGCTACTCCCAACATCTGGAAAGGACATCCTTCGGGCGGCGAATCTGCGCCGTGATGGCGAGAAGCTGGTCGAACTCGGCCAGCCGGGCAGTGGTGGAGACAAGCTGAAAGAGGCCTCAGCAATTGGAGGGCCGCCAGAACAGCTCGCATATGCCAGATTTCTCGAGCGTCGGGGCGATCTTGACGATGCGCGATTGGTGATCGAGCGAACAATAGAGTACTTCGCAACGGGCCCAGGCGTTCTGCACTCAGCTTTGGCTGCGGAGACCTTTTCCGCTGACGCCCGCATATTGCGCCGTCAAGGCGACGAAGTTGGTGCAATTGGCCGATTGCAGCGTGCACTGACCCTCCTGGTGGATACCGACCCGTTCTCGACCAGGGTCAAGTGCCGCATACTCGACGACCTCGGGATCATGCGTTTCGTCAAGTGATTTGGCCCCACCGTCGTCATGAATTTTGGCCCCAGCTTGGGTCAGTCGGCGCGTTTGGCTCGGGTGGCGGTTTTGCTGGTGCGTAGTCGGTAGGACTTGGTGCCGGTTTCGAGGATGTGGGCGTTGAAGGTGACGCGGTCGACGATGGCAGCAACGAGGCGGGGGTCGGGGAAGACGGTGCCCCACTCGCTGAACGGCAGGTTGGTGGCAATCGCCACGGACGCGCGTTCTTCGCGTTCGGTGATGATCTGGAACAGCAGTTCTGCTCCGCGAGGGTCGATTTGGACGTATCCGAGTTCATCGAGACAGAGCAGATCCAGGCGTCCGTAGCGGGCAACGACCCGGGACAGGATGCGCTCGTCGGCGGCTTCGACGAGTTCGTTGACCAGTTGCGCGGTGGTGACGTATCGGACTCGACGGCCCTGCTCGCAGGCCGCCAGCCCCAGCCCGATGAGCAGATGCGATTTGCCGGTTCCGGAGTCCCCGAGCAGCACAACCGGCTCGCCGGCATCCATGTAATGCCCGGCGGCCAGCTGCCCCAGCAGCGCCGGGGTGATGCCGGGTACGGCGTCAATGTTGAACTCCGCCAACCGTTTCAGCCGCGGGAACTTGGCGTCGTTGATGCGCCGGGCGCGGCGCCGTTCAGTGCGGTCGTCGACTTCGGCGGCCAGCACCTCGGCGAGGTAGCGCAGATGGGTGTGGCGTTCCCGGTCGGCGATCTCGGCCAGGCGGGCGGCTTCGGTGCGCACCGTGGGCAGGTGCAGTTCGCGTGCCGCGGCGCCGATGGAGGCTTGCGCGGCGGCATCAGCGGTCGCCGGCTTGGTGGTGGCGGTGGTGGTCATGAGTCACTTCCGGTCAGCAGGTCGTCGTAGTCGGTCAGCGAGGGTGCGGGCCGGTCGTAGCGGGCCAGGGCACCGATCGCAGCGATCGGCGCCTGCGGGGTGGTGTCGCGGCGGGCTTCGATGATCACCGCCTCGGGATCCAGGCATCCGGAGGTGACCGCGCGGTCCATCGCGGTGATCAGCGCGGCCGTCGGCAGGCTGCGGTGCGCCAGCAGCACGGTGATCAGAGCGCGGGTGCCCTTGGCGTCGCCGCGGGCGGTGCGGGCGGCATCCCAGTACCGCTGATGGCTGGTGGTGAACACGCCGCGGGCCTTGGCCTGGGCCAGGGCGGTCGCCCCGGGCAGCGCCCCAGGTTTGGTGGCCAGGACCTCCAGGTAGTGGTCCAGGGCGAGGACTTCGACGTAGCGTCCGGCGGCACGTTCGTGGCGGGCCACCAACCGGGGACCGTCATAGATCTCGACGCTGCGGGCGGCCAGACGCACCGGTAGACGCCGCCCGGCGTAGCGGGCCGGCACGGAGTAGAAGCATTGCCGCACAGACACTCTGGCCCGATTATCAACCCGCGCGTGCAGCAGCCTCGCGCAGTCGAACCCCTCAGCCGGCAGCCCCATCAACGCAGCGGCCTCGGCGGCGAACGCCGCCCCGACAGTGATCGGGCGCCCGGTAATCACCCGGTCGTCGTCGAGGACGTCGGCAGCGGCGATCACCTCGTTGAGCTCGGCCAGGGAGGCGACCGTGGGGACCGGGACGAGGTGGCGTCGCCGGAACCGGCCGATCTCACCTTCCACACCGCCCTTCTCATGCGCTCCCTCGACGCCTGGGCGGCAGAAGAACGAGTCGAACCCGTAGTGACTGCGCAGCGCGGTGAACCGTTCAGACTCGGTACGGTCGCGACCTTTGAGGACCCGGATCACCGCCGGTTTGAGGTTGTCATACCGGATCCGGGCCGGCACCCCACCGAAGTACTCGAACGCCAGGACGTGGCCCTCCAGGAACGCCTCCTGGGCCTGGGTGGCGAACGCGACGTGAAATGCTTTGCCCGAGTGGGACAGTCGCATCACGAACATCCAGCACTTCACCACCAGACCGGCGATCGTGGCGTAGAACTCACCGAAATCGACCTCCGCCTCGGCACCGGCCTCATGGGCCTGCGGGACCGACACCTCCTGCTGGTCCAGGCCCAACTCGACCCGCCGACGCGCGACATACCGCGACACCGTCACCTCCGCACACGTAGCCCCATGCTCGGCGACCAGACGCTGCCAGATCCGCCGAGCGGTGTGGCGTTGCTTGCGCGGAGCCTGCTTGTCGGCGATCAGCCAGGCGTCGATCACCGACACCCACTCATCGATCGCCGGCCGGGGCCGCGCCGGATAGGCCTTGCGCGGCGGGGGCACCGCATCAGCGAGTGCCTGGCGCACCGTCCGCCGATGGGTGCCATGGCGATCTGCTAACTCACGGATCGACAAGCCCTCGCGCCGCCGGTCCTTCCTGATCTTCTCGAACAGCTCCACGCGTGACCGCATCCTGACCGACCTCCCTGACGACCGCCAGGGACGACGGTGCGACAGGAAAGATCTGAACGAGGGTGGGGCCAAAATTCGTGACGACACACCGCCCCACCCGGCCGGAAACGCTCACCCACCCACCGGGGCCAAAATTGGTGACGAACACCGACCAAAGTGGGGCCAAGTCAGGTGACCACACTCAGGATCGCCTACCAGGACACCAAAGACTATGACCTAGCGCTGAAGCAGTTCGAAACCGCGTACGAGATTCGCAGCCAGGAGGGCGAACCCGTCGAAATAGCTCAGTCCCTAGTCAACATAGCGCGCGTCCGCGGGCGAGCCGGCGACCATGAAGCTGCAGAAGAATTCGCAAACAGGGCGCTAGCCGACCTGCGAGATTTGCCGCCCGATACATTGCGCGCGAACGCAGAAATCTTACTCGCACAAACGTTGCTCAGGCTAAACAGGGCTACGGAGGCAATCGAGAACGGCGAACGCGCTGTCGCAATAAATCAGCAGATTGGCAACCGACAAGGTGAAGCGATCGCACACCTCGTGACAGCCCAGTGCAGTCGGTCTGCAGGGCGAAGGGATAAAGCAATATCCCATGCCCAACAATGTCTGGAGCTCAATACAGCTATGGGCAATCAATACGGACAAGACCGAGCGAAGTGGCTGTTAGTCAAGCTCGGTGCGTGAGTTCACGGGTAAGTTAGTCCTGAATAGGCGTTCCGTCAGCTCTCACCTGAAAATAGTCTAACGCCGGCCACAAGAAAGCTGTTAATCGGCCCTCAGCGAATGATCCGCAACCGGTATCGATTCGGGCACCGTCCCGATCGATCAAAGGCGCTGCACCAACCGATATATGAGCTGACACTTTATAGCGACCTCCCGCGCTCGCAAGGGGTATATGCGAAGCGACAACATCCGCATGCTCGAATCTGTCCGGCATGCGACGAAGGAACTCAACATGCGCTTCCGGAATCCGCGACTTGAATTCAGCTAGTACATCAGGCCCGGCCGGGCGTTGCAAATATGAATGTATTGTCCTCGCTCCCCCGATCTTGAGAAAATGTGTCAAACTTTCAGTATCAAGTGCTTCGAGAAGAACCTTCTCATGGTTACCTTTCAATAGCACCATGGGCACTCGCTTTGATTCTTGAAATAGGATCTCAATCACGCCGGCCGAATCGTTGCCCTTATTTATATAGTCTCCAAGGAGAACAATCTGATTAATACCTTCCCCCTCAAGGAGAGGGAGCAAACCGCGAAGGGCAACAGAATTTCCGTGTATATCGCCGACAAACGCGATTAAATTCTTACTCACAGGAGAATTTTATCCACTTCCGCATAACCAGTATCTGCTCCAACCAGCCCAAGCGCCATAAAACCAATCGCCAAGAGATCGCCTCCGTGGTCCCATTCGTTGACTATGAGCGCTTCGAGGGAGCCATGGGGATTCAGAGGTAGCTCGCCAAGGAGCGACTCAAGACGGATTAGACATTCCCGAAGGTCTGCCGCCTCGGGTGGACCGACGTGTCGCGAGGCGAGGAGCTGCACCAGTGACGGATCATTATGGCGAACCGCAATCTCTCGCACCGAAAAACAGGGGTCACCAGCGGCAATTGCTCCAGCGTAGAGGCTGCTCCGCAACAAGTAACGGGCCTCGCGCAGGAGGCCAGCGAGGTACTTCGGTAGATCAGTGTCCAGAGCACCGAAAACCTTCGACATGTTCTTGACACGGCTAAAGAGCCGTGTCGTGTCGACCTCACCTAGCTCGTCTATCAGGCCCTGCAGGCGCCCCGTCGGATCCGAAACTATCTTCGCATCGCGCCGTAAGTGCGCGCCGAAAAGTGTACCTACACCCGACTTCAACTGATCGGACGTGTAATAGCTGATATTTACAAGTCCTGAATAGGTGCTTGGCGATGTTCGTCCGGAGAGCGCTAGGAGATCCACGTCGGAGCCCTCGATCGAATCCCCGCGAGCTCGACTGCCATAGACCAATAGCCCTTGCACACCAGCCGGCAGGTCAGGTACGTCCTGAAGAACTTTCTCGGGGATACCTAAACTGCGCAGCGCCTCCAGGACGGCTTCTCGCTGCAATCTGCTCCTCCGGGCTATCTGGGGTTTCAGTCGAATCACAGCGTATCGGAGCGCATGTCGGTGACCTTACCGGCGTGGAAGACGGAGTACGTCCTGGAGGACATAACTCCGTAGACGCGACGATCCCTACGCCATCACCCCGTCGGCGTATTAGCCTGAATCCGTGGATCGACCTCCCTGGTGGGACTGGGGGGACTTCCAGTGGCTGGGTTTGGTGCGGGTAGGAGGGAGCCGCTGGTTTGCCCAGCTTTTCCTATGGTGCTCGGTCAGGGCCCCGGTGGGCCGGCGGTCAGGGGGTCGCAGCTTGCGGTGGGCTGTAGCCGATGGTGTTGCGCCACAATGTGAGCCAGTGTTCGGTCCAGGGCCAGTGGCTTGGTAGGTGCAGAATGGGTCGGCGTTGCGGTCGGACCAGCCGGGCGGGGATGGTGATGATCTTGCGGCGCAGGGTGGCTGCGCGGGCCACCGCGTGGGCGCCACCGGCGAGCACGCCAGCGGCACGCAGCAGGTTGTGGGCGATCGCAGCGCACAGGATCCAGGCCGAGTTGGCCCCAAATCGTCCCGACGGCATGTGCGCCAAGGGTCCGTCGATCAGATCGGCGAACACCGTCTCGATGATCGCGTGGCGGCGGTGGGTGATGTCGGCTTCGGCGGTCGGGAGGTCGGTGTTGGTGAAGAACGGGTGATACCGCCACACCGGAAACAGCGCATCAGGGAAGCGGGCGTCTTTGACCCGACGCACGATCAACCGTGCGGTAATCGGGTTGTCAGTGGAGGTGAAGGCGGTGTGGGCGATCTCGGCGACTTCGGCATCAGAGATCCAGGCTCCGTTGTCGGGATCAAGGACCGCCCCGGGGTATTCCACGGGGACCCAGGCGCTTTCGTCAATGGACTCGATGGCCGCCGCAACAGCGCGAGTTTTGGTCAGCACCAACGAGAACTGAGCACCGGCGCGGCGGCAGGCTGCGGCCACGGTGCTGTTGCCGTAGGCCGAGTCGCCGCGCACCAAGATCTGGCCGGTGACCCCGGCGGCGCGGGCTGTGGCGATGGCTTGGGCGACCATCCGGGCCGCGCCCTTGCCCGAGTTGGTTTTACCGGCCCGCAACCGGGCACCGGCGATCACCGGCGCGCCGGTGGCAGTGCTGATGGTGGTGACCAGCGGGGACAGACCCTTGCGCAGGATCTGCTTGCCGGCGATTTTGGTGCGCCCGTAGGAGGCGCCCTGTTTGGCGTGGCCGTACACCGGACGCAGTAAGGAGTCGATATCGATGAACGTCCGCTCACTGGCGCCGGGCAGCAGATCGACCCGTGTGCAGAGCTCAGCCAAGTGCTCGCGCAGAACCGATTCGAGTTGCCGGGCATGCCCGAAGGTGAACTCGCGTAACAGAGTTCCGATTGTCGAGGGCGCGTAGACACCGTCGAACAATGTCTTCATCCCTCCTGACCGCACGATGTCGAGGTCATCGATGCTGTCGGCGCCGGCGCACATCCCGGCGATCAGCGTGCTCAGCTTCGGCGCTGGGTTGGCCGCGCCCGACTTGATCCTCGGCTCGGCGATGAACACCTTGTCGGTTAAAAGCTGCGGCAAAGCAGTCTGGGCAGCCAATGCCATCACCGGGACCAATCCCGCGCAGGACACGAGATGCTCATCATCAAAGACCGCCGCCGACGCAGCGAACCTATGGGACACTTGCACTGGAAGTGCCTTTTGTCGTCTGCCAGGAGGATGGGACCAGTGTGAGCTGATTTTGCCAGGGTGATGGGACCACCTGGATTGCCAGTTATGGGACCACCGGCGCGTCGCGTCGGTGGTCCCTTCATCTGTTCGTTTGATCGCCGTGACGGTCGAAGTCACGGAGGCGGCGGGCATGGCTTTTCGGGAGGTCAGTGTGAACGAGATCAGGGAAGTGCTGCGGGTGTGGCTGGGGGTCGCCGGGCTACCGGCACCGGGCTACCGCACGATCGCCGCGCATTGCGGCGTGGACCGCAAAACTGTGCGCCGCTACGTCGAGGCTGCGCAAGCGGCTGGTCTGCACCGCAGCGACGGCGTTGAGGCCGTCGATGACGGGTTGATCGGGGCTGTCGCCGACGCGGTGCGCCCGGTACGCCCGGATGGCCACGGCGCAGCGTGGGAACAGCTGCTGGGGTTCGAGGACCAGATCACCGCGTGGGTGGCCGGCGAGGGTGAGCAGCGTCCGTTGACGATCACCAAGATCGAGACCCTGCTGGCCCGTCAGGGGTGCGTGGTGCCGTATCGCACGTTGAACCGATTCGCCGGTGAGCGTTGCGGTTTCGGCCGCAAGGACACCACGGTGCGGGTCGCCGACGGGGATCCCGGGGTGGAATGCCAGATCGATTTCGGCTACCTCGGGATGCTCACCGACGCCGATGGTGGGCGGCGCCGCAAGGTGCACGCGCTGATCTTCACCGCCGTCTACTCCCGGCACATGTTCGTGTGGCTGACCTACTCGCAGACCCTGGTGGCGGTGATCGCCGGATGTCAGGCGGCGTGGGAGTTCTTCGGAGGGGTGTTCGCGGTGCTGATCCCGGACAACCTCAAGCCGGTGATCGCCGCCGCTGATGCGGTCAATCCCCGATTCACCCAGGGGTGGCTCGACTACGCCGGTCATGTCGGGTTCCTCACCGACCCGGCTCGGGTGCGCTCCCCAAAGGACAAACCGCGAGTGGAGCGTGCGGTGCAGTACGTGCGCCGAAACTTCTGGGACGGTGAAACATTCGCCAGTATTGAGCAGGCGCAGCAGGCTGTCACCGTGTGGTGTCTTCGTACTGCCGGGACCCGCATCCACGGCACCACCTGCGCACGGCCGGTGGAGGTGTTCACCACCGAGGAGCAACCGCTGCTGCTGGCGGTGCCGGGGGCCTACGACGTGCCGGTGTTCAAAGCGGTCAAGGTGCACCGCGACTTCCACGCCGAGGTCGCCAAAGCCCTCTACTCGCTTCCTGAGCAGTGGATCGGGCACACCCTCGACGTGCGTGCTGACGGTGAGCTGGTGAAGTTCTATCACCGCGGTGTGCTGGTCAAAGTCCATCCTCGTCAGCCTGCGGGAGGCCGCAGTACCGACCGCGCTGATCTACCCGAACACAAAGTCGGTTACGCGCTGCGGGACTTAACGACGCTGATCGCCACCTGCGCCGCCTATGGCCCGAACGTCGGGATCTACGCCGAACGCATCCTCGACGATCCGCTGCCGTGGACGCGGATGCGCACCGTCTACCGACTCCAGGGCCTGGTGCGCCGTTACGGCGCGCAGCGTGTCGAGCAGGCATGTTCGGTGGCACTGGATCTCGACGTCGTCTCGGTCAACAAGATCGCCTCGATGCTCGAGCGCGCCACCGAGAACACGATCCCGGCACTGCCGCTGGCCGTCGGCCAAACCGCTACCCGGTTCTCGCGCGATCCATCCGAATTCGGCACCACCTCAACATCATTGACCGTCATCGCCAATGCCGACTCCGAGGAGACCTGCTGATATGACCACTACCAACCGCGTGGCCGCAGACCCGGTCGGCGCCGACCTGCTCCGACTGCTCAAAGCGCTCAAGCTCGGCGCCCTGGCCGACACCCTGCCCGAACGGGCCGCACTGGCCCGCCAGCACAAACTCAGCCACATCGGATTCCTCGAAACACTTCTTGCCGACGAAGTATCCCGACGCGAATCCCGATCAGCCGCCCTGCGGGCGGCCAAAGCCGGACTCGACCCGACGATGCGCTTCGACTCCTGGACCGCACAACAGGACCTGCGCTACGACCGTACCCTGCTCGGCGACCTGACCTCGCTACGATTCCTCGACGCCGGACAGTCCGCAATCATCCTCGGGCCCGTGGGCGTAGGCAAAACACATCTGGCAACAGCACTGGGGCACTTGGCCATTCGTCGCCGCCACACCGTCCTGTTCGCCCGATCCGACAAACTGTTCACCCGGCTACGCGCCGCCCGACTCGACCACACCGTCGACGCCGAGATCCGCCGACTGGCGGCCGTCGACGTCCTCATCATCGACGACTTCGCGCTGCGACCCCTCGACGCCACCGAAACCAGCGACTTCTACGAAATCGTCGTCGAACGCCACCAAACCAAGACCACCATCGTGACATCAAACCGGGAACCCGCCGAATGGCTGACCATGACCGCCGACACCCTGCTCGCCCAATCAGCCATCGACCGACTCACCGCTGCGGCCCACACCCTGGTCATCGAAGGACCGTCCTACCGCCAACGCACCCGACCCGGTCAGCTTGACCCAGAGGGACCCGACGAGCATCCTCGATAACGCGCCACGGTGGTCCCATCCCCCTGGCAATCAGGTGGTCCCATCACCCTGGCAAGCGACACCTTTCCGAGTTGTGCCGATAAGTGCGTAAGGAACACTCATCATCACAGCTCAGAGGGCACTTTCCTCATATCGACACCCGCCTACCAGGCAATTCATCGGTGGATTCAGGATTAGACAACGCCCGGCGATGGGTCAATCGGACGTGGACGAAGCCGTGCACCCCGAATCATGACCAGCACGCAACAACTTTCTTCCCACACCTGCTGAGCGCGTCGAAGAAAAGATTGGGCGAGCTCGCAACTAGCTTGGCGCGCACGCCGCGGGTGAGGGCCGGACGGCTTGGCACACTCTTGGCACAACGGGGGTTTTGCAGATTTGGGCCGAAACCCTCTGAACTGCGGGTTTGATGGTGGGCGCGGACGGTATCGAACCGCCGACCGCTGGTGTGTAAAACCAGAGCTCTACCACTGAGCTACGCGCCCGATCCCGGGCAGGCTACACGGCGCAGCCGCCCAACCGGAAATTCCGTCAGTCCGTGTCCAACGCGTTCAGCGCCTGGGTCCACACCGCCTGATCCCTGGCCTCGCCGGGCTCCTTGCACTCGGCGAAGCGGATGATCCCGGCACGGTCGATGACGAAGGTGCCGCGGTTGGCGAACCCGGACGCATCGTTGAACACCCCGTAAGCCTGGCTGACCTCGCCGTGCGGCCAGAAGTCCGACAGGACCGGAAACCGGTAGCCCCGGTCGGTGGCCCACACCTTGTGTGTCGGCGACGGGCCCACCGACACGGTCAGCGTCGCGGTCTCATCGTTGACGAAATCACCGATGTGGTCCCGGATTTCGTCGAGCTCACGCTGACAGACCCCGGTGAACGCCAGCGGGAAGAAGACCAGCACGACGTTCTTTGCGCCACGGAAAGCGCCCAGCGTCACCGGCTGGTTGTTCTGGTCCTTGAGCGTGAACTCCGGTGCGGTTTGGCCGACGGAGAGCATCACTAGCCGCGCTTGCCGGCGGCCTTGGATTTCGGCTGTACCAACCGGCTGGCGATCCAGTCGCCGAGGTTGGCCGACGAGGTCTGCATCAGGCCCGCAGTCGGAGCGGACTCGGCGATCTCGGCGGGCCGCACGTGTCCGGGCTTGCCCGTCTTCGGGGTGACCACCCAGATGACACCGTCGTCGGCGAGCGGGGTGATGGCATCCATCAGGGTGTCGACAAGGTCGCCGTCACCGTCCCGCCACCACAGCAGCACCACGTCGACGACTTCGTCGGCATCTTCGTCGAGTAGATCGTTCCCGCTCTCATCCTCGATGTCGGCCCGGATGTCGTCGTCGGTGTCCTCGTCCCAGCCCACCTCCTGCACAACCTGATCTTTTTGGATGCCCAGCATTCGGGCGTAGTTCGGGGGATCACCCGCCGACACCGTCGGTCCTCCTTCAGCCGCGTTGGCGCACCGTGCGCTCGGTCACGTTCGAAGTCCTATCGTCGCATGCCCAGCGCTCACAGCAAGCCATGTAGCGGCAGGTTCATCGGTATGCCGCGTCGCATCGGTCCAATGCGGTGGTCTTGGAGGTGTTCAACCGCTCGATCGCGGCGTTGAATTCGTCGGTTCCGTAGTTGCCCGCGATCGACGTCGCCACGCCCCTGGCCGCGTCGACCCAGCTGTTCAGCGCGTCGCGCAGCTCCGGGGTCAGCGGGTCGGAGAGGCTGCCGGCGACCAGGTCGGCGCTGTGGTTGAGCGCGTCGACGGCCGGACCGGCGGTGCGGCCGATGTCGGCGGGATTGTTGTTGAACGCATCGACATAGGTGTTGACCGCACCGATGGCCTCGGCGCTGCTGGAGCTCATCGCCTCGCACGAGGTGCGGACGGCCTCGACGGTCAGCGAGGTCTGCCGCTGGGACTCGCGGGCGCTGGAACTGGCCGCGGACTCCTCGAGCGACGCCGACACCGACGCCCGGTACAGCGGCGCATCCCCCTCGGCGACCGCGGCGTCGCCGTCGGTGACGCTGGTGCACCCGACGACGATCATCGCCAGCGCGGCTAACGCGCCGGTCACCGACGCGGCGAGCCGCATGGTGCGGACGCCCCACCGACCGATCAGCACGGTCTGCAGACGTTACCGGGTCGGCTGCCGGTTCACCCGGCACTTCGGACCCGCTAGTGCGCATCGGGCAGGATTAGACAAGGATGGAAAGCCGCGTACGCGGGAAGCAAGGTAACCCACCGAGCCGAAGCGGACGTGTTTAAACCGCCTAACAAGGAGCGGATGTTGACCACCGAGTTCGTGCGCCAGGACCTGGCCCAAAACTCCGGCAGCGCAGCAGAACCCGACCGGGTTCGCGTGATCAGAGAAGGCGTTGCCTCGTATCTGCCGGACATCGACCCCGAAGAGACCGGCGAGTGGCTGGAGTCTTTCGACGACCTGCTGGACCGGTCCGGTCCGGCCCGCGCCCGCTACCTGCTGCTCCGCATGCTCGAGCGTGCCGGTGAGCAGCGCGTCGCGATCCCGGCACTGACCTCCACCGACTACGTCAACACGATCCCGACCGAGCTGGAACCCTGGTTCCCCGGCGACGAGGACGTCGAGCGCCGCTACCGCGCCTGGATCCGGTGGAACGCCGCGATCATGGTGCACCGCGCACAGCGCCCGGGAGTCGGTGTGGGTGGCCATATTTCGACGTACGCGTCGTCGGCGGCGCTCTACGAAGTCGGCTTCAACCACTTCTTCCGCGGCAAGAACCATCCCGGCGGCGGCGATCAAATCTTCATCCAGGGCCACGCCTCCCCCGGTATCTACGCGCGGGCCTACCTCGAGGGCCGGCTCACCGAGGACAAACTCGACGGCTTCCGCCAGGAGCACAGCCATCCCGGCGGCGGGCTGCCGTCCTATCCGCACCCGCGGCTGATGCCGGACTTCTGGGAGTTCCCGACCGTGTCGATGGGCCTGGGCCCGATGAACGCGATCTATCAGGCGCGGTTCAACCACTACCTGCACGACCGGGGCATCAAGGACACCTCCAATCAGCACGTGTGGGCGTTCCTGGGCGACGGCGAGATGGACGAGCCCGAGAGCCGCGGCCTGGCGCACGTCGCCGCACTGGAGGGCCTCGACAACCTGACCTTCGTGGTGAACTGCAACCTGCAGCGCCTCGACGGCCCGGTGCGCGGCAACGGCAAGATCATCCAGGAGCTGGAGTCGTTCTTCCGCGGCGCGGGCTGGAACGTCATCAAGGTGGTGTGGGGCCGCGAGTGGGACGCGCTGCTGCACGCCGACCGCGACGGCGCGCTCGTGAACCTGATGAACACGACCCCCGACGGGGACTATCAGACCTACAAGGCCAACGACGGGGCCTACGTCCGCGACCACTTCTTCGGCCGGGACCCGCGCACCAAGGCGCTCGTCCAGAACATGACCGACCAGGAGATCTGGAACCTCAAGCGCGGCGGTCACGACTACCGCAAGGTCTACGCCGCCTACCACGCGGCAATGGAGCACAAGGGTCAGCCCACGGTGATCCTGGCCAAGACCATCAAGGGCTACACGCTGGGCAAGCACTTCGAAGGCCGCAACGCCACGCACCAGATGAAAAAGCTTGCGCTGCAGGATCTCAAGGACTTTCGCGACGCCCAGCGCATCCCGATCTCCGACGAGCAACTCGAGAACGACCCCTACCTGCCGCCGTACTACCACCCGGGCCCGGAGGCGCCGGAGATCCGCTACATGCTCGACCGCCGGCGCGCCTTGGGCGGCTTCCTGCCGGAACGGCGGACCAAGAGCAAGGCGCTGACGTTGCCCGGCCACGACACCTACAAGGCCCTGAAGAAGGGGTCGGGCAAGCAGGAGGTCGCCACCACCATGGCGACCGTACGTACGTTCAAAGAACTGTTGCGCGACAAGAACATCGGGCCGCGAATCGTTCCCATCATCCCCGACGAGGCCCGCACCTTCGGGATGGACTCCTGGTTCCCGAGCCTGAAGATCTACAACCGCAACGGGCAGCTGTACACGGCCGTGGACGCCGAGCTGATGCTGGCCTACAAGGAGAGCGAAGTCGGCCAGATCCTGCACGAAGGCATCAACGAGGCCGGGTCGACCGCGTCGTTCACCGCGGTGGGCACGTCGTATGCCACCCACAACGAACCGATGATCCCGGTCTACATCTTCTATTCGATGTTCGGGTTCCAGCGCACCGGTGACGGCCTGTGGGCGGCGGCCGACCAGATGGCCCGCGGGTTCCTGCTGGGCGCGACGGCCGGCCGCACGACGCTGGTCGGCGAGGGCCTGCAGCACGCTGACGGCCACTCGCTGCTGCTGGCGGCGACCAACCCGGCCGTGGTGGCCTACGACCCGGCGTTCGCCTACGAGATCGCCTACATCATCGAGAGCGGCCTGGCCCGCATGTACGGCGAGAACCCGGAGAACGTCTACTTCTACATGACGATCTACAACGAGCCCTACGTACAGCCGGCCGAGCCTGAGGGCATCGACGTCGACGGTCTGTTGCGCGGCATGTACCGGTACCGGGCCGCGCCGGAGAAGCGCACCAACACCGCGCAGATCCTGGTCTCCGGTGTGGCGATGCCGTCGGCGCTGAAGGCCGCCGAGATGCTGGCCGAGGAATGGGACGTCGCCGCCGACATCTGGTCGGTGACCAGCTGGGGTGAGCTCAACCGCGACGGCGTGGCCATCGAGAAGGAGAAGCTGCGCCATCCCGACCGGCCCGCGCAGACGCCCTACGTCACCAAGGCGCTGGCCGAGGCCACCGGACCCGTCGTCGCGGTGTCGGACTGGATGCGGGCGGTGCCCGAGCAGATCCGGCCCTGGGTGCCGGGCACCTTCATCACCCTGGGCACGGACGGCTTCGGCTTCTCCGACACCCGGCCCGCGGCCCGGCGCTATTTCAACACCGACGCCGAGTCGATCGTCGTCGGCGTGCTCGAAGGTCTGGCTCGCGACGGCAACATCGACATCTCGGTGGCGGTCGAGGCGGCGCGGAAGTACGAGATCGACAATGTGCTGGCGGCGCCGGAGCAGACGTCGGACCCCGGAGTCGCGTAGCGACGACATCGGACCCGGAGTCGCGTAGCGACGACATCGGACCCGGAGTCGCGTAGTTGGTTAGAGGTTTCCGCCAAAACCAGGCGTAGATTTTAGGGATGGTTGACAACAACCGGTTCATCCCGCCGCGCTCGACCGTCGACGTGCTGGAAAGCGTGCCGGAGTCGGCGCTGCGCCGGCTCAAGCAGTATTCGGGCCGTTTGGCGACCGAGGCCGTGCACGTGATGGAGGAGCGGCTGCCGTTCTTCGCCGCGCTCGAAGCCAACCAGCGCGCCAGCGTCCAGTTGGTGGTGCAGACCGCGGTGGTGAACTTCGTCGAGTGGATGCGCGACCCGCGCAGCGACGTCAGCTACACCGCCCAGGCCTTTGAGGTGGTGCCACAGGATCTGCGCAGGCGGATCGCGCTGCGCCAGTCGGTGGAGATGGTTCGCGTGACCATGGAGTTCTTCGAAGAAGTGGTGCCGCTGCTGGCCCGTTCCGAGGAGCAGCTCACCGCCTTGACGGCCGGCATCCTGCGGTACAGCCGTGACCTGGCGTTCGCGGCCGCCACCGCCTACGCCGACCAGGCCGAGGCGCGCGGCGCGTGGGACACCCGGATGGAGGCCAATCTCGTCGACGCGGTGGTCCGCGGCGGTACCGGAACCGAACTGCAGTCGCAGGCAGCCGCGCTCAACTGGGACGCGACCGCGCCGGCCACGGTCATCGTGGGCATGCCACGCCCGGACCGGATGGAATTCGCCGGTGACGACGTGCGTGACGTGGCGGCCCGCAACGGGCGCGCGGCGTTGTCCGATGTGCACGGCACGTGGCTGGTCGCGGTCGTGTCGGGCGGTCTGTCGCCGACGGACCGGTTCCTGTCGGATCTGATGAAGGTCTTCGCCGAGGGCCCGGTCGTGATCGGCCCGACCGCCCCCACACTCGGCGCCGCCCACCGCAGTGCCACCGAGGCCATCGCCGGGATGAACGCCGTCGCCGGCTGGGCCGGCGCCCCGCGTCCGGTGGCCGCGCGGGAGCTGCTGCCCGAACGCGCGCTGCTCGGCGATGCGAACGCGGCCGCCGCGCTGGAAGCCGACGTGATGCGGCCGCTGTCGGACGCCGGCCCTGCGCTGGTGGAGACGCTCGACGCCTACCTTGACTCCGGCGGCGCCATAGAAGCTTGCGCACGCAAATTGTTCGTTCATCCAAATACCGTGCGGTACCGGTTGAAGCGGATCGCCGACTTCACCGGCCGCGACCCGACGATTCCGCGCGACGCCTATGTGCTGCGGGTGGCTTCCTCGGTGGGTCGGTTGAACCGTCATGCGCAGTCGACAGCCGTCTCCGCGGTGGGATCCGAGCAGGTCACCGGTGTTGGCTCCGTCACACCTGGAGGCATCTCTTAGGGATAACAGGTTGCGGCGAGGTCTCGATGGAGTCGCATCACATGCGGATTTGTGGACTACCTACAAAAACATAAGACGAGGTTCATAATCTCTTACACCGTTCAAATCCGTCTTCACAATGTTCTCTTAGAGACGTGCCTCAGACGACTGTGCTCGCATTCCTCGCGCCCGGACAGGGTTCGCAGACCCCCGGCATGCTCGCCGAGTGGCTGGAGCTGCCCGGCGCCGCTGAGCGTATCGAGGCATGGTCGCAGATCAGCGGACTCGATCTGGCGACACTCGGCACCACCGCGACGGCCGAGCAGATCACCGATACCGCGGTCACCCAGCCGCTGGTCGTCGCCGCCACGCTGCTGGCCTACGAAGAACTGAGCAAGCGCGGCGAGAACTACGGGCTCGAAGGCCCGGTCGAGGTCATCGCCGCCGGCCACTCGGTCGGTGAGATCGCCGCCTACGCCATCGCCGGCGTGATCACTGCTGACGAAGCCGTTTCGCTCGCCGCCACCCGTGGCAAGGAGATGGCCAAGGCCTGCGCGCTGGAGCCCACCGGCATGTCGGCGCTTCTGGGCGGTGACGAGGCCGAGGTGCTCTCGCGGCTGGAAGCTCTGGACCTCGTCCCGGCCAACCGCAACGCCGCCGGCCAGATCGTCGCCGCGGGCGCGCTCGCCGCCCTGGAGAAGCTCGCCGAGGATCCGCCGGCCCGCGCCCGGGTGCGTCCGCTGGCCACCGCCGGTGCGTTCCACACCCACTACATGGCGCCCGCGCTCGCCGAGTACACCGCGGTCGCCGACCGGATCAATCCCAGCGAGCCCCGCGTCACGCTACTGTCCAACGCCGACGGCCGCCCGGTCTCCTCGGCAGCCGACGCGATGGCCAAGCTCGTCGCCCAGATGACCCGGCCCGTGCGCTGGGACCTGTGCACCGCCTCCATGAAGGAGCAGGGTGTCACGGCGATCGTCGAGTTCCCGCCCGCAGGGACCCTGACCGGCATCGCCAAACGCGAACTTCGGGGGACGCCGACGCACGCCGTCAAGTCCCCCGCTGACCTGGACGGGCTCGCAGAGTCACTGCGCGCCTGAGCCAGGAACATATCCACAGCTCGATCACATCCAGTTGTAGTAACCAAGAAATAGATAGAAGGAGCACCCTGTGGGCGCCACTCAGGAAGAAATCATCTCGGGTCTCGCGGAGATCATCGAAGAGGTCACCGGCATCGAGCCCTCCGAGGTCACCCCGGAGAAGTCCTTCGTCGACGACCTGGACATCGACTCGCTGTCGATGGTGGAGATCGCCGTGCAGACCGAGGACAAGTACGGCGTGAAGATCCCCGACGAGGATCTGGCCGGCCTGCGCACCGTCGGTGACGTCGTCGCCTACATCCAGAAGCTCGAGGAAGAGAACCCCGAGGCCGCCGCTGCCATCCGCGCTCAGATTACGGGCGACAAGTGACCAGACCTTCCACTGCTAACGGCGGTTTTCCTAACGTCGTGGTGACCGCCATTGAGGCCACCACGGCCCTCGCTGCGGACATCGAGAGCACGTGGAAGGGTCTGCTGGCCGGCGAGAGCGGCATCCGGATCCTCGAGGACGACTTCGTCGACAAGTGGGACCTGCCGGTGCGGATCGGCGGCCACCTCGTCGACAACGTCGACAGCCACATGACACGCATCGAGATGCGCCGCATGTCCTACGTGCAGCGCATGTCGTTGCTGCTGTCGCGACGGCTCTGGGAGAACGCGGGCAAGCCCGAGGTCGACCCGGATCGCTTCGCGGTCGTGGTCGGCACGGGTCTCGGTGGCGGCGAGAAGATCGTCGAAACCTATGACGCGATGAACGAGGGCGGGCCCCGCAAGGTGTCCCCGCTCGCCGTTCAGATGATCATGCCCAACGGTGCGGCGGCGGTCGCCGGTCTCGAACTGGGCGCCCGGGCCGGGGTCATCACCCCGGTCTCGGCGTGCTCGTCGGGCTCGGAGGCCATCGCCCACGGTTGGCGCCAGATCGTCATGGGTGACGCGGACTTCGCCGTCGTCGGCGGCGTGGAAGGCGGCATCGAGGCACTGCCCATCGCGGCGTTCTCGATGATGCGTGCCATGTCGACCCGCAATGAGGATCCTGCCGGTGCTTCGAGGCCGTTCGACAAGAATCGCGACGGCTTCGTCTTCGGCGAGGCCGGCGTCCTGATGATCATCGAGACCGAAGAGCATGCCAAAGCCCGCGGCGCCAAGCCGCTGGCCCGGCTCATGGGTGCCGGTGTCACGTCGGATGCGTTCCACATGGTGGCTCCCGCGGCCGACGGCCTGCGGGCCGGCCACGCGATGAAGCGGGCGCTGGAGACGGCAGGCCTGTCCCCCAAGGACATCAGCCACGTCAACGCGCACGCCACCGCCACCCCGATCGGTGACACGGCCGAGGCCAACGCCATCCGCGTCGCCGGAGTGGAGCACGCAGCGGTCTATGCGCCGAAATCGGCGCTGGGCCACTCGATCGGCGCCGTGGGCGCTCTGGAGTCCGCGCTGACGATCCTGGCTCTGCGTGACGGTGTCATCCCGCCGACGCTGAACTACGAGACGCCCGACCCCGAGATCGATCTCGATGTCGTCGCGGGCGAGCCTCGATACGGCGACTTCCAGTACGCGATCAACAACTCGTTCGGCTTCGGCGGCCACAATGTGGCTCTGGCCTTCGGTCGTTACTGAACCGATCGAGAGAGGACTCGCGAATCAGCATGGTTTCGCCGACAACAGGTAACGGGCTGCCCGACGTCGTCGTCACCGGTATCGCGATGTCCACCAGCGTGGCCACCGACGCTGAAGGGACCTGGAAGGCGCTCCTGGACGGTCAGAGCGGAATCCGCAGGCTCGAGGATCCGTTCGTCGAGGAGTTCGACCTTCCGGTCCGCATCGGCGGTCACCTGCTGGAGGACTTCCAGTCCGAATTGGACACGGTCGAACTGCAGCGGATGTCCTATCCGCAGCGGATGGCGACCGTGCTCGGCAGGCGGGTGTGGGAGAACGCCGGCTCCCCCGAGGTGGACACCGAGCGGTTGCTGGTGTCGATCGGGACCGGCCTCGGCGGCGCCGAAGCTCTGGTGTTCGCCTATGACGGCATGCGGGAGCAGGGCGTGCGCGCGGTGTCCCCGCTGGCCGTGCAGATGTACATGCCGAACGGCCCGTCTGCCGTGATCGGCTTGGAACGGGGCGCCAAAGCCGGTGTGGTGACCCCGGTTTCGGCGTGCGCCTCCGGCTCCGAGGGCATTGCCCAGGCGTGGCGCAACATCGTGCTCGGCGAGGCCGACATCGCGATCTGCGGAGGCGTCGAGCAGCGCATCGAGGCGGTGCCGATCGCCGGTTTCGCACAGATGCGGATCGTGATGTCGACCAACAACGACGACCCCGCCGGCGCGTGCCGCCCCTTCGACAAGGACCGCGACGGGTTCGTGTTCGGGGAGGCCGGCGCGGTGATGGTCATCGAGACCGAGGAGCACGCCAAGGCTCGGGGCGCGAAGATCCTGGCCCGACTGATGGGTGCGAGCATCACCTCCGACGGTTACCATATGGTGGCGCCCGATCCGAACGGTGAACGGGCCGGTTACGCGATGACGCGTGCCATCCAGCTCGCGGGCCTCAAACGCACCGACATCGACCACGTCAACGCGCACGCCACGGGCACCAGCGTCGGCGACGTGGCCGAAGGTAAGGCCATCAACAATGCGATGGGCGGCCACCGCCCGGCCGTCTACGCCCCCAAATCCGCGCTCGGCCATTCGGTCGGCGCGGTCGGCGCGGTCGAGTCGATCCTGACCGTGCAGGCGTTGCGGGACGGGATCATCCCGCCGACGCTGAACTTGAAGAATCTTGATCCCGAGATCGACCTCGATGTGGTCGCAGGTTCACCGCGGCCGGGCAATTACGAGTACGCGATCAACAACTCATTCGGATTCGGCGGGCACAATGTCGCACTCGCCTTCGGGAAGTACTGACAAGCAGGAGAACACATGACGACCCTGGAGAACGGGCTGGCCCCCGAAGCAGTCAACGAATCGCTCGACCCGCGCGACCCGCTGTTGCGCCTGTCCACTTTCTTCGACGACGGCAGCGTCGAGCCACTGCACCAGCGGGACAAGTCCGGTGTGCTGGCCGCCGCGGGCACCGTCAACGGTGTGCGCACCATCGCGTTCTGCACCGACGGCACCGTGATGGGCGGCGCCATGGGCGTCGACGGCTGCAAGCACATCGTCGACGCCTATGACGTCGCCATCGAGGAGCAGAGCCCGATCGTCGGCATCTGGCACTCCGGCGGCGCGCGGCTGGCCGAGGGCGTCAAGGCCCTGCACGCGGTCGGCCTGGTATTCGAGGCGATGATCCGGGCCTCCGGCTACGTCCCGCAGATCTCGGTGGTGGTCGGTTTCGCCGCCGGGGGCGCCGCGTACGGCCCTGCGCTCACCGACGTGATCGTGATGGCCCCCGATAGCAAGGTGTTCGTCACCGGCCCGGACGTGGTGCGCAGCGTGACCGGTGAGGACGTCGACATGGTGTCCCTGGGCGGCCCGGAGGCCCATCACAAGAAGTCCGGCGTGTGCCACATCGTGGCCGACGACGAGCTCGACGCCTACGAGCGCGGCCGTCGCCTGGTCGGGTTGTTCTGCCAGCAGGGTCATTTCGACCGCAGCAAGGCCGAAGCCGGCGACACCGACCTCAAGGCGCTACTGCCCGAGTCGGCGCGACGCGCCTACGATGTGCATCCGCTCGTGGAGGCTCTGCTCGACGAGGGTGTCCCGTTCGAGGAGTTCCAGTCCCGCTGGGCGCCGTCGATCGTCGTGGGCCTGGGCCGGCTGGCCGGACGCACCGTCGGTGTGATCGCCAACAACCCGCTGCGCCTGGGCGGCTGCCTGAACTCCGAAAGCGCGGAGAAGTCAGCCCGTTTCGTGCGGCTGTGCGATGCGTTCGGCATCCCGCTGGTGGTCATCGTCGACGTGCCCGGCTACCTGCCCGGTGTGGACCAGGAGTGGGGCGGGGTGGTCCGTCGCGGCGCCAAGCTGCTGCACGCGTTCGGTGAGTCGTCGGTGCCGCGCGTCACGCTGGTCACCCGCAAGATCTACGGCGGCGCCTACATCGCGATGAACTCGCGGTCGCTGAACGCCACCAAGGTGTTCGCGTGGCCCGAGGCCGAGGTCGCCGTGATGGGCGCCAAGGCCGCGGTCGGCATCCTGCACAAGAAGAAGCTGGCCGCCGCCGCCCCCGAGGAGCGCGAGTCGCTGCACGAGGCGCTGGCCATCGAGCACGAGAAGATCGCCGGCGGTGTCGATTCCGCGATCGAGATCGGCGTGGTTGACGAGAAGATCGACCCCGCGCGCACCCGCTCGAAGCTGACGCAGGCGCTGGCCGAGGCGCCGCTGCGCCGCGGCCGCCACAAGAACATCCCGCTGTAACCGGGCGAGTTTCAGCGGGCCGGCGACAGCATCTCCTCGGCGGCGGCCATGGCACGCTCGCGATCTGGGGCCACCAACCCGATCCTGGTGCGGCGGTCCAGAATGTCGTCGACGGTGAGCGCCCCTTCGTGGGTGACCGCATACTCGAATTCGGCCCTGATCACGTCGATGCCGTCGGCGACCGGATCGGTGGGCCGCTCGCAGGTGGCCCGGGCGATCACGTTCGGTGCTTCGGCGCCGTACCGCGCCACCAGCGAACCGGGCAGATCGGTCGAAGATCGCAGCGTGGCAACGGGATTGGCGGGTGCGCCGACGAGCGGCAGGTTGCGGGTGCGGCACACGCCCGCGGCAAGCCCGCGCAACTGCACCGCACGGTCGACGACATCCTCGGCCATGTACCGGTATTCGGTGAGCTTGCCGCCAATGACGGTGAGCACGCCCGACGGCGACTCGGTGACCGCGTGCTCGCGGGAGATGTCGGACGTCCTGCCGGCTCCCGTGTCGATGAGCGGACGAAGGCCTGCGTAGGCGCCGATCACGTCCGCCTCTGTCAGCGCCGCATCCAGCGCCGTGTTGACCGTGTCCAGCAGAAACCTGACCTCCCCGGGGGTGGGCTCCGGCACGTCCGGAATCGGGCCGGGGGCATCCTCGTCGGTCAGCCCCAGGTACACCCTGCCCAGTTGTTCGGGCATCGCGAACACGAACCGGTTGATCTCACCCGGAATCGGAACTGTCAGCGCGGCAACCGGATTGCCGAATTTCGCGGCGTCGAACACCAGGTGCGTGCCGCGGCTCGGGCGCAGCTTGATCGAGTCGTCCACCTCCCCCGCCCAGACACCCGTCGCGTTGACGACAGCGCGGGCCGACACCCGCAGGGACTCCCCCGTCGTGCTGTCGGTGAGCGTCACCGCGTCGCGGGACGCGTCCGACGCCGCGACCCGGGTGAGTACTCGGGCGCCGTGCTGGGCGGCGGTACGCGCCACGGCGGTGACCAGCCGGGCGTCGTCGATCAGCTGTCCGTCGTAGGCGAGCAGCGCTCCGTCGAGCCCTTCCCGCGCGACGGTCGGAGCCAAACCGACGGCGCGGTGCGCGTCGATCCGACGCGACCTGGGCAGCGTGTCCGCCGGGGTGCCTGCCAGCCTGCGCAGACCGTCGCCGGCGGCGAAGCCGAACCGGACCAACGCGCGGGACGCCGTGTTCATCGACGGCAGCAGCGGAACCAGCTGCGGCATCGCATGTACGAGGTGGGGCGCGTTGCGGGTCATCAGGATTCCGCGTTCCACGGCGCTGCGCCGGGCGATGCCCACGTTGCCGCTGGCCAGGTACCGCAGCCCGCCGTGCACGAGTTTGGAGCTCCAGCGGCTGGTGCCGAACGCGAGGTCGTGTCGCTCCGCCAGCACCACCGACAGCCCGCGTGTGACCGCGTCGAGCGCGATACCCGCGCCGGTGATGCCGCCGCCGATCACGACGAGGTCGACGGGCGCGCCTTCCCCGAGCTGCGCGAGTTCGGCGGCCCGGCGTGCGGCGTTCAAAGCAGTTGCGCCACTCATGGTTTCAGATATCCGTTCAGAGAGAGTGCCAGCTCGCGGTTGAGTGCGTCGTTGTCCAGCAACTCGGCGACCATCTGCGCCGACTGGATCGTCGACTGGGTGATCAGCAGGCACATCGCGGCCATCCCGCGCGGATCCCCGGCCCGGATACTGCCGTCGTCCTGACCGGCTTTGATCGCCTCGGCCAGTGCGTCGATGAGAATCTGCTGGCTGGTGCCGAGTCGGTCGGCGATGTAGGTCATCGCCAGGCCCGGCGCGTTGCGGATCACCGACTGCACGATCACGTCGGCGCGCAAATGGTCTGCCACGGCCACGACGCGTCCCACCGTCGCCTCCCGGTCGGCTCCGCGGTCCGGGATCGCCTCCAGAACGCCGGCGATGCGCACGGTGAGCAGTTCGGCGATCACCCAGCGGATGTCGGGCCACCGCCGGTAGATCGTCGGCCGGCTCACCCGGGCCCTGCGCGCGATCTCGGTCATGGTCGTCCGTTCCACCCCGAAAGCCAGGATGCACTCGGCAGCGGCGTCGAGGATTCGCTGCTCGACGCTCGCATCAGAGTTACGGATTGACATCATCTGTAATACTGTAACTCATGATGCAGTGGAATGCGTGGGGCGACCCCGCGGCGGCCAAGCCCCTGTCCCCCGGTATCCGGTCCCTGCTCAGCCAGGCGCTCGGCATCGACGGCGATCCTGTCGACGAACCCACCCTCGAGCAGGTTCGGTTGCGTCCGTCGGCGCTCTCCCGGGCCGACCGGGACGGTCTCGCCGCGATCGTCGGCGAAGAAAACCTGATTCTCGACGACCGCGAACGCCTTCTGCGCGCCGGCGGCAAGTCGACCTTGGATCTGTTGCGGCGCAGAGATTTCGGAGTGCAGGACGCCCCGGACGCGGTGCTGGCGCCCGGCGGCGACGACGAGATCGCCGAACTCCTGCGGTTCTGCTCGGACCACAGTATCGCGGTCGTCCCCTTCGGCGGCGGCACGAGCGTCGTCGGCGGCCTCGACCCCGCCCGGGGCGACTTCAAAGCCGTGGTGTCGGTGGATCTGCATCGACTCGCCGAGCTGCACTTCCTGGACGAGGTCTCCTGGGAAGCCGAACTCGGGGCGGGCCTGACCGGGCCCGACGCCGAGCGGTTGCTCGGCGAGCGCGGCTTCTCGCTGGGACATTTCCCGCAGAGCTTCTGCTTCGCGACCATCGGCGGATTCGCTGCGACCCGCTCGTCAGGTCAGGATTCGGCCGGCTACGGACGTTTCGACGACATGGTGCGCGGGTTGCGTGCCGTCACGCCGGCCGGCGTCCTCGACCTCGGGCGGGCGCCGGCTTCGGCAGCAGGCCCGGACCTGCGTCAGCTGCTGCTCGGGTCGGAGGGCAGCTTCGGGATCATCACCCGCGTCCGCGTGCGGGTGCATCCGGTGCCGGAGGCCACCCGGTTCGAGGCGTGGTCGTTCCCCGATTTCACCACCGGCGCCGACGCGCTGCGCGCCGTCGCCCAGACCGGTACCGGACCGACCGTGATCCGGCTCTCCGACGAGGCCGAGACGGGGGTCAACCTCGCCACCACCGAAAGCATCGGCGAGCAGACAAGCACCGGCGGCTGCCTGGCGATCACGGTGTTCGAGGGCACCGAGGCCCACGTCGCGAGCAGACATGCCGAGACCCGGGACCTGTTGGCCGCCAAGGGCGGTACGTCGCTGGGCGAAGGCCCGGCACGCGCCTGGGAACACGGCCGGTTCAACGCGCCGTACCTGCGCGACGCGCTGCTGTCGGCCGGGGCGCTGTGCGAGACGCTGGAGACCGCGACCAACTGGTCCAACGTGCCGGCGGTCAAGGCGGCCGTCACCGAGGCGCTGACGAGCTCGCTGGCCCAATCCGGTACGCCCGCGCTGGTGATGTGCCACATTTCGCATGTGTATCCGACGGGCGCGTCGCTGTACTTCACCGTGGTCGCCGCGCAGCGCGGAAATCCGATCGAGCAGTGGCGCACGGCCAAGACCGCCGCGTCCGACGCGATGGTGCGCGCCGGGGCCACCATCACCCATCACCACGCCGTCGGCACCGATCACCGGCCGTGGATGCGCGCCGAGGTCGGCGATCTCGGCGTGACGGTGCTGCGGGCTGTCAAGGCCGCCCTCGACCCGGCTGGAATCCTCAACCCGGGCAAGCTGATTCCGTGACCCGCTCCCGGGTCACGGTGCTGACCAACCCGGCCTCGGGGCACGGCAGCGCCCCGCACGCCGCCGAACGCGCGATCACCAGACTCCACCACCGCGGTGTCGACGTCGTCGCGATCGCCGGCCGCGACTCCGCCCACGCCCGGCAGCTGGTCGAAGGAGCGCTCGAGCGCGGCATGGACGCGCTGGTGGTCGTCGGCGGGGACGGCATCATCTCACTGGCACTGCAGGTGCTCGCGCAGTCCGGCATCCCCCTCGGCATCGTCCCGGCCGGCACAGGCAACGACCATGCCCGCGAGTTCGGCATTCCGACCAGAGACCCGGAGGCGGCGGCCGACGTCGTCGTCGACGGCATCGTCGACACCGTGGACCTCGGCCGTATCCGCGGTGCCGACGGCACCGACCGCTGGTTCGGCACCGTGATGGCCGCCGGCTTCGACTCGCTGGTCACCGACCGCACCAACCGAATGCGCTGGCCGCACGGCCGGATGCGCTACAACCTCGCGATGGTCGCGGAGATCTCGAAGCTGCGACTGCTCCCGTTCCGGCTGAGCTTCGACGGCCGAGAGGTGGACGCCGATCTGACGCTGGCGGCGTTCGGCAACACCCGAAGTTACGGGGGCGGGATGAAGATCTGTCCGGACGCGGACCCGCGCGATGGCCTGCTGGACGTGACCATGGTGGCGTCCGCGTCGCGGACCAGGCTGATCCGGCTTTTTCCCACCGTGTTCAAAGGCACCCACGTACACCTCGACGAGGTGAGCACCGCCCGGGCCCGGACCGTCACGGTGGCCTGTCCCGGTATCAATGCCTACGCCGACGGTGAGTACGTTTGCCCGCTGCCCGTGGAGGTGTCGGCGGCGCCGGGCGCGCTGCAGATCCTGCGACCCGGCTAACCCACGCCCCTGCTGAGCCAGCTGACCTCGGCGCCCTCGCCGCCGTCGCGGTATGCCTCCAGCGCATCGTCCCACGCGGTGCCCAGCACCGAGTCCAGCTCGGCGGCGAGCACGTCGGCGCCCGACGCCATCAGCGCGCGCAATCTCATCTCGCCGACCATCACGTCGCCGTTGGCGCTCATCGCGCCGCTCCACAGCCCGAGCTGCGGCGTGTGGCACCAGCGGTGCCCGTCGACACCGTGGCTGGGATCCTCGGTCACCTCGAAGCGCAGCACCGACCACGACCGCAGCGCGTTCGCCAGCGCGGCGCCGGTGCCGACCGGACCGACCCAGTTGGTGACGGCGCGCAGTTGACCGGGCATGGCCGGCTGCGGGGTCCACTTCAGATTCGCCCTCGCATTGAGGGTCGACGACAACGCCCACTCGACATGCGGGCACACCGCCGCGGGCGACGCGTGGATGTACACCACGCCCGTCGTCGCGTCGGCGAATTGGTTCGCTGCACGCATCTGTTGCTCCTTCGGTTCCACGAGGGACGTCTTCCCCAACGACCTGGTGGTTTCCGAACGGCACAGAACGAGTGCGGATGAAGTTGTGACTTGCGAGTCTATTGTGCCTCGTGAGACGCCTGTTGCGCTAGTCCGGCCCGTACTCTCTTAGGACTTCATCAGACAGTGCGGGCATCACCGGGTGCGCCCACTCCCCGAAGCGGCGGTCGGTGAGCACGACCAGCGCCAATGCGGCGTCCGGATCGACCCACAGGAACGTGCCGGTCTGACCGAAATGACCGTAGGTACGGGGCGAGTTGCCGGCCCCGGTCCAGTGCGGCGATTTGCCGCCGCGGATCTCGAAACCCAGTCCCCAGTCGTTGGGACGCTGCACGCCGAAGCCCGGCAACACACCGTCGCGACCCGGGAACTGCACGCTGGTCGCCTCACGGTGCATCTGACCGGACACGAGCGCGGGCGTGAGCAGCTCGCCGGCGAACGCCACCAGATCGTCGACGGTGGAGGTGACCCCGTAACCGGCGGCCTCGATCCCGCCGTCGAGGGTGGTGTCGCCCATTCGCAACGGCGCGAAGACGGACTCGGCCAGGTAGGCGGGGAATGGGATCGACGACTGCGCGGCGAGGGTCTGGGCGAGCACGGTGAAACCGTGATTGGAGTAGACCCGTCGCGTGCCGGGCCGCGCGATCACCTTCGACGAGTTCATCTCGTAGCCGGCGGTGTGGGCCAGCAGGTGTCGCACCGTCGCGCCCGGCGGGCCGGCGTCGCCGTCGAGTTCGATCGCCCCTTCCTCGACGGCGACCTGCGCGGCACGGGCCACCAGCAGTTTGGTCACCGAGGCCAGCGCGAACCGGTGGCCGGTGTCGCCGTGGCGGGCCAATACACCGGACGGCCCCACCACCGCGGCAGCGGCAGTGGGGACCGGCCAGTCGCTCAGGACCTCGAGTGCGCTCATCGCTCCCGAGCGTAGCGAGGGCTATTTCGTGGCGATGTAGTAGAAGTTAATCGGATCCGACTCGATCTCGCGGACCTGCACATCGCCGAACCCGGCGTCGGTCAGCATCGACGTCGCCAGCTCCCGACCCCAGCAGGTGCCGAGCCCGTCACCGCCGAGCCCGAGCGACACGCTCATGCAGTGCATGGTCGACACGGTGTACAGGTACGCGGCGAACGGCACCCCGACGTTGTCCTCGACCCGGCTCGACGACTTGATGTCGACCATCAGGAACGTCCCGCCCGGCCGCAGCGCGCGGTGGATGTTGGCCAGCACCCGGCCCGGGTGGGCCTGATCGTGGATCGCGTCGAACGCGGTGATGACATCGAACGCCTCGGTCGCGTCGTAGTCGGCGACGTCGGTGGGCGTGAACGTGGCGTTCGTGAGCCCCAGCCGCTGCGCCTCGGCCGCGCCGGCGGCCAGTCCCTCGGCGGAGAAGTCGAGACCGACGAAGCGGCTGGCCGGGAACGCCGCCGCCATCACGTTGACGGCATGGCCGCTGCCGCAACCGAAGTCGGCCACGTCGGCACCGTCGCGCAGGCGCTGCGGAACTCCCTCGGCCATCGGCAGGATCACGTCGATCAGCGCGGCGTCGAAAACCTCTCCGCTCTCCTCGGCCATCAGGGTGTGGAAGCGCGGATATTCGGCGTAGGACAGCCCGCCGCCGTGACGGAAGCAGTCGATGACCTTCTGCTCGACCTCGCCGAGCAGCGGGATGAACTGTGCGACGCGCGCGAGGTTGTCCGGGCCGGCGGTGCGGGTGAGCACCGCCGCGCGGTGCGGCGGCAGCGAATAGGTCTGCGCGGCCGCGTCATAGTCGACGATCCGGCCGGCCGTCACACCGCCGAGCCACTCCCGGACGTAGCGTTCGTCGAGTCCGGCCGCGTCGGCGATCTGGGTGCTGGTGGCCGGCGGCAGGTCAGACATCGTGTCGAACAGCCGGGTCTGGTGGCCGATCGACAGCAGGATCGCGATGCTGGCGGCGTCGATGGAGCCGACGACGCGTCCGGCGAATCCCTCAGTGGTCTCGGCGGCGATCGCCGGATTCTCATTCAGTGTGGTCATGGGAGAAAACGGTAGGCCGCCAACGGCGCGGCCGGTATCGGTCGAACCATGCGTTTCGGGGGTCCGGCGATGGTGCAGATGATGTAGATCAGCGGTCATCGGTCGCCACGCCGTGCTGGAACGCCCAGCTGGCCGCCGCGGTGCGGGTGTTCACCCCGAGCTTGGCGTAGATGTTGGCCAGATGTCGGCCCACCGTCTTGTCGGACAGCTGCAGCTGCTGGGCGACCTGCCGGTTGGTGGCGCCATGGGCGATCCTGGTCAGCACGTCGAGTTCCCGGCGGGTCAGTCCACCCGGGGCCGGCGCTCCGCAGATGCCGGCGGATTCGACGCCGAGCTGCGCGTAGATGGCGTCAGCGGTCGCCGCATCGGCCGCGGCCCCGTCGTGGTCACCGAGCCCCCGCCGCGCCAGCGCCATCCACTCGTACACTTCGGCCGTCTCGTACCGGGACTGCGCAAGGCGGTACTCGCGCAACGCGATCTGCAGATGTCCCAGCGCCTGGCCGAACGCTCCGCGACGCACCGCCACGGCACCGCGGGCGTGGGCGGACCAGGCCAGGAAGCCCGGCGTGCCGAATGCGACCGCATCGGTTTCCAGTTCCCGGCAATAGCTTTCGGCCTCGTCGAGCGCGTCCCGGCCCAACGCGATCTCGACCGCGGCGCGCAACAGCGGCACCCGGGACAACCGGTCACTGCCCGCCAGCGCGATGCGGATCGAGGTCCACGCCCCTGCGTGGTCACCGCGCCGGCACGCCAGCAACGCCTCACCGGGTTGCGGGTCCAGGCCGAGCGCCCGCGCCTGCGCGAAAGCCCTTGCCGCACCGTCTAACTCACCTTTGAGACGACGCACTTCGCCGAGCTGGTAGTAGCCCTCGGCGGCGGCCCACGAGTTGACGTCCGCAAGCGCACGGCTCGCCGTACCCAGCCGCTCCTCGAGCTCCCGGTAGTCGCCCGCGGCCGCCTGCACCTGGAGCCGGTGCACATCGCACACGCCGCCGTAGGGCACCGATCCCGACACCCCGCAACACCGCTCCATCGACTGGGTCCACGAGCGCATCCTGGGCAGATCTGCGAGTTTGTGGCAGTGGTGGAGCACGATGCAGTAGATGTCTCCGGCCCACTCGATCGGCACCTGGTCGGCCAGCAGCGGCAGCATCGCCTCGTCGATCAGCGCGTATCCGTCGGTGGTGCGCGCGTGCACAATCGCTTCGATACCGGCGGCGATCAGCCCGAGCGCGGTCACCGCGGGTGCGTCGAGGCGCTCGCTCATCGCCCGCAGCGCCCGCACGTGCTCCGCCAGCGCGTCCAGGTCGTAGGTCATCGCCGCGACGACGGCGTCCAGATAGGCCAGGTAGCCGTGGGCCACACTCTCCTCGGCGGCGGCCAGCAGCCTGCGCGCCCGGCTCATCCAGCCCTGCCCGATGTTGAGGTCGCCGCGCACGAGCCACGCCAGTGCCAGGTCGTTGGCCTTCATCGCGGCGGCATTCGGGTCGGTGCGGGTCAGCTCGGTGAACACCCGCTCCGCGGCACGGCTGGACTCCTTGATGTGCCCCAGCCGCCAGGCCGCGAACGCGAACGCGTCGAGGTCGTCGGTGGGCAGCGGCGCGTGCCGCCCGGCCCGTTCGAACGCCTCGTAGCTCGCGGCCCAGTCCCGCCGCCGGTGCGCTTCGCGGGCGGCAGACAGCAGGTCGAGTCGGCTGTCGGTGAGCATCTCAGCATTCACCGTAGCCCTGATCAGCCCAGTTCGACCGACCGTTTCGCCAGACCCATCCAGTAGCCGTCGATCACCTGTTTCGGCGCCGCGCCGGGATCGTCGGACGCACCGAGCGCGACGAACAGCGGAGCGAAGTGTTCGATCGTCGGATGCGCGTACGGCATGCCCGGCGCCTGGTGGCGGAAGTCGACGAGCGCGTCCACATCGCCGGCCGCCAGCCGCTCACGGGCCCACGCGTCGAACTCGACCGACCAGCCCGGCGGCACCGCGTTCGGCCTCGGGTCGTCGAGGAACGGCAGACCGTGGGTGGTGAAGCCGGACCCGAGGATCAGCACACCGTCGTCGCGCAACGGTCGCAGCCGGTTCCCGAGATGCAGCAGCCGCTCCGGATCCAGGGTGGGCAGCGAGATCTGCAGCACCGGCACGTCGGCCGCCGGGTACATGACCGTCAGCGGGACGTACGCGCCGTGATCGAGCCGGCGGTCGGGGTCATGGTGCACAGGCTCGGTGGAAGGCATCAACTTCGCGACGGCGGCCGCGACGTCCTGCGCCCCGGGCGCGTCGTAGGTGACGTCGTAGTAGCGCTCGGGTAAGCCCCAGAAGTCGTAGGTCAGCGGCGTGCGGGGATCGGTCGAACCGATGGTCAGCGGCGCGGCCTCCCAGTGCGCGGAGACGACGAGGATCGCCGACGGGGCGGGCAGGCGGGCGGCCCAGTCCGCCAGTTGCGACACCCACAGCGCGTCGTCCACCAGCGGCGGGGCGCCGTGGGAGAGGAATGCGACGGGCATGCGGTCGGACATGTCCCCACTCTGCCTGACCCATTAGGGTCGAGACCATGACTCAGACTGTGCGCGGTGTGATCGCTCGGGCCAAGGCTCAACCGGTCGAGGTGGTGGACATCGTCATTCCCGATCCCGGCCCGGGTGAAGTGGTCGTCGACATCCAGGCGTGCGGGGTCTGCCACACCGACCTGCACTACCGGGAGGGCGGGATCAACGACGAGTTCCCGTTCCTGCTCGGCCACGAGGCGGCAGGTCTGGTGGAATCCGTCGGCGAGGGCGTCACCCACGTGGAGCCCGGCGACTTCGTGGTGTTGAACTGGCGCGCGGTGTGCGGACAGTGCCGGGCATGCAAGCGCGGTCGCCCGCATCTGTGCTTCGACACCCACAACGCGGCGCAGAAGATGACCCTGACCGACGGCACGGAGTTGACCCCGGCGCTGGGTATCGGCGCGTTCGCCGACAAGACGCTGGTGCACCAAGGCCAGTGCACCAAGGTCGATCCGGCAGCCGACCCGGCCGCGGCCGGTCTGCTGGGCTGCGGGGTGATGGCGGGTGTGGGCGCGGCGATCAACACCGGCGCGGTCACCCGCGACGACACCGTCGCGGTGATCGGGTGCGGCGGCGTCGGTGACGCGGCGATCGCCGGCGCCAGGCTGGTCGGTGCGAAGAAGATCATCGCGGTCGACATGGACAACCGGAAGCTCGACTGGGCCCGGGAGTTCGGTGCGACGCACACGATCAACGCCGGCGAGCTGGATGTGGTCGAGACGATCCAGGACCTGACCGACGGCTTCGGCGCCGATGTGGTGATCGACGCGGTGGGCCGTCCCGAGACCTGGAAGCAGGCGTTCTACGCCCGCGATCTGGCCGGCACGGTGGTGCTGGTCGGGGTGCCGACCCCGGACATGACACTGGAGATGCCGCTGATCGACTTCTTCTCCCGCGGTGGGGCGTTGAAGTCCTCCTGGTACGGCGACTGCCTGCCCGAGCGTGACTTCCCGACCCTGATCTCGTTGTATCTGCAGGGCCGTTTCCCGCTGGACAAGTTCGTCACCGAACGCATCGGCCTCGACCAGATCGAAGACGCGTTCCACAAGATGCACGCCGGCAGCGACGATGTAGTGCTGCGCTCGGTGGTGGTGCTGTGAACGGCGGACCGATTCAGCGACTGGTCACCAGCGGAACATTCGAACTCGACGGCGGCAGCTGGGACGTCGACAACAACATCTGGATCGTCGGCGACGACAAGGAAGTCGTGGTGTTCGACGCGGCCCACACCGCCGAACCGATCATCGAGGCCGTCGGCGGCCGGCACGTGGTGGCGGTGGTCTGCACGCACGGCCACAACGACCACGTGACCGTCGCCCCGCAGCTCGGGCAGGCGCTCGACGCCCCCGTGCTGCTGCACCCCGCCGACGAGGTGCTGTGGCGAATGACCCACCCGGACAGCGATTTCCGCTCCGTCTCCGACGGAGACACGCTGCGGGTCGCAGGCACCGAACTGCGTGCTCTGCACACCCCCGGGCACTCCCCCGGTTCGGTGTGCTGGCACGCCCCGGAACTGAACGCGGTGTTCAGCGGTGACACGCTGTTCCAAGGCGGGCCGGGCGCGACGGGACGCTCGTTCTCCGACTTCCCGACCATCCTGGAATCGATCTCGGGCCGGCTCGGGAAGCTGCCCGGGGACACCGTCGTCTACACCGGTCACGGCGACTCCACGACCGTCGGCGACGAGATCGTGCACTACGACGAATGGGTGGCCAGGGGGCACTGAGCCGCAGGAGCCGTCAACCCTCCAGGATGCGGCGCTTTTCGGCTTCGAACTCCTGCTCGGTGAGCACACCGGAGTCCCGCAGCGCCGCCAGTGTTTTCAGCTGCTCGAGGCGGATCCGCTGATCGCTGGGCTGGTAGGAGGACACCGGCGGCGGCAGCGGCCCGGGCCAGCTCGGCTCGTCGAGGTTGACCGGACCCGGCAGCGGTCGCGGTGTGCGCCCGGCCCGTGAGGACCACACCACCGCGAGCGCGAGCCCGACCACGCCGGCGACGAACACCGCGCCGAACGTCCCCGGCAACCAGCCCGCCGAGGTGTCGCGACCGAAGGCCATCCGCGGGTCGATGTAACCTCTGACCTCGCCGTCGGTCTGGATCTCGTAGACACCGTCGGCGGGAATCCGGGCGATCCAGATACGGACGCGGACGTCGTTGTTGACCGAGGTGGTCGAGCTCATCGTCTCGGTCACCACGGGTTCGGGGCCGCCGTCGGCGGACGTGATGGCCAGCCGCAACGGGGGCACAGGGAAACCGCCGTCGGTCCCGCCGGGCGCGCGGGTGTGGAAACTGACGGTCACCTCCCCCGCCGGCAGCGTCAACTGTCCGGTTCCCGGGATCGGGATCTGCCCATAGGCATCGAACTCGTCATAGACGAACGCGTTGAGCATCAGGGTCACGAGGAAGCCGACCGCCCCGCAAACCGTCGCGAGGATGGTCACGGTGAGCGCGACACGCGGCCCGACCCGACCTGTCATGCGCAGAGTTTCGCACAGCTACGCGGGGGCCCGCCTTCTGCGGCGCGACGGCATGCCGAGGACTACCGTTCCGGTCATGGCGGAATCCAGCATCGTGGTGCGCCCTGAGCCGAAGGACAGCGACTCCTACAGTGCCTCGTCGCGCCTGCAGGGCGCCGGACTGAAGCCGGCCATCGCCGTCTTCGAGCGTGCGGCGGCCGCGGTGCCGCTACCGAGGCCAGGCCAGCCGATCGTGATCGCCGACTACGGCGCGGCCAACGGCCTGAACTCGCTGCTGCCGATCGGTGCGGCGATCGCGGTGTTGCGCAAGCGAACCCGTCCGGAGCATTCGGTGCTGGTGGCCCACACCGACCGGCCGGACAACGACTTCACCGAGCTGTTTCACACCCTGGAGAACGACCCGGACACCTACCTGAACAAGGACAAGGCCACCTTCGTCTCGGCGATAGGCCGGTCGTTCTACTCCCAGATTCTGCCGTCGGACAGCGTGCACCTGGGCTGGAGTTCATGGGCGATCGACTGGTTGACCCGCGTCCCGTGCGGCATCGACGGTCACATCCACGCGAATTTCTGTTCTGACGAGTTGGTGCGCGCGGCGTACGCACGGCAGGGTGCTCATGACTGGCACGAGTTCGTCGCGTTCCGCGGCCGGGAGCTGAGCCCGGGTGGCCGGCTCGTGGTGATGACGACGGCGATGGGCGACGACGGCGATCACGGTTTCCGGCTGCTGATGTCGGCCCTGCTCGACGCCCTCGACGAGCTGGCCGGCAGCGGCCTGCTGACCGCCGACGAGGTGGCGCGGATGTGCATCCCGACCGTGGTCCGCCGCGCGGCCGACTTCGCGGCGCCGTTCGCCCCGTCGGGCCGTTTCGAACGGCTCGAGATCGAGCACCTGGAGATCTTCGACGCCACCGACCGGTTCTGGGAGAAATACCGGATCGACGGCGATGCAAGAGCTTTCGGAGCACGCTGGGCCGCCTTTGCGCGGGCGGCGTTGTTCGCCTCACTCGCGCATGCACTGGAGAACCGGGCCGCCGAGCGCGTCGGCGAATTCTTCGACCGGCTGGAGAAGGGCGCCGCCGAGCGGATCGCGGCGGCGCCGGAGCAGACCCGGATACCGCTGGCCCACGTGGTCCTGTTCAAGCGGCCCAAGGCCTAACGGATCGTTCCGACTCCGGGGATCAGCGGCAGGTCCAGTGCGGTGACCCAGCCGGGTGAGCGGTCGTTGACCGCCGGCACCGCGTTCAGCGCGCGCAGGCCCGTCGCCAGGCATCCGGCCGCCGCGGCGTCTCGCCCCGAACCGTCGGTGAACCGGAACGCGGTCTCCTGGAAGATGCTGGGCGTGCCCTCGATGTCGACGCGGTACACGTCATTCTCGTTGCCCGCCGGCCAGTCCGGTGCGGCATCGTTGCCGATCCGGTTCACGTGCTCGAGCTGGATGCGGGTCTCACCCCGGTACACCCCGTTGACGGTGAAGCGGACGGCGGCGACGTTGCCCGGCGCGATGACCCCTTTGGCGGTCTTGCGCTCCTCGGGCGTCACCCACTTCTCCCACGTCGTGGTGATGTCGTCGAGCATGATCCCGGCAGCGTGGGCGATCATCGGAACCGTGGCGCCCCAGGCGAATACCAGGATGTCCGGATTCTCCAGCATCGCCCGGTACTCGGGCAGTCTGCCGATGCCCATCTCGCGGTCGTAGTCGCCTTCGTAGTTGGTGTAGTCGAGCAGTTCGGAGGCGCGCACGCGACGGACCTCCGAGCACAGGCCCATCAGCGTCATCGGGAACAGGTCGTTGGCGAATCCGGGGTCGATGCCGGTGGTGAAGCACGACGACTCTCCGAGCTCACACGCCACAGTGATCGGCTCGATCCAGTTGGGCGGGTTCAGGTGCATGGTCGGCCAGATCCACGGCGTCATCGCGGTCGAGCACACATCGATGCCGGCCCGCAGGAAGCGGGTGATCAGCTTGATGTTGGCCTCGGCGTGCGCGGCGGTCGGACCGTAGTGCACCAGCGCGTCGGGTGACAGGTCGATCAGCGCGTCGACGTCGTCGGTGGCGATCACCCCGACGTCGCGGCCCAGCCCGCAGAGCTCGCCGACGTCACGGCCCACCTTGTCTGGATTGCTCACACCGACGCCGACAAGCTCGAACTGCGGATGCTTGACGACCTCGGCGATCACCATCCGGCCGACGAACCCGGTCCCCCAGATCACCACTCGCTTCATCGCGCCGCTCCTCTAGAAGCAGCGCCGCAGGCCGCCGGGCTCACAGATCAACGGATACCGGTCGACCGGGATCGGCAGCGGTTCCTTGTAGGAGAGCGTGAACGGGGTCTCGATGATCCCCGGCGCCATCCCGCAGTTGCCGGTGTGGGTGATCTTGCGCGTGCCCGACATCGTGACATCGTCGAACCGGATGACCTCCACCGTCGGCGCCCAGCTGCCGTCCGGGCACTGCATGCCCTCCTTCTTCGGGGTGGTGAACCCCCACACACCGCCGACCAGCACCGCGTCACCTCCGGTCAGGCCCGACGACGGGGTGACGTGCAGCCGGCAGCCGACCGGCAGGTAGAGCGGTTCCCGCAGGTCACCGACCACCGGCACACACGACGGAAAGATGGTCCACGTACCGGACTGCCCTTCGGAGGTGTAGTTGTAGACACCCTCCATCACGTTGGCCGCCTGGGCCGGGCCGGAGAATCCCACGGCGGCACCGGCGAGAACGACGACCGCGGCCACACCGCGCAGCAGCTTCATGCCCCGCAGTATTTCAGCCGTCGGTGGACAAAGTCACGGATTTGTCGGGTGCCGGGTTTTGCCCGCGGGGCGCCCGGGTAGAAGACCGGCACTGCAGACTCGAGTTCCGGGGTGGTTGCATATGGCGAGGACGGCGGTGCGCACCGCTGTTCTCGCCATATGTGCGCTGCTGGTCGCCGTCACCGGTTGCTCGACCGGACAGCGCGTCGACCTCGGCCAGGGCACCGCCGGCGCCCTGGTGGCGGCGATCGCCGGCGAACCCGATCAACTCGACCCCCACAAGACCACGGCGTACTTCTCGTTCGAGGTGCTGGAGAACGTGTTCGACACGCTCGTCGAACCTGACGAGAACCTCCGGATGCGGCCCGCGCTGGCCGAGGCGTGGGAGGTCAGTCCGGACCAGCTGACATGGACGTTCCGGATGCGTCCCGGCGTGACGTTCCACGACGGCACTGTGCTGACCGCCGACGACGTGGTGTTCTCCTACCGGCGCATCATCGACGAGCAGCTGGCCAACTCGGACAAGTTCAGCTCGGTGCGCGCCGTCGAGGCCCCCGACCCGGCCACCGTGGTGATCCGCGTGGACCGCCCCACGCCGAACATGCTGACCAACCTCGGTGGCTTCAAAGGCATGGCGATCGTGTCGCGCGCCAACGTCGAGAGCGGGCGGATCGCCACCCACCCGGTCGGGACCGGGCCGTTCCGATTCCTCGGCCAGAAGAGCGGCGACTCGATCTCGCTGGGCGCCAACCCCGACTACTGGGATGGACCGCCAGGCGTCTCCGGCGTCACGTTCCGGTTCATCTCCGAACCGTCGACGGCGTTGTCGGCGCTGCAGGCCGGTGAGGTGGACTGGACCGACTCGGTGCCGCCGCAGCGGGTGGCCCAGCTGCGCGACGACGATTCCGTCGAACTGGCGGTCACCCCGAGCAACGACTACTGGTATCTGGCGCTCAACGAGGCGCGCGAGCCGTGGAACGACGTGCGGGTGCGGCAGGCGATCGCCTACGCCGTCGACCGCGACGCGATCGTGCAGGCGACCAGCTACGGAACCGCGGCGGTGAACCAGCTCGCGATCCCCGAGGGCAATCCGTGGTTCACCGCGTATGACAGGTATCGCGAGGACGGCGAGGCAGGTCTCGACACCGCCCGCAGCCTGCTCGACGCGGCGGGTGCGCGGCCCACCAGCCTCGACATGCTCGTCACCACCGAATACCCGGAGACCGTGACGGCAGCGCAGATCATCGCCGACAACCTTGCGCCGCTTGGCATCACGGTGAACATCCGCACCGTCGACTTCGCCACCTGGCTCGACGAGCAGAACTCGGGCAACTTCGACATGCTGATGATGGGATGGCTGGGCAACATCGATCCGGACGACTTCTACTACGCCCAGCACCACACCGACGGCACCAGCAACGCGCAGAAATTCTCCGACCCCGAGGTCGACCGGCTGCTCGACGCCGGCCGCGTCGAGACCGACGAAGCCGCGCGCAAAGACGCGTACGCCAAGGCCGCGACGCTGATCGCCGACCAGGTCAGCTACATCTACCTCTACAACCCCTCGGTCATCCAGGCGTGGAACCCGCAACTGTCGGGATACGAGGCGCGCCGTGACGGTGCGGTCCGGTTCCGCACGGCAACATTCGACACCGGCGGGGGTGCGTGACCGTGATGATCGTGAGGTTCGTCGCGCGCCGGCTGCTGTACTCGGCGATCGTGTTGTTCGGCGTGCTGATCGTCGTTTTCGCGCTCGTACACCTGGTGCCCGGTGATCCGGTGCGCATCGCACTCGGCACCCGCTACACCCCCGAGGCCTACGAAGCACTGCGCGCCGCAAGCGGTCTCGACCGTCCGCTGGTGTCGCAGTTCTTCGGCTACCTCGGCTCGGCGCTGACCGGCGACCTCGGGGTCAGCTTCCGCAACGGCGACCCTGTCACCACGACGCTGTTGGAGCGGCTGCCGGCCACGCTGTCGCTCGGACTCGTCGGCATCGTCATCGCGCTGGCGATCGCGCTGCCCGCCGGCATCTACGCCGCGCTGCGGGAAGGCAGGCTCAGCGATGCGCTGGTCCGCATCGGCAGCCAGTTCGGGGTGTCGATCCCGGACTTCTGGATGGGCATCCTGTTGATCGCGTTGTTCTCGACGGTCTTGGGGTGGCTGCCGACGTCGGGCTACCGGCCGCTGTTCGAGGACCCCGCGGGGTGGCTGCGTCACGTGATCCTGCCCGGGCTGACCGTGGGTGTGGTGGCGGCGGCGATCATGACCCGCTATGTGCGCTCGGCGGTGTTGGAGGTCGCCGCAATGGGCTACGTCCGTACAGCCCGCTCCAAAGGACTTTCCCCGCGGGTCGTGACCTTCCGGCACACGGTGCGCAACGCGCTGGTGCCGATCCTGACCATCACCGGTATCCAGTTGGCCACCCTGCTGGGCGGCGTGATCGTCGTCGAGGTGGTGTTCGCGTGGCCCGGCCTGGGACGGCTGGTGTTCAACGCGGTGGCGGCCCGCGACTACCCGCTGATCCAGGGCGCGGTGCTGCTGATCGCGGCACTGTTCCTGGCGATCAACCTGCTCGTCGACGTGCTGTACGCCGTTGTGGACCCGAGGATCCGATTGGGATGACGAGCACCGGACCGGACAGCACCCGCACCTCGTCGTGGCGGCTGCTCGCACGTAACCCGGTCACGCTGATCTGTGCGCTCGTGCTGATCGTCGTGGCGATCGTCGCGGTGGCGGCGAACTGGATCGCCCCTTACGGCGTCAACGACGTCGACGTGCCGAATGCCCTTGCCCCGCCCAGTGGTTCGCACTGGTTCGGCACTGACGAGTTGGGTCGCGACGTGTTGTCGCGGGTGCTGGTGGCAATTCAGGCGTCGATGCGGATCGCGGTCATCAGCGTGGTGCTCGCCATGGTCGTCGGTGTCGCGGTCGGGCTGATCGCCGGATACCGGGGCGGCTGGCTGGACACAGTGCTGATGCGGGTGGTGGACGTGATGTTCGCGTTCCCGGTGCTTCTGCTCGCGCTCGCGGTGGTCGCGATCCTCGGCCCGGGCGTGACGACGACGATCCTGGCGATCGCGATCGTGTACACGCCGATCTTCGCGCGGGTTTCGCGTGCCAGCACGCTCGGGGTGCGTACCGAACCGTACGTGTCGGCGTCGAAGGCCCTCGGCACCGGCGACGTGTACATCCTGCGGCGGCACATTCTGCCGAACATCGCGGGCCCACTGATCGTGCAGACGTCGCTGTCGCTGGCGTTCGCGATTCTGTCCGAGGCCGCGTTGTCGTTCCTGGGCCTCGGGATTCAGCCTCCGCAGCCGTCGCTGGGCAGGATGATCTTCGATTCGCAGGGGTTCGTGACGATGGCGTGGTGGATGGCGGTGTTCCCCGGGGCGGCGATCTTCGTGATCGTGTTGGCGTTCAACCTGTTCGGCGACGGGCTGCGCGATGTGCTGGATCCCAGACAGCGCACCACCGTCGAGGCCCGCAGGAGGGAGCCATGACGGTGCTGAGCGTGCAGGACCTTCGGGTGCGCATCGGCGCCCGCTCCATCGTCGACGGGGTGTCCTTCGACGTCGCCCGCGAGCAGACCGTCGGCATCGTCGGCGAGTCGGGCTCGGGCAAGACGATGACCGTGCTCGCCGCCACCGGCCTGCTGGACGCGCCGGGCGCCCGCGTCTCCGGCTCAAGCACCTTGACCGGCGGGGCCGAGCCCGTGCAGTTGGTCGGCGCGGCGCCGCGGGTGCTGCGTGGTGTGCACGGGGCGCGGATCGGGTTCGTCTTCCAGGATCCGGGGACGTCGTTGAACCCGCTGCTGACGCTGGAACGTCAGATCACCGAATCGCTGGAGACACACCGCAATCTGACCCGGCGGGCGGCCCAGGACCGCGCGCTGGAACTGCTGGAGGCCGTCGGGCTGCCCGACCCGCAGATGCGTCTGCACGCCTATCCGCACCAGCTCTCCGGCGGGCAGCGCCAGCGGGTGATGATCGCGATCGCGCTGGCGTGTGACCCCGAGCTCCTGATCGCCGACGAGCCGACCACCGCGCTCGACGTCACCACCCAGGCGCAGATCATCGAGCTGGTGCGCACCCTGCAGTGCGACTTCGGCACCGCGGTGGTGTGGATCAGCCACGATCTCGGGGTGATCGGCCAGGTCGCCGACGAGGTGACGGTGATGCGGGGCGGGGTGACCGTCGAGCAGGCGCCGATCCTGGACGTGTTCGACCGGCCCCGCGACGAGTACACCCGCGATCTGCTCGCGGCGCGGCCCGTACTCGACCGGGCAGGCCCGCCGGCGGTCCCTGATGCGGAGCCTCTGCTCGCAGTCGACGGCCTCGACGTCCGGTTCACGGTGAGCACCCCGGTCGGGCGGTCAACGGTGCATGCGGTCAAGGACGTGTCGTTCCGCGTGCGGCGCGGCACCACGTTGGGCCTGGTGGGCGAATCCGGTTCGGGCAAGTCCACGGTCGCGGCCTGCCTGACCGGCCTGGTGAAACCGGATGCGGGCACCGCGACGTTGGCCGGCGACGATGTGCTGACGGTCAAAGGTGCTGCGGCCAAACAGATCAGGCGCCGGGTCGGGATCGTGTTCCAGGATCCGTTCTCGTCGCTGAATCCTCGTGGCCGTATCGGTGATTCGATCGCCGAGCCGCTCGTGGTGCACAAGCTCGCCGACGGACGACAGGCCAGACGGCAACGGGTCGCGGAGCTGCTCGATCTGGTCGGGCTGCCGACCGAGTTCGCGCAGCGGTATCCGCACGAGCTCTCCGGTGGGCAACGGCAGCGGGTGAGTATCGCCCGCGCACTGGCCGCCGAACCGGATCTGCTGATTCTCGATGAGGCAACGGCGTCGCTGGACGTGTCGGTGCAGGCACGCGTGTTGGACCTGTTGTCACGGCTGCAACGCGAACTCGGACTGACGTATCTGCTGATCGGGCATGACCTCGCGGTGATCCGGCAGGTCAGCCACGAAGTGCTGGTGATGCGCGACGGTGCGGTGGTCGAGAACCGCCCCGCCGACGACCTGTTCGCCTCACCGGAGCAGGAGTACACGAGGGCGCTGCTGGCCGCGGTCCCACCGGTGAAACCCCGCTCCGCCGTGTGAGGTTCGGCGGGCCCGTGAGAAAGTCGGGGGCATGAGTCAACTGAGCGGCAAGGTCGCATTGGTCACGGGGGCGTCGGCGGGTCTGGGGGCGGCGACGGCGACGTTGTTCGCCGAACGCGGCGCGACGGTGTTCGGCATCGCGCGCGACGCGTCGCGCATGGCCGAGGTGTTCGCCGACATTCCCGGCGCCGCCTTCTCGTCGGTGGACATCACCTCGGCGGCCGCGTGCGCGCAGGCGGTGCAGGACTGTGTCGACCGATTCGGCCGGCTCGACGTGCTCGCCAACATCGCCGGCTTCCACAAGATGCGGCACACGGTGTCGATGACCGACGACGACTGGGCGACCGACTTGTCGGTGAACCTCCACGGCCCGTTCTTCCTGTGCCGCGCGGCGCTGCCGCACCTGCTGGAGTCGGGCGGCAACATCGTCAACGTCGCATCGATCGCGGGTGTGGAGGGTGAGGTGTACTCGGCCGGCTACTGCGCGGCCAAACACGGGCTGATCGGGTTGACGCGTGCGCTGGCCGTCGAATTCACCAAGGAGCGGCTGCGGGTCAACGCGATCTGTCCGGGTGGCATGCCGACCGCCCAGACCACCGAATTCAAGGCGCCCGACAACGCCGACTGGGATCTGATCATGCGGATCGCGTCCCCGCGCGGCTTCATGGCGACCGAGGACGTGGCGAAGACGATCGCGTTCCTGGCCAGTGACGACGCCGCGGCGATTCACGGCGCGGTGTACCGCGTCGACAACGGCAAGGGCGCCGGCTGACCCGGTGAACGGTGCCACTCAGAACGGCGGCGGTTCGTAGGTGGCGGCGAGCCACGCCTGATGCTGGCGTTCACGTTCGGCGTTGATCTCGATACGCTGTCGGCGTTCACGGGCGATGCGGGCCTGCCGTTCCTGCTCGCGGGTTCTGGTCCGTCGCGGCATCATCGCCGCCTTGTCCGGCGCCTCCGCGGGCACGTCAACATCGGGCAGGGCCGCCGACGGTGTCGCCAAGGTCGGAAACAACAGTCCGCCAAGCGGTTCGGTGACATAGACATGCCCAGTCGGTGCGGTCAGCACGACCGTGCCGTCACGGCGCTGCTCGTCACGCCAGCCGTACACCCCGGTGAGGAACGTCTTGATCACGTGATGGGTACGGCAGTAATGCTTGAGCCCTGAGGCATGCGTGACCCCGAACGGCCACCGCGTCGTATGGTCGACATCGCAGCGCTCCACCGGGGCGTCGCAACCCGGGAACCGGCAGGTCAAATCCCGCCACTGCAGGAAATCCTTCAACCCGGCCGAGGGCCGATACCCCTTCTCCGGTGCGGCGGCAGGCAATCGCACCGGCGTGAGCTTCGCCGTCTTGGCCGCGGCACGAACCTCCTCGGCCGGCAGCACCCCGAACCCCGACAGGTATCCCGCCCTATCGCCGTCTCCGTCCACCGTGGCCTGCTCGGCAAGGATGTGGATGACCACCTGCACCGCGGACTCCCGCAGCACCCCCGCCGCGCAATCCTGGGCGCCGCACTCACAAATCAGGCTCGACTCCCCACGCCCCAACGCCCCCGCCGCGTCGGCCCGCAGATTGTTGTGCGAGCGCGGGTCATTACCGCACACCGTGGCAGCGATCGCCTCCAGACGCTGATCCAGCGCCGCGGCATCGCGGGCATTGAGCACTCCCCCGGCAAAGGCCATCCCCGGCACATCCGGTGTCACATCAAAGTAGCGGTTGTCCTTGGCCACCGGCGGCACCCGCACCGCAGCCGGATCGAAATCGGCCACATACAGATCCACCCGGTCCCGAAGCTTGTTCTTGGACAACCGCATCCACCGCGACAACCTCGCAGCGATGGCTTCATCCAGAGCGCCGATCACGTCGTCCTCAACGTTCTCGGTGCGGGTCAGCACCGTCTGCACCATGCGGAAATCGACATCGCCACGGGCGAACGCTTCGGCGACCTTGGGCAACCGGGTGTACAACGACACCGCCATCTGCACCTGGTTCCTGGACCGAGACCGGCTGATGTTCTGCGCGGCCGACACCTCAGCCGCCACCGCCTCATACACGTCGGTGTGATGAAAGCCGGCATCGGCGTAATCACGCTGGCGACAGTGGAACAACACAGCCACAGCTTCAAGCCGCTGCGCGATCGCCGCCGACTCGGCACGCGCCGCCGAACCCATCGCCTCGATAAGCTCCCGCGACTCGACACCCTCGAACATACCTTCGATTATGGCAGGCAGCACTGACACGATGACGCACCAAAATCCGCGACCCCCGCCCCGCGGCGAGCTCAGGATTACTGAATCAGGAACCGCTGCAGCATCTCTCGTTCGGCTACCGGATCGTCCACCGGCCAGAACAACAGCGTCAGCACCACACGCACGATCCACTGCGCGGCCTGCGGATCGTCGTCGTCGATACCGGTCAGTTCGGCCGCCAGCGCGGGCGGGACCGCCGACCGGCCGATCCACGTCAACTCCCCCTTACGCGTCGAGTTCAGCAATGTCTGGCAGCCGATCGGGTCAGTCCGGATCCGTTCCAGCGCAATCACAATCGCCGTCACGGTACGCTCAGCGCCGCTGAGACCGGCCACGGCGGAGCGCATCATCGCGATGCCTCGAGGCAGAGCCGTGGAATGGATGGCTGCGGTGGCCAACCGGATCTGGGCGTGGGCGTATGCCAGCACCCAGGTGCTCCAAGGGGCGAGTGGACGAACCCACACTGGCCGGCGCAGGCACCGCCGCCATGGAGCTAGCGGCATACATTGCCGACAAGCTGGCCCAGTCAGCCGAGAATCCGCGCGACAATCTGCTCGGCGATCTTGCCACCGCCTGCCCCATCAGACAATTGGAGATGCTGACAGCTCAGGTCATGCTGGTCACCCTGTTCAGCGCAGGCACCGCCCTGATCGGGTCGGCAACGCGCCGCGCTGGCGCGGCGTGAGGCGAAGGTGGTCATCGAGCACCTGCTGCGGCACACCGCGCTGATCGAGTCGGGCGGGCCTGCCCGGTGGTTGCCCAGCCTGCTGGTGCGACGACTTGACGAGCTTCCCCTGACACTGCGCAGTCTTCCTTGAAAGTGCTCGCAGCAACCCTTAAAGCCGAAACACAGCAAAGACACTGACCCTTTCGATGGGCACACGATGGTGCTACATTGCCCTCACCGGAGACATCCAAACTGGGGGAACTCATGGGTCTTCACCTGCAATCGGGCGCCGCGCTGGCGGTGGCAGCACTCGCCGGAGCCACCATCATGGCTACACCTATCGCCCCACCGAGACCGGTAGCCAGCAATTTAGATACTGACGCAGCTGTCAATCTGACCGCGTCGTCACGGCCGCTGTACCCATGGCCCTGGGTGTTCGCTCCGGAAGCGACCGCGTCCCACCGCGACGGCTCGCAGGCCGCGGCCCCGACGATCGCGGACGACGACACGCTCTCGACCGCGGACCGGATCGACGAGGACTTCATCGACTTCCGCACCGACGTGCGCACCGTGTTCACCCCGTTCGCCAACCAGCTCGGCTACGTCGGTAAGCAGCTCTACGTCGGGTTCAACTTCGTCGAGAGCATCTCGGCGAGTGCGGTTTTCAACGGCACCGACGTCCTTCGCGGCGAGGGATTCTTCACGAATCTGGGTGACTTCGCCCGTGATGTCGTCCTCGCCGCCGTCTGGGTTGTCGCCGACGAGCTCTATCTCCATGTCCCGGGACTGCCGCCGATCGTGGTTCTACCTGACCGCCCGCCGTCTGAGTATGTCCCCGGATGGCGGCGTCCGCTGCCTCCGCAGCCGGGCCGCGATCTCGTCGTCCCGGTTCCTTACGTTCCGCCGACCGACGGTTCCGCAGAGGCTTCCGCGGACGTGGTCACGGCCGACGATGACGCGACAGCGGGAACCGACGACAGCGCGGCACCAGAGGACGACGCAATCGACGAATCGGCCGATTCAGCAGCGGTAGAGGGTGATTCCGTGGCCGCGGGATTCACCAACGCCGAGAAGCAGAACGAGGACACGGCCGGTGCCGCCCCGGCTGGGACCGAGGACGCAGGCCAGACGTCCGCCGGGGAGCCGGCGGACGAATCGGCCGAGGAGACGGCTGAAGGGACGGCGGAGGAGACCACCGAAAACAACGACGCCGACGACTCCGACGACGAGCAGACCACCGAGACCACCGCGCGAAACACCGAGACCGACAACCGGGGCTCCGCCGCCACCACGGAGGAGTAGTGTCTACAGCTTGAACCGTCCGGCAAAGCCGCGCAGCGGCAGATCGGCCGAGGTGATGATGCCCGGCCGGGCGGCCACCACCGACGAGATCGCGCTCAACGCAGGCATTCCGGTGACGGTCATGCCGATCGAGGCGAAGTTCGCGGGGTCTGACAGATCGACGCCGGGCTTCGGGAAGATCATGTGCTTGTTGTAGATGTTCGGGTCGCCCTTGATCGCAGTGATGTAGCAGCCCTTGATATCCCAGCTCGGATCGGTGTGCGGGGTCATCTGCCATTCCAGGTGCGTCTCGACGCGGGGCACGCCGTCGACCATGCCCTGGTACTTGATGTAGTTGCCGCCCAACGATCCCTTGGGCAATTGGTACCAGCCGAGATCGACGTCCTTGGTGCAGGCGCCGAGCTCATAACTGAACTTCACCTCATCGAGGGTCAGATCGAAGCAGTCGGCCATCATGTACACACTGTCGGCGAACACACGGGTGTACTTCTCCAGCTTTCCCGGGATCTCCGGGTCGTCGGCGGGCTGCCCGTAACCGACCTCGATCCAGGTGTCCTTGGAGTGGTGGCAGGACACATCCACCGACTCGATGGTGGTGACGTTCTCGATCTCGGAGACGTCGGCGGAGCACACCACCCCCAGGATCTGGTTCAGGCCCGGGTTCATGCCGGTGCCGTAGAACGTGGAACCGCCCTTCTCGCAGGCTTCTTGGAGCAACTGGCTGACCGGCTTACCGGACGGGTGCGGGTGATTGCGGTCGCGGTGCCAGCCGGTGATCCAGTCGGCGGTGGTGACGATGTTGATGCCGGCCTCGAGCACCTTGACGTAGAGGTCCTCGTCCGGGAAAACCCCGTGGAAGGTCAGCACGTCGGGCTTGGCCGCGACGATCTCCTCGACCGATCCGGTGGCGATGACGCCGTTGGGCGCCAGGCCGGCCAGCTCACCGGCGTCCCTGCCCACCTTCTCGGGCGAGTAGCAGTGCACCCCGATCAGTTCGAGATCGGGCCGGTCGGCGATTCGCTTGATCATCTCGGAGCCGACGTTGCCGGTGGCAACCTGGAAAACCTTGATCGTCATGGCAGCCTTTCAGATGTCAGAGTGCGGCTTTGGCGGCCAGCTCGGCGGCGCTGCCGCCTCTGCCGTCGGGATAGAACTTCTTGGCCCACTCGCGGATAGCGGTGAACCCTTCCAGTTCGGAACTCGCCAGCGCCGGCGGATCCGAATAGCGTTGGTGCGCCCAGATGTGGATGTCCTGGCGGAACTGACGGATCACCTCCGTGCCAAATTCCTCGGCCTTGACCCGGGCGCGCTCGGGGTCGCGCACCTCCCCCTTCGGTCTGCCGATGTAGACCATGAACCGCACGTCGGAGGTGGACTCGTCGACGGGCGTGATCGCCGAGATCGTGCGGTTGTCGATCATCCCCCAGCTCTTGGTCACCGCGATGCCGAGTCCGCCGTTGATGGCCTCGACACCGCTGTTGACGTCCTCGATGCGCTGACCGTCGTCGCCTTCGAAGGTGATGGTGAAGTCGACATAGGAGATCGGCTCGTCGAAGTCGTGGCGGGTGAAGATCGGATTGAGGGGTGTGCCGTGCACGTACTTGAAATGCGCGAAGTCGACGCCGTTTTCGAGCACGTACTGCGGGTGCATCTCCAGGCCCTGTTCGAACAACCGCTGCTGCGGGTAGTAGTCTTCGACACCCGAGCCGTCCTTGAAGTCCGCGAAGACATCCGGGGCGTCGAAGAACGGCTCGCGGTTCTCGATGTCGTGCCAGATGTACACCGACTCGTTGCGCTCCACCACCGGGTAGGTCTTGATGCGACGGCCCCGGTTGGGTCGCTCCTCGTACGGGATACAGACGTTGCGGCCCTGCTGATTCCACTGCCAGCCGTGGAACGGGCACTGCAGCACCTCGCCCTGCACGGTACCGCCGAAACCGAGATGCGCCCCGAGGTGTTCACAGTAGGCGTTCATCACGGTGATCTGGCCGGATTCCGAACGCCAGGCGACCATCTCCTGGTCGAAGTACTTCATCGTGTGGACGTCGCCGATGCCGATCTCGTCGGACCAGGCGACCTGAAACCAGCCGGTCGGCTTCATCGACAGAGGCGGTTTGGCCATGCGGTGAGGATAGAACAGCGGACGACAAAAGCATAGTAGGTTCTACGAAACTTTCGGTATGCTCCTTCCATGAGCAAGGCGGCAGCACCGCAGCGGCGCCCGAACCGACGCGGGCAGGCGACTCGGGCGAACATGCTCGAAGCGGCGCTGAAGTCGCTGGCCTCCGGTGAGCCCGGATCGGTGTCGGCGAACCGCATCGCCAAGGACATCGGCGCGACCTGGGGCGCGGTGCAGTATCAGTTCGGGGATGCTGACGGCTTCTGGGCGGCCGTGCTGCACCGCACCGCTGAGCGCCGGGCCGACGTGTTCGCCGCCGTCGACACGGCCGCCCCGCTGCGTGACCGCGTGGCGAGCATCATCGATACGCTGTATGACGGTCTGGCAGCGCCCGATTCGCGCGCGATCGAGAACCTGCGCGCCGCGCTGCCGCGGGATCCCGCCGAACTGCGGCGGCTGTATCCACAGACCGCCGCCGAACTGCATTCCTGGGGTCGGTCATGGCTCGAGATCTGCCGGAACGCGTTCTCCGGCCTGGGCGTCGATCCCGAGCGGGTGCGCGAGGTCGCCACCCTGATCCCGGGGGCGATGCGCGGGCTGGTGTCCGAGCGTCAACTCGGCTCGTTCGCCGATCTCGACGTCGCCCGTCGCGGATTGACCAATGCGCTGGTCGCCTATCTCCAGTCGACCGACCGACCTCACCCCCACACCGACATCAGCGTCACGTAGCACGCAGTCCCGACCAGGATGCTGAGCAGGGCGTGGCCTCGCCGCAGATGCAGGCCGGCGGTGACAACGACGGCGACGGTAAGCCAGACGAGCTGGGTGAGTGTGTCACCGGCGACCGTGCGCACGGTGTAGATCGCCAGGATCAGCATCACCCCGACCGGCATGTGCACGCTGAGGTACTTGACCACCCGGCTGTGCCGCATCGGGGCCAGCACCGCGAACGGCAGTGCACGCAGGGCCCAGGTCACCGCCGCGCTGACCGCCACCAGCACCGCGATGTAGCGGTTGTCAGGCACGGTCGGCCTTGCGCTGCAATATCATCCGGACCAGCAGCACACCTGCGAACGCGGCGAATGCCGCTATCAGCATCTGTCCGGGCACCGTCAACCACGCGACGATCGCACACGCCGCCGCCACGGCCGCGGTGACGGGATCGGGCCGCTGGCGGTACGCATCGATGCCCAGCACGATGAACAGCGCGGTCAGCGCGAAGTCCAGCCCGACCAGTCTTTCGATCGGCAAGGCTTCGCCGAGCAGACCGCCCAGGGTCGCCCCGGAAACCCACAGCAGGTGAAAACACAACTGCATGAACAGGATGAGCCGCGTGGACCATGTCCGCGCCTCCGGGCTGACCCCGACGGCGTACGCCTCGTCGGACAGCGTGTAGGTGCTGTACATTTTGCCGAGCACACCGCGGACCCGGTGCAGGGGGAACGACAGCGCGTAGAACACGTGCCGGGAGTTCACCACGAACGTCGTCAGCGCCACCGTGGCGATGGGCGCGGCAGTCGCGGCCAGCTGCACCATCAGGAACTCCAGCGACCCCGCATAGATCACCGCCGCGAACACCGGGGCCCACCACCACGCCAGACCGGCATGCACCACCAGGAATCCCAGCGCCATGCCCAGCGGGATGAACGCGAGCCCGACTGGCGCCGACAGCGCCACCACGTTGCGCAATGAATCGCGCGATCCCGGACTGGGCGGCACCGAAAACACCTCCTGGACGACGACCCGGCGTCTAGCTTTTCACGGGTGGACATCTTCACCGAATGGCGGCGCCATGCAACGCGCTTCACCTGGGTCTCCACCACACCGGCCAACGCGGGCGCCGAGGTCGAGGTGTTCAGCCGCCGGTGCGGCACCCCGGGAGCGCCCGCGCTGGTCTGTGTGCACGGCTTCCCCACCTCGGGTATCGACTATCACGCGTTGACCGTCGAGCTCGCCGACGAGTTCGACATCCACATACTGGACTTCCCCGGATACGGCCTGTCCGGCAAGCCGCCATCTCCGTATGTGTATTCGCTGTACGACGACGCGCGGTTGCTGGTTCACGCGATCACCGAGCGGTGGGGCCTCGGCGACTACCGGATGATCACCCATGATCGGGGCAGCAGCGTCGGCATGATCGCGCTGGGCATGCTCGCCGACGCCGGCGCAGCGCCGGCCGACGTGTTCATGACCAACGCCAACGTCTATCTGCCGCTGGCCAACCTGACGGCGTTCCAGGTGGCCCTGCTCGACGACGCCACCGGACGTGCCACAGCTGCGGCGACGACGCCCGAAATGCTCGCCGCCGGCCTGGGAGCGACCACTTTCATGCCCCGACGCTCTCTCCAGGACGACGAGATCGCCGCGCTGGCAAGCTGTTTCGCCGTCAACGACGGAATCGGCGTGCTGCCCGACACCGTGAGGTACCTTCACGAGCGGGCCGCCGACGAGACCGGCTGGCTGGAGCGGCTCTCCACCCTGGACGTCGACACGTCGCTGATCTGGGGCCTGCACGACGGCGTCGCCCCGTTGCGGGTGGCCAACCACGTCTGGCAGCACTATCTGAAGCCGAAGCCCGGCACCAACCGCTACTGGGTGATCCCGGGCGCCGATCACTACGTGCTGTGTGACGCGCCGGGCCAGTTGGCCGATATCATCCGGCTGACCGCGTGCGGCGGCCCGATCGGCCTGCAGACCCTCGGCGACCGTCCCGACGGCGCGGTGCTGGTCGACAGGTCAGACGGCGACAGCCGATGACGTTGCCGCACCGTAGATCTCGACGGTGTCAAAGGCACGGGCGATGGCCGCGAGCTCAGTGTCGGTCAGCCCCTGGCCGCGGGCGCTGCTGAGCACCGCGGCCCGGCCGTCGACGAACCTGGCGGTGCTGCTCAGCCGCCCGAGCGAATGGTAGAACACCTTCGCCCAGGTCTCGTCGGTGACCGCACCGGTGGCCGCGTCGGTCATCATCAGGTAGGCGGCGTGGCTGAAGATCGTGCTGTTGACGTGCTCACCGCGGTCGTCGCCCTCCCCCCGGTACCGCTGGCTGTAGCGGTCCCGGTGCGGCCCGTACACGGTTCCGATCGAGGTCGGATCGGCGAGGTCGCGCACGGCGCCCAGCGCGGAGTCCTCCCCGACGAGCCAGCGGTCCGCCCCGGTCTTGCCCTCGACCAGCACGCCGAAGATATCGCTCAAAGCCTCGTTGAGGGCGCCGGGTTCGTCGAAGTCCAGCACGGGGCCACCGCCGCCGACCACATGGGATGTCACCGCGTGCGCGAACTCGTGGGCCACGACGTCCAGGCCGGCCTGCAGGTATCCGCTGTCGCCGAACGCGAACAACTGCCGGTTGGGGTCCCAGAACGCGTTGGCGTAGCCGGAGGTCGACATCCGCGGGTTGTACCGGATGCTGACCGAGACCAGGGCGCCCTTGCCGTCGAACGACTTTCGCCCGAGTACGTCCTCGAAGTAGTCGTAGACCTGCGCCATGTTGGCGTGCGCCGACACCGCCGAGGCGTCCCACCCAAACAGGCCGCGCTTGACCACCGAACCCGGTAGCTGCGGATTGCCCAACCCGAACAGCGTGTAGGTGGTCCGGTAGGTGGTGATGTTGCGGGGTTTGTCGATCAGCTGGTACGTCCGGAGCCACCACACCTTGCGGGTGTCGATGGTGAAAAGACGCGACTGGCCGAGCCAGTCCTTGGCGAAACTGATCGACGTCGCGGCGTGGGCGTCGGCCGAGGACACGATGACCGCACCGGCCGACGCGCCGTCGGCGTGAATCAGGTAAGTCGTCCCCGACGGCGACAGCTCACCGGTGTCGCGCACCACCACCGCTACCAGCCACACCAGGCTGGAGGTCCCGTCGTCGTCGGTGTAGACGACCAGCTCCTCGGCGAATGCGCTCGCGTTCAGGAACTTTCGGACGGCGCGGGATTCGGCGGCCGCCCCGAGGTGGGCCGCACTCGCGATCAGCCGCACCTCGATGTGCTCGTCGACCGAGGCGTCGGGGGTGATGTCGAAGCCCTCCCCCAGCCCGCGGTAGTAGTTGAACACGCTGGTGACCTCGCCGGCGGCGTTGGTCACCAGGATCACCTCGCTACCGAGAACCTGGACCGGACCCAGCTTCTCAGTGAATCGGTAGAAGTGCTCGGCGGTGTCCCCCTTGCCGACGGTGCTGACGGTGATGGCCCCCGGGGCGGCGAAGCCGGCCGTGGCACCCAGCGCCGGCGCCAGCGAGTTCAACACCGCAGCGGCATCGCCGGCGTTGACCACCAGCGCGTCGGTGAACCGGCCGTCGATCACGCTGACCCCGCCGTCGCGGCCGGGGGTTACCGCCACACCGTCGCGCGCCGTAAGCTCGTCGACACCAAGTCCCGACGGAAATCCTTCTGTCACAGCAGAATTCGCAGCGACGGTGACGGTCACGACGGTGGGCCCGGTGATGCCGAGCAAGCCGAGCAGCCCGTGCACATGGAACGGGTTGCCGGCGGTGTCGTCGATCTTGACGGTGAATCTGTCCGCACGGCCGGCCGCCGACGCGCCCGGTGTGTACGTGAAGCCGCCGGAGGCGTCGAGGACGATCCGACCGTGGACGGGCCCGGTGACGACGGTGTAGGTGAGCACTGCGTCGTCGAAGTCGGTCGCGTTGAGGGCGCCGGTGACTGCGCCGTCGGGACCCGGTCCCGATGTGGTGACGGCGGCAACGGGACGCTGGTTGTTCCAGGTGTACTGGGCTTGGCGCACCGCCAGCCACAGCGATTGCACGAGCGCCGAGACCGGAGTCTGCGGGTCGCGGCCGTCGTCGGCACGGGTGGGCAGTCCGATCCAGGTGAGGACGTCGGTGACGATGGTCTCCACCGTGACGGGCCGCGAAGCAACCGGCGTGCGCAGGTCGGCGGACGCACCGGCACTCCCGGCCACCGCGGAGGACGTCGCGGAGGACGTCGCCTCGGCATCCGCCGTGTCGGTGTCACCGGCCGCGTCGGTCTCGACAGCCTTTTCGGTCTCCTCGGTCTCGTCCGGCTGGTGGCCGGCAGCGTCGTCCGAGCGGGCGACCGGGCGCTGCGACGGCTCGTCGCCGTCGGCGTCCGTGGCATCGACACCGTCGAGATCGTCTGCGATGTCAGGGTCGTGTGCGCCCTCTGCGTCGTCCGGATCCCCTGTGTCGCCCGGATCCTCTGCGTCGTCCGGGTCGGTGTCGGTGCTCTCGTCGGTGTCGGTGCTCTCGTCGTCGCGCGCCGACGGCGAGGCGTTCGAGGACGCAGCCGCCACCGAGTCCGAGGACTCGGCCGGGCTGGCCGTCGCCACCCCTTGACCTGCGGCCATGCCCAAGCCGAGGCCGACCAGCACCACGCCGGAGTACAGACCGCGCACAGAACCGTTCGGTGTTTTCGGGCACCGGTCCACGTTGACCCCCAGCGTTGGCGTAGCGAGCCGAACTTACCATTGCGTCAGCAAACTCTTGGACGTTTCCGACCTCGAACTACCGCCGCGCCGCCAGTACCGTTGCCTCCATGAGGTACCTCGACGTCGACGGAGTGGGGCGGGTCAGCAGGATCGGCCTGGGCACGTGGCAGTTCGGTTCCCGCGAGTGGGGCTACGGCGACGACTACGCGGCGGGCGCCGCCCGGGACATCGTCGCGAGAGCGCTTGAGCTCGGTGTGACGTTGTTCGACACCGCAGAGATCTACGGGTTCGGCAAGAGTGAGCGGATTCTCGGCGAGGCGCTCGGCGCCGAGCGCACCCGGGTGGCGTTGGCCACCAAGGTCTTTCCGGTTGCGCCGTTCCCGGCCGTCGTCAAACAGCGCGCGAGGGCCAGCGCCCGGCGGCTTCAGCTGGATCGCATCCCGCTCTACCAGGTGCATCAACCCAACCCCGTGGTGCCGGACGCGGTGATCATGCCGGGGCTTCGCGACCTCCTCGATGAGGGCGTGATCGGGGCTGCGGGGGTCTCGAACTACGCGCTGGCGCGCTGGCGCAAGGCGGACGCGGCGCTGGGCCGGCCCGTCGTCAGCAACCAGGTTCATTTCTCGCTGGCTCATCCGGACGCCCTTGACGATCTCGTGCCGTTCGCCGAGCAGAACAACCGCATCGTCATCGCGTACAGCCCGCTGGCCCAGGGACTGTTGGGCGGCAAGTACGGCGTGGACAACAGACCCGGCGGCGTGCGCGCCTTCAACCCGTTGTTCGCAACGGAGAACCTGCGCCGAGTCGAGCCGTTGCTGCAGACGCTGCGCGCGGTCGCCTCCGATGTCGGCGCCGAGCCCGCGCAGGTTGCGCTGGCGTGGCTGATCGCACTGCCCGGCGTGGTGGCCATCCCCGGAGCGTCGAGTGTGGAGCAGCTCGAGTTCAACGTCGCCGCGGCTGACATCGAGCTGAGCGGGCAGGCCCGGGACGCGCTGACCGCGGCGGCCCGGGCCTTCACGCCCGCGCCGGCGAGCCGGGCGGTCATCGATCTGGTGAAGGAGAAGTTCGGGCGCAGGTGAGTCAGCCGGCGGGGGCCACCGTGGTGGCGTCGACCGGCTCGATCCGCACCGCGACGCCGTTGAGCACCGACATGCCGGCGAGGCGCTCCAGGTCGGCCGGATCGTTGGACGTCAGCTCGTTGACGTTCGCCCCGCCGGACTGGTTGGCCAGCTGCCAGCCGCCCCTGTGCCCCCAGCCGTGGGGAATCGCGACGGTCCCGGCCGGCACCTCGTCGGTGACGAGCACCTCGGTCTCGATGGCCCCGTCCCGGGAGGTGACCCGCACCCTCGCGCCGTCGGTGAGTCCAGCGGCCGCGGCATCGGCGGGATGGATCCGGGCGCGGTGGCGCCGGTCGCCCTTCATCAGTGTGGGGCAGTTGTGCATCCACGAGTTCAGTGAGCGGATCTCGCGCAGGCCGATCGCCCTCAGCGGGAACGCGGGATCGTCGGGATGGCGGTCACCGAGGCACTCGATTTCATTGAGGATCTCCGCCGGAGCCAGAGCCACCCGGCCGTGCGGATGCTTGACCGCCTCGGCACGGATCCCGGTCGGGGCGACCTCGGACAGCACGATGCCGTGCGGGTTGTCCCGCAGTTTGCGAGGGTTGATTCCGTTGCGGCGCAACCCAAACCGATCACCGTAGGGGCCGATCCGCATCAACAGCTCGACGAGGCGGCGCGGTGTCAGGCGCGCGACGCCGCGCCGGTCCAGCCAACTGAGCACGCCGTTGAAGCGTTCCAGCGGGCCGGTCGCGAACAGTGACAGTCCCATCCGGCGCGCCAGCTCGTCGAACACCTCCCACTCGTTGCGTGCCTGCCCGTACGCAGGCACCACCGGTTCGGTGGCCTGCGCGAACACCGCGGCCGAACAGTTGGCCAGGCTGTAGGGCACGTCGTAGCGTTCCAGGAAGGTGGTGGCGGGCAGGATGTAGTCGGCGTGGCTGTTGGTCTCGTTGACGTAGAGATCCAGCGACACCAGTAGATCGAGCTCGTCGAGCGCCTTCTCGAGCATCGGACCGTTGGGCACGGTCAGCACCGGGTTGCCGGCGGTGACGAACAGCGCCCGCAACTGTCCGTCGCCGGGGGTGATGATCTCCTCGGCCATCAGCGTGGCCGGATAGGTGCTGATCACCTCGGGCAGGCCACCGACGCGGGACCGGGCGGTGTCGTAGCTCATCTTCCCGGCCTTCTCCCCGAGGTCCTCCAACGGCACGACGGCGCGGGCGAACAGCGTCCCGCCGGGACGGTCGAGGTTGCCGGTCACGATGCTCAGCGCGTCGAGCAGGAAACTCACCAGCGTGCCGTGCCTGCCCAGGCATGCGCCGGTGCGCCCGTACGCCGCAGCCGCCCGCGCGGTGGCGAAATCCCTTGCCAGAGTGCGAAGTACGTCCGCGTCGACGCCGGTGCGCGGCCCGGTGACCTCGGGCGGGAAAGCCCGGGCACGTTCGCGCAGTGTCCGCCAATCCGTGGTCTGTGCGTCCAGGGCGGCGGTGTCGGCCAGCCCCTCGTCAAAGATCACGTGCAGCATCGACAACAGCAGCCAGGCGTCCGAATCGGGCCGTACCGCGAGGTGCTCGTGCGCGCGGGCGGTCTCGGTACGGCGCGGGTCGACCACGACGACGCGGCCACCGCGCGCGACGATCGCCGACAGATCGTCTTTCACCCGCGGCGTGCGCACACCGCTGCCATGGGACACCAGCGGATTGGCGCCGAGCATGAACAGGAAGTCGGTGCGCGGCAGATCGGGGAACGGAATCTGGCTGGCCGCGCCGTACAAGAGCTTGCTGGCGACGAAGCGGGAATTGATGTCCTGAGATCCCGACGAGTACTGGTGGTGTCCACCGAGCCGGCTGAGGAAGAAGCCCGACCAGATCCCGGTCGCATAGCCGAACGCGATCGGGTTGCCGAAGTACTGCCCGACCGCGCCCGCCCCGTGCGCGGCGAGGATTCGGCTCAGCCGGGCCGCGATGTCGTCGAGCGCCTCGTCCCAGCCCACCTCGTCGAACGTGCCGTCGGCGCGGCGCCGCAGCGGCGTCAGCACCCGGTCGGGGTCGTTCTGCACCTCGGCGAACGCGATGCCCTTCGGGCACACCCGGCCACGGGACAACGGATGGTCCGGATCCGGCTGCAGGGACTGCAGCCGACCGCCCTCGACGGTGGCGATCAGCCCGCACAGAGCTTCGCAGAGACGGCAATAGGTCACGCGCTGCTCAACCGCCATCGACCCAGATTAATGCAGTCGAATAAATTCCGGGAGGAGTTCGCGGTCAGGAATCGGCGCTGCCCCGCAGTCCCCCGCACGCGAACTCGACCACCTGCTCCACCCACTCCGGGTCGAGCCCGTCCGGGCCGAGCGGACGGCGGTAGGCGGCCAGATCGGCGCCGGCCAACGCCGCGATCATCGAGTACATCGCCAGCGCCGCCCGCTGCTGAACCTTCCGGGTGTGCAGTCCCGGGATCGCGCGGCCCGCCGCGGCGACGAAGAGATCCGGCAGTCCGGGATCGCCGTCGAGGGCCTCGCGCCAGATCGGGTCGTCGTCGAAAGCCAGCTGCGTCATGACCTTCAACCACGACAGGCCGTGCACGGGCTCGGTCTGCAACAACGTCACATGCGGCATCAGCAGAGCTTCGACGACGTCACGCACGCCCACCTCCGCCGGCGCGTCGACGAGCGCGGCCAGGTTGGCGGCGATGGCCGGGGTGATGCGCCAGGAGCGGCGGAAGGCAACCGCGGCGATCAGGTCACGCTTGGCCGGAAAGTGGTACATCACAGAGCGATTCGCGACTCCGGCTTCCCGTGCGATGGCCCGCAGCGACACCGACCCGATCGAGGAGTCGCCGAACATCCGCTCGGCGGTGTCCAGGATCAGCTCGCGGATGTCGACATCCCCACGAGGCCCGCGCCGGCGAACCGTGGTGTCGACCATCCGCACAGGGTAGCGACTACCGCGCCTAGGGCGTGTCTGCTTAATGTGAACGATGTTGTGCCTGATGCTGTTTAAGTGTTACGGACTGATGTGATTTCTGATGACTTGTGGTCGGTGATTGAGCCGGTACTGCCTTCGGGTCGACGGCGCGGGCGGCCGTGGAACGATCATCGGGTGACGCTGGAAGGAATTATCTGGCGTTACCGGACTGGATCTCCGTGGCGCGATCTGCCCGCGCAGTTCGGCGCCTGGCAGTCGGTGGCTGAACGTCACCTGCGGTGGTCCACCGACGGCACCTACGCGCAGATCTTCGCAGCGATCTCCCGTGACATCGATGTCGATGACGCTGACGCTGAGCTGGTCGAACTGCTGCTGGCGGTGGATTCGACCAGCGTGCGTGTACATCAGCATGCCGCTGGTGCCCGCCCTGGTCGCCACACAGGGGGATCTGTCGAATTACAACAAACACCCCGATGAGCCCGATGACCATGCCATCGGCCGTTCACGCGGCGGGCTGACAACGAAGATCCACGCGCTGGCCGATCAACGCTGCAGCGCGGTCACCATGGCACTGTCGCCGGGGCAAGCCGGCGACAACCCGATGCTGTGGCCACTGCTGACTGCCCATCAGGGCCCAAAGTTTCGGCTACTCGCCGATAAGGCGTACTCCCATGACTCGACCCGAGCCCGACTGCGCCAGCTCAAAATCGCCCACACCATTCCCGAGCGCAGCGACCAGATCGCCCGCCGAAAGAGCCGGGGAAGCAAAGGCGGACGGCCACCGGCGTTCTCCGGGCGAATCTATAAGCACCGCAACACCGTCGAGCGATCCTTCAACCGCTTCAAGCACTGGCGAGGTATCGCCACCCGATACGACAAATACGCGCTGAGCTACCTCGGGGGCGTCACCCTAGCTGCGATCATCATCTATCACCGCGTCCGCAATTAACAGACACTACCTAAGCTGGTTCGGTGACTCTCGTTCTCGGCCCGGTGCTGCGGCACGTCGGCGACACCACCGCCCAGGTGTGGGTGCAGACCGACGCTCCGGCTGAGGTGGAAGTTCTCGGGTGCACGGCGCGGACCTTCGAGGTCCAGGGCTTCCACTACGCGCTGGTGCCGGTCCGAAATCTGACCCCGGACTCCACGGTCGAGTACGACGTCCTCGTCGACGGCGTCAAGGTGTGGCCGGAACCGGATTCGAAGTTCCCGCCCAGCGTGATCCGGACCCGTGGGCCGGGCACCGAAGACCGGCTGCGGGTGGTGTTCGGATCCTGCCGCTATCCCAAGACCGGCGAGAAAAAACTGGACGAGAAGCTGGGGATCGATGCGCTGGACTGCTATGCCACCCGGTTGACGGCGACCGACGTCGGCGAATGGCCCGATGCGTTGCTGCTTCTCGGCGACCAGGTGTACGCCGACGAACTCACCCCCGAGGCGCGCCGCAATCTCGCCGGCCACCGCGGCAGGCGGCGCCTCAGCCGGCGCCGCCCACCCGACGAGGTCGTCACCTTCTCCGAGTACGAGGGGCTCTACCGGCACACCTGGGGCGATCCCGAGATCCGCTGGATCCTGTCGACACTGCCGACCGCGATGATCTTCGACGATCACGACATCCGGGACGACTGGAACACCTCGGCGGCGTGGCGGCGCGAGATGAACAAGAAACCGTGGTGGCGCGACCGGATCCGCGCCGGTCTCGGGTCGTACTGGGTGTACCAGCACATCGGCAACCTCAGTCCCGAGCAACTCGACGCCGACGACGACTACCAGAAGGTGACGGCGGCCCACGGGGACTGCTGGTCGCATCTGGTGGAGTTGGCGGACCGCGCCGACAGCGAGGTGGACGGCGACAAGGGGCTGCGGTTCAGCTTCCGCTGGGACCTGGGCCGCAGCCGACTGATCATGGTGGATTCCCGCAATGCCCGCATTCTCGACAGCGGCGACCGGAAGATGTTGGGCGACAGGGAGTTCAGCTGGCTCGAAGATCAGGTGCAGGACAACCTGGGCGAGCTGGACCATCTGCTCATCGGGACATCGCTGCCCTGGCTGCTGCCGCCCGCACTCGGCGACCTGCAGACCATCAACGAGTTCGCCGCCAACCGGGCCGGATGGCGCGGCGCGCTGGCCGAGAAGATCCGCCAGACCGCCGACCTGGAGCACTGGCCGGCGTTCCTGAAGTCGTTCCTGCGGCTGTCGAAGCTGATCCAGGCCGCCGCGTCGCAGCCGTCGCGGGGGCCGGCGACGGTGTCGGTACTCTCCGGCGACGTCCACCACAGCTACGCGGCCCGGGTCGACTTCCCCGAGTCCACCGCCGCCCGGGTGCATCAGCTCGTGTGCTCGCCGGTGCACAACTACGTTCCGGCGCCGGTGAAGCCGGCCTTCAAGATCGCCTGGTCTCAGCGTGCGGCCCGGCTGACCCGCCGCTGGGCCCGTCGCGTCGGCTGCCCCGACCTTCCCATGTCGTGGCGCAACCTCAGCGGACCGCTGTTCGGCAACACCATCGCCAGTTTCGAAGCCGGGAACCGAAGCGCCCACGTGGTTTTCGAGCAACCCGACGATGACGGCGAACTGTCCTCGGTCGCCACGGTGGAGCTCACCGACTGACCGTCAGTGCACTCCTTCCATCTGCCGGCTGATCCACGGCGAGATGGCGAACACGATCACGCCGGCGAGAATCGCCACCCCGCCCAGGACGCCGAAGTAGACGACCTCGCCGGACGGGTCGTAATACCCGGCCAGCACCCCGGACATCGACGTCCCCACACCGACGGAGAAGAAGTACAGCGCCATCATCTGCGCCCGGAACGCCTCCGGCGCGAGCTTGGTGGTGACCGAAAGCCCGATCGGTGACAGCAGCAGTTCCGACACCGCGAACACGCCGAGCACCACCAACACCAGCAGGGCCGGAACGGCGCTGAACCCGGCCAGCGGTACAAAGCACAGGAACGCCAGACCCATGCCGATCACACCGTAGGCGAACTTGCGCGGTGTGGTGGGTGCGCGGCTTCCCAGCCGGGTCCACATCGCCGCGAACAACGGGGACAGCACGATGATCCAGATCGGTTCGATCGACCCGATCCAGTTCGACGGCGCGACCCAGCCGAAGATGGACCAGTTCATCCGCTCGTCGGAGTACACCGCGAGCACGGTGAAGATCTGCTGGAACAGCGACCAGAAGACGGCGTTGGCGATGAACAGCGGGATGAAGGCGCGCACCCGCATCCGTTCCGGGGCGGTGACCTTGTCGCTGCGGAGCATGATCGCGAAGTACACGACCGACGCGACCACGATGACCCCGGTGGTGACCTGAGACAAATTGGCCAGTGCCACCAGTTTCAATGCCACCGCCGCGGCGACGACCGCCAGCACCAGGACGAACACACCGACGGTTCTACCGAGGGCGCTGCGCGGCAACGGATTCGGCACATGCCGTCCGTGCTCTCCGAGGTTGCGCCGGAACACGACGTACTGGATCAGGCCCAGCGCCATGCCGACGGCCGCGGCACCGAACCCGTAGTGGAAACCGAGCCGGGTCTGCAGCAGTCCGGTGATCAGCGGCCCCAGGAAGGCGCCGAGGTTGATGCCGAGATAGAACAGCGTGAACCCGCCGTCGGCGCGGGCATCCCCCTTGTCGTAGAGCGTGCCCAGCAACGAGGACGCATTGGCCTTCAGCGCCCCCGACCCCAGGGCGACCAGCAGCAGGCCGACGCCGACACCGGTCAGTCCGGGAAGGACCGCCAGCGCGATGTGCCCGAGCATCACGATCACACCGCCATAGAACACCGTGCGTTCCATGCCCAGGATCCGGTCGGCGATCCACCCGCCCAGCACGGTCGACAGGTACACCAGACCGCCGTAGGCGCCGACGATGCCGGTGGCGGTGCTCTGCGGCAGACCCAGACCGCCGTCGGTCACCGAGTAGTAGAGGTAGTAGCCGAGAATCGTCAGCATTCCGTAGAAGGAGAACCGCTCCCACAGTTCGACCCCGAACAGATTCGTCAGCCCGATCGGGTGACCGAAGATGGTGCGGGACGCCGCCCGCTCGCTGGTGGCCATACCGCTACTCTCGGCCTTGTGCCCGTTCCCGACAAGCCGCGCCCCGGCCAGGAGTCGGTGTGGGATTACCCGCGGCCGCCCCGGTTGGAGGTCTTTCGCGGTTCGATCACCGTCGAACTGGGAGGTGTGACGGTCGCTGCGACCGATCAGGCGTGGCGGGTATTGGAAACCAGCCATCCGCCCACCTATTACCTGCCGGCAGGCTGCTTCCAGGCCGGGGTACTGCGACCGGCCGAGGGATCGTCGTGGTGCGAATGGAAGGGCGAGGCGAGCTATTTCGATCTGGTGACCGCTGCCGTGTCCGCGGTGCGGGCGGCCTGGGCCTATCGACGGCCGACACGTCCGTTCGCCGCCATCGCCGGAGCCGTCGCGGTGATGCCCGCGCTGGTCGACCGCTGCACCGTCAACGGCGAGACCGTCACGCCGCAACCCGGGGGCTTCTACGGCGGCTGGATCACCAGCTCGATCGCCGGTCCGTTCAAGGGTGTTCCCGGTTCGGCCGGTTGGTGAGACCTGGCGGCGCCGCGTCGGAGGACTGAGCGCGGCTACTCGCCGACGGCGACCTGCGCGCGGCCGCCCGGATAGGGCAGATCAATGCCGTGTTCGTCGTAGGCCCGCAGAATCGCCCGCCGGAGCTTGCGCTGTACCGCCCACTGCGCGTTCGGCCGGACCTTCACCGTCATGCGGAGCCTGATCAGGTCGGGTGAGAGTTCCTGGACACCGAGCATCTCGGGCTCGCCGATCACCTTGCCGGCCAGCGCGGGATCGGCCACGGCGTCGTGGGCCGCCTGAATCGCGACCTGCTCGGCCTGGTCGACGTCGGCGGTCAGGGCCACGGGCACCTCGATCCGAGCGACGGCGTACTCCTGACTCATGTTGCCGACGCGCGCGATCTCGCCGTTACGGACGTACCAGAGCGTGCCGTCGATGTCGCGGACCGTGGTGATACGCAGCCCGACACTCTCCACCTCACCGGTCGCTTCGCCGAGATCGACGGTGTCACCGACGCCGTACTGGTCCTCGAGGAGCATGAACACCCCGGTCACGAAGTCCCGGACCAGATTCTGTGCACCGAAACCGATCGCGAGGCCGACCACGCCGGCCGACGCGATGAACGGCGCGATGTTCACTCCGAGAACATTGAGGATGGCCAGGACCACCCAGACCAGCAGCACGATCGACACCGTCGACTTCAGCACCGACCCGATCGTCTGGGCGCGCTGCTGGCGTCGCGCGACGACCTGCTCATTGCTGGCCGAGGAGGGCACCCGGTCGCGCAGGTAGCGGACCAGCGGCGGAGTCTTGGCCCGCTCGCCGTCACCGGCGGCGGCGCGGTCCTTGCGGGACCTGGCGGTGGTCGCGCGGTCGATCATGCGGTGCACGAGGAAGCGGATGACCAGGGCGACGACGAGGTAGGCGACGATCCTGATCGGCACCTCGATGAGCCAGTGCCTACTGGTGTCCGTCCATTCGAAAGCCAAAAGGGAGACATCCATGTGTTCCCACCATAGGTGACAGCAACAGAAGCACGAACCGGGAGGGGTTCGCCGGCGGCCGTGGCACGATCATGGCGTGACTGTCGTTCTGGCGCTGCGGTGCGCAAACGGGGTAGTGCTGGCGTCGGACTCACAAATCACCGATCCCGGCCGCGGTATGACCTATCCGGCGCAGAAACTGCACGCGCTGGGCACCCACGCCGCGTGGGGCGGCAGCGGGTCCCGCGCGGTGCTCTACGACGTCGAGCAGGTGCTGGCCGACGAGGCAGACTCGGTGCTGGAGGCCAAGAACGTCGGCCATGCGCTGCAGGCCCGGGTGCTGCCGATCTTCAAACACCACTATGCGAGCTTCATCACAGACGTGCCGGGGCAGAAGGCGGGCGGCACCCCGGCGACGTATGTGCTCGCCGCCGGATATGTCGGTGAGACACCGTTCATCATCGACGTGGATCCCAACGGGCTGATCGGGCATCACGAGGAGACCGGATTCCAGTCGATCGGCAGCGGCGCGGCGATGGCCCAGCAGGCTCATGCCCTGCTGACGTCTTTTCAGATGTCCGAACGCGATGTGAACTACGGGGTGGTCGCCGCACTGCGGGTGCTCGATGCGCTCGACGCGTCTTCATCGAGCGTCGGCGGGCCGATGGACGTCTGCCGCATGACTCCCGACGGTGCGCACCACCTGACCCCCGATGAGGTCAATGAGGTTCGCCGGCACGTGGATCGGTGGATCGAGCTCGAACAACGGGCGCTCGACCGGCTTTTCGATCAGTTCGACTGATTCGCGTCGGCCGCCGCGGTCTCGATGGTGATCAGTTCACCGAGCCCACTGATGGCGAACACGGTTCTCAGTAGCGGGTGGACGATGAGGGTGTCGATCTGCTCGGCGTGGGCGGACAACACGCTGATCGCGGCGCTGTCGGCATATTCGACCGCACCGAGGTCGGCGACCAGTGGTGCCCCGGAATCGTCGGCCTCGGCGGTCGCGGTGGCCAACGTCCGCTTCAGGGCGTCGACGTTGCTGAGGTCGATCTCGCCGGACGCGACCACAGCGACGGCGCCGTCGGGCCGTCGGATGATCTCGAGGGTGAGCTCGGTGGGCATCGGTCAGATCCTTGCGTAGAGCCGAACGGTGGTTCCGGCCGGGTCGTGGTCAATTGCGATGTCTTGCATAAGGTTTCGCATCAGCGCGATCCCCCTGCCGCGATGAGCGTCGCGAACGGGCTGCGGGAGTTTCCACGAGCCTGTGTCGGCGATGGTCAACTGCACCCGGTCCACCAGCGCGGTGGCGTGCAGGCTGATCGTGCCGCCCGGACTGTGCCGGTGGCCGTGCTCGATGGCGTTGGCGACCGCTTCCCCTGCGGCGACCAACACCTCCATTACGCGGCCCGGCTCGACGCGGGCGCGGGTCAACCAGCTGCGCAGCGCGGTTCGGGTCGGCGCGAGTTGGCTGGCATCGGCGGGAAAGCTCAGCTGTAGCGGCGCAGGATGGCGGTACAGCAACAACGCGACGTCGTCCTGATAGCCGGTGTCGGGCGCCATGCGCGTCATGATGTGGTCGGCCAGTTCCTCCAGCGAGGCCGTGCGCTGCTCTTCGAGCAGACCCGCGGCCCGGGAGATGCCCTCTTCCAGAAGCACGCGCCGCCGCTCGACCAGTCCGTCGGTGTAGAGCAGCAGGGTGGCGCCCGCCGGTATCGTGATGCGCGCCTCGGGGCGTTGCCACCCGACCCTCAGCCCCAGCGCGATGGTATGCGCCTCTCCGAGGAGCTGCACCGCGCCGTCGGCGTGCACCAGGATCGGCGGCGGATGTCCGGCACTGGAGAAGACGAGTTCCCCGGTGGCCGGGTCGAGCACCACGCACACGGCCGTGGCGCACTGCGCGCCGGGAAGCCGTGCGGCGAAACGGTCCATGCCCGCCAATGCGGCTGCGGGACTGGGATTGTCGAACAGCAGGGCGCGGCAGGCGCTGCGCACCTGGCCCATGACGGTGGCCGCGGGCAGCCCGTGGCCGACGCAGTCGCCGACGATCATCGCGATGCGTCCGTCATCCAGGTCGACGACGTCGTACCAGTCGCCACCGACCTGCAGGGGCCGGCTGGCCGCCTGGTAGCGCACCGCGAAGCCGTGCGGGAGGTCGGCCGGACCGAGGATCGCGTGTTGCAGCGCCAGCGCCGTCTCGCGCTGCTGATCCACCCGGTGCAGGCGTTGCAGCCCCTGGCTGAGGCGGCCCGCCAGCACGGTCAGCAGCGTCTGGTCCTCGAGTGTGAACGGCCGCTCCGCGGCCAGGTCCATCCAGACGACCAGCACACCTTCCGGGTGCTGGATCGCGATACCGGCCGTGCCGGGTTGTGACACGGTGGGCGTCAGCAGGTCACCGTCACGTAAAGCGTGAAGCGCATGATGGGTCGCCGCCGGCAGGTCTGTCCACAGCACGGTCTCTCCCACCGACACCACCTCCGGTGCGGCATCCGGCGCGGGGGCGTGGCTCGGGAAGATGACCGCCAGCACGCGGCGCGCCCGCCAGAGTCTGCGCAGTTCCTCTGTGGCGGCGATCAAGGCGGAGTCGACCGAATCAGCTTGGGAGAGTTCCTGGTTCAGCGCATGCTCACGTCCGGCCGCCAGTGCCAACGCGATGGCCGCGTGGCGGGCGAAATCGCTGACCAGTTCCAGATAGTCGTTGTCGAACGCCGGCTGGTGGGGTCGGCGTGCGACTGCGATCACCCCGAGCACCGCGTCGTCGGCGATCAACGGCATCACGATCGCCGAGCGGTTGCCCACGTCGGTGAACCCCTCGATCGGGTACTGGAACGAGTCGGTGATCAGCGGAAGACCGCGCCGCGCGACACCACCTGTGGTCGAACCTTCCATCGGGACCTGACGGCCGATCACCTCGGAGGCGTAGCGACCCGCCGTCGCCGCGACGATCAGGGTGGCGACCTCGTCGGCGGGCAGGTCGGGCTCCCCCGGCACGAGCAGGATCGCCTGCTCGGCGTCGGCCAGTTCCAGGGCCAGGTTCACGATGAGTTGCAGCGGTCCGGTCTGCGGGTCACCGGACAGCAGTGCGGTGGTGATCTCGCGACTGGCCTTGGTCCATTTCGCCGACTCCCGTTCGCGTTCGAAGAGTCTGGCGTTGTCGATGGCGGCCGCTGCCGCGGTGGCCAACGCGCGGACCGCGCCTTCCTGCGAATCGGTGAACGTACGGCCGGGCCGGTCGTCGACCAGGTAGAGCGCGCCGAAGTCGGCTCCGCGCACCGTGATCGGCATGCCGAGCACGGCGTGCATCGGGAGATCCCGAGATTCCGGGTCCTGGTGCCCGCCGAAATCGTCGACGCGGATCCCCTCACCGACGGTCATTTCGGCCAGCCGGTGCGCGGCGGTCTCCTCCATCCCCTCACAGACAAAGCGCGCCAGGCTGCCGTCGGCGGCGCGAATCCCCAGGGCTCCGTACCGGGCGTCGCAGAGCTCCATGGCCCCGTGGACGATCCGGTGCAGGGTCACATCCAGGTCCAGATCGGCACCGATCGCGACGATGACCCGCACCAGACGCTCCATCTGATCGCGGGCAGCGACGAGTTCGTCGAGATCCGGGACACCGGTTCGCTGCATGGACTCAACCTAGACCTTTATCGCAGTTCTCCGTCACGACACCTTGCCCACGTGTTCCCGTGCCGGCGTCGCGGTACCGGCAAACGGACTCCGAACTGCGCAGTGGCACCTTCGGTGCGGCCAGGCCGCAGGGACACCTCGGCGGCAACTTGTTCGCTTTCTGGATCAGATCGGTCGTTTTCTGCATCGGCGCCCGGACCATTGCCAGCCCGCTCCAGGAGTCCCCCCGCAAACCTCCCGCACGATCGGACCGGATGGCGATCGGCAGGCTACGATGGCTGGCCGTGGGGAAAATCACGGTAATGGTCATCGGGTTTGCTGCTGCGTTCACGCTGATGCCTGCAGCGAACGCCGATCTCGTTTCGGCGCCGCTGCAGCAGGGATCGGAGTGCGACCCCAACTATTCGGGAGCCTGCGTCCCGATCGCGAGCGACGTCGACTGCGCCGGCGGCAGCGGCAACGGCCCCGCCTACGTCTCCGGCCCGGTGACCGTCACCGGTAGCGACATCTACGGGCTGGACCGGGACGGCAACGGAACCGGGTGCGAATAGCGTCCGCTGCGGTTCCGCCCGGCGGCAGCGGGGTACCTCAGCCTCCGAGGAGGCGCCATGAACATTCACTCGATACTGCGTTCCGCAGAATCGGTCAGCGCGGTCGACCGCCCCGCTGACCGCGCTGCCGACACGGTCGAACGACTACTGGGCAATAGACCACTCGCCTCGGCGTTGCGCGGGTCCTGGCTCGGACACCCTGTTCATCCCTTGATGATCTTTCTTCCCCTCGGTTCCTGGACGACCGCGTTGCTGTTCGACGTGGCTTTCAAGGACCACACGACCGCGCGCCGACTGTTGGGGATCGGACTAGTGGCCGCTCCACCCACCGCCCTGGCGGGTTGGGCGGATTTTCCGTTGCTCAATCGCGAACAGCGCCGGGTCGGACTCCTGCACGCGGCGACCAACGGCGCCGCCATCGTGCTGTTCGCGCTGGCGTACCGGGCGCACCGCAAAGAGCGTCACCGCCGCGCCACGGCCGTGACGATGATCGCACTGGCCGTCGTCAGCGTCGGCGGCGCGCTCGGCGGGCACTTGTCGTACGCGCAGGGCGCCGGCGTGCACCGCTTCCAGGCGCCGCATCACGGCACCGATCTTCTCTCCCACGCGCGCGGACGCGCGGCCTGACGGTCGCCGCACGCGCCTGGAGGCCGGACGCGCAGAGCCGCCCCGCCGGCGCGGCGGGGCGGCTCCTTCGCCTGTGATCAAAGTCGGATGAACACGCTCTGCTCGCCGTCCCAGACACCCCAGGCGCTGAGGTCGGAATTCCACACGATCGTCAGGCCGTCGGCCCAGTCGGGCAGCTCAGGCGGCGGCGGGGTGCCTACCGGCGGCAGCACCGGGTTCACGACCCAAGCGGGGATCTCCGGAAGAAAAATCCGGTCCTGTGGCATCGGGCCACCATGTCCCGGAGGCGGCAGGAAGCCCAGACCCGGAGGCAACGGGTTGCCCGGCCCGCCGAAGTTGACCCCCGGCCCGGTGAAGTCCGGTACGGGATTCGGGTTGCCGTGACCCGGACCTTTGTTGTGGCCCGGACCGTTGCCGGAGTGCCCCGGGTTCGGATTCGGCGGGTCGGCCAGTGCAATCCCGGCTCCGAGGCCGAGACCACCCAACCCGAGCATGCCCGCGGTCGCGGCACCTGCGGTGATCTTCTTCATGTCCATCGGTGACCTCCTTGGTTTCTGCGAGACTGCGCACCCCGGGGGCACTGCAGCGCTCGTACGTGCGATGTGCACTCCGGACGTTGCCATCGAGATCGAAAGCAGCGATCCGGCCCCCGTCGCAGAGAACTATGGCCGTCGATCTTGGGTCCTAAACACGTTCGGGCCAACGGGTTTCGTTTCAGCTGCTTGACGGATCGCTGTGGATACCTCCGCGGATGTGAATTTGCTGGCATTCGTCCGATTCGTGTAACGCTCAGCGGTCGGGAATCGATACGGCTTCTACCGCCGGTCGAGGGACCTGAAGACGGCAGGGCGATGTCTCGTTCCCGATGACGTGAGCGATGATGACGTGAGCGATGAGGACACTGGGACTGCTGGGGCTTGGTGGGGCGGGCGGGGCTCGAACCCGCGACCAATGGATTCGTTTTTGGCCGTTCTTAGAGTACGCATTCAAATCCGGGAATTTCCCAGCGGCACATAGGCTTTCCGGCTCCTACGAACCTGGGCGTAACCGAGCGATTCTGGCCGATTCGGGGCGATTCTCGATCATTGTCGGTGAATATTCGATGGCGAAATGTGTCTGGACATAACCCGCAAATCAGAACCAAATCGCTAGGTTCCGGCATTCAGTGCGCTGGCCGGGTCCGGGGCTCGGATGGTCACGACGCCACAGCCTTGCAGCTGAGCGATCAAGGCGTCGAGGTGGCCTGGTGCGATCTGACTCGCCTCGGCATCGAGGGTGGACCGGTCAGACACATCCGCAGAGACTGTTCGATAGCAACGCGTCATCGCATGGGTAATCGGCGGCAGCGCCGCCTGGCTATGCGGCGTCTACATGAAGTTGTTATGCCCCATACCGGGTGGCCAGGCCGGTGTTGTGTGGGCCAAGCAGTGATGACCCGGTGACGCCAGGTAAACCCAGCCGAGGTCTTACCACCACATGTCGGCACCCCGCATTAGGCTCATGTCGCTCAGGTAAGCAGAGTGTCGAGCGCCAGCGCCCGCGCGTCGCACGCTAGTCTGCGCGTACAGGTTAGTGAGTGACCCTGCCATCGGGACCACAAAGGAGCTGGCTGTGCGATGTAACTCGCACTACGGGCTTACCTAGAGTGCGGGATGATGGAGTGGAGGTGACGTGATGACCGTGATGAGCCAGGGTGCCGTGGAGGCCCCCCGTTCCAGGCTGTCGTACGCCGCGATTGCGACGTACGCCCAGCAAATCGCACGCGAACACGGAGTCATTGACACAAACGGCCGCGTCAACGTGCACGAGCTGCTCACGCGGCTAGGCGGTGAGATTGTCGTTGATGACCGCGCCGAGTCGCTCGAGGTGCGCGAGCCGGGTGACTTCACGGTGATCATCCCTACACACACCTCGCAGCTTCGCGACAGGTTCACCATCGCCCACGAGCTCGGGCATTACTTCCTTCACTACCGCGCCCCAGCCAGCCATCGCGTGGGTGGCCCGATCTCAACTTTCACCCGCCTCGGCCGTAATGTCGCCGAGACTCAAGCAAACGTTTTCGCGTCCAACCTCCTGATGCCCGAGGACCACTTCCGGTCGGTCTTCGAGCATCTGGGCCATGACATGTCGCGGGTCGCCCGCCATTTCGAAGTGTCAGTGCCAGCAGCGAAGGTCCGCGCCGAGTACCTCGGCCTTCTCACCTGATGGCGTCAGGCGCCAACCGCGACGGCTCGATTCTGTTCCTCTCCTGCGATCTGCAGAACTCGACCCAATTCAAGCAGAACGGGGAGAACGAATGGATCAAGACGTTCCTTGCGTTCTACACAGAGTTTCCATCGATTCTTTCGGCGGAAGTCGCGAAGTCGTGCCCCAACCTCGGCGGGCGCCTGTCACTATGGAAGGCCGTCGGGGACGAGCTGATCTTCTCGATCCTGATCCAGTCTGAGCAGGAATGCAGTGATGCTGTCGACGCGTGGCTGGCGGCGATGCTCGAGTTCGAATTGCAGCACTTGTTGCCGAAGACACCGATGACTCTGAAGGGTGGGGCGTTCCTGGCCACCGTGCCATCACCCGATCGCCGGGTTGCCATCCCCCGTACCGTTCGCGCGAAGGATGACGAGTCGCAGATCGACGCCGAGGCGGCCAACGAGGCGACATTGAACGCAGCGACTGAGGAACCTTCAGCAGAGTTCGCGATGGACTTCGTCGGTCCGAGCATCGACACCGGATTCCGTTTACTCAAGTACGCGACGCGGAGGTACTTCGTGCTAACGGTCGAGGTCGCTCACCTGCTGTTTAAGCACTACAACGACCAGGACCAGCGCGAACGTCGGGCGCACCTAGTTGGAACGCATCTCCTCAAGGGTGTGTGGGGTGGGAAGCCCTACCCCGTGTTCGCACTCGCGCGGGAACTCGACGAGGTCGCTCCGTCGCTCGCGCTCGCCGCGGCGTTCAACGACAGCACCTTGATCACCGTGGGGTTCCCCAGAAAAAGTGGACG